>JAFRLB010000075.1 GCA_017431405.1 Erysipelotrichaceae bacterium | reverse complement strand
GTACTGATGGCTCTGGTGCCAAGGTACGGGCGATGGCAACTCTCTGCTGCTGGCCGCCTGACAGTTCTGCCGGATATCTGTCCATGAACATTCCGATTTTAACAATACGTGATACTCTTCTGATACTTAAATCAATTTCTTCCTTGGTCAGCTTACGGACCTTACGGACAGGCTTATCGCCCTTCATGACGGTAAAGTCTTTACTTAAGGTATTACCTGACAGTTCTGCCTTCTTTCTGGCTTCTTCAACGGCCTTTCTTAATTCAGCAGCGTACTTTTCAGCTGCACTCTTAAGATTATCAGCCTTCTGTAAGTTATAATCTGCCAGTTTCTTGGCTGTGAATGTTGAAATTTCAAAACGGTCGATAAGCTTGATGTTAAGTTTCTTTTCATCAAGTTTGCCCTTCTTGTCATAACATTCTTCAATTACCTTTACTACTTCTTCCGGCTTATGTAAGATTTCAGCCAGACGGTTGTTAGTACGGGCATCAAAGTCTATTTCATCCATCTCTTCCTTGACGTTAGTCAGACCGAAGGAGATGTTTTCATATACGGTCATGTTTGGCCATAATGCATAGTTCTGGAAAAGGAATCCAACCTTACGCTTATTGGCAGGAATGTTGATGCCTTCGGCAGAATCATATACAACACGGTCACCGATCGTGATTTTTCCGGATGTAGGAGTTTCCAGGCCAGCGATCATTCTTAAGGTCGTGGTCTTGCCACAGCCGGATGGACCTAACAGGGTAACGAATGCGTTATCTTCAATTACCAGGTTAAGATCTTCAACAGCGTAGAATTTATCCCAACGCTTTGTTACGTTTTCCAATGTGATTTTTGGCATGTTTTAACCTCCGATACCTTCATCCAGGCTTGCGCCTGTGATCTTATTAACTACGAAATTACTGATTAAAATTGTGACTATCAGGATCAGGTTGATGCCGCTTGAGAAGGCATACAGTCCCATTTCATCAAAGTAGTCCAATGTTGTTGAAAGAATGAAACCCTGAACACACAGTAACATGAACAGTGACAGTTCTCTCAAGCAGGTCATAAACGGCAGTAAGAAGCCTGATACGATTGATGACTTCTGAATTGGAATGATGATTCTGGTCATTCGCTTGATCCAAGGAACATCCTGAATTATGGCTGATTCTTCAATCTCATTTGACAATTGCAGCATGGAGTTCAATGAACTTCTTGACGCAAAAGGTATGTACTTAACCGTGCCGACAATTACCAATGCCAGATAGGTATTAAACAGATTGATCTTTCCTGATGAAAACAGGATGAAGTAAGCTGCACCTACGGCTACTGATGGCATCAAGTACGGTAAGAAGGCCATGGAGTTAACATAGCTTGCCAGCTTGCCATGACGGTCCTTACTGACGGCATAGCCGATCAGTGTTCCGATCGTACCGGCTGTAAGACAACAGATTACCGCTACCAGAATGGTGCCGCGGAAAGCGTTCCAGATGGTCTTGTTATGCAAGATACCAAGCTGACCATACATGCCGTTTTCAGTAATGTTCTCTGATGTTACCCACCACTTCGTTGTCAGGTTATTCGTATTGCCGGTATACAGGAATGAATAGTCTCCTGGGTTAGGCAGGAATGTTTCAAAGGCAAACGAAATGATTGGGAATATTGAGGTAAAGAAAGTGATAAATACAAAGATCACTGCGATGACATAACGTCCTGTCTTACCTAAATTGACCTTTGTGATCTGTCCGCTCTTACCGGTAACTGTCGTATACGACTTACGCGAATGTAATGACCTCTGGTTCAGATACATGATGGCTACGCCGAACAACATCATGATGATGGCTATTATGGATGCCTCACCGGTATATTTGTCGTTCATTGAAACATATTTCGTTGCCAGGGTCGGTAAGCCTAAGTAATGAGGTACCGGGTATGAACCTATCGTAGAACCAGCTACTAACAGGATGGTTGATAAGATCGCCGGCTTGACCATAGGAATGGTAACTCTGGCAAAGATCTTCCATCTTGGTGTATCCAGAATCGTCGCAGCTTCTTCCAGGTTGGCGTCCATGTTCTTGAAAATGCCACCGATCAGAATGTAGGCAAACGGGGCATAGTGCATGCCCAAAACGATGATACATGGGAACAAGCCCAGACACCACCAGGCCGGCATGTGAATGCCAAACAGTGAAGCCAGTAAACCATCTGCGGTACCGGTTACCTGATTTGAGTTAAACAGGTTCTGCCATACTACAGCCAGAGTCCACTGCGGCATGATGTATGGGAAGATGAAGATTGAACTCAGATACTTCTTGAATGCCATGTTTGTTCTGGTTACCAGGTAGGCAAAGATGCCGCCAAAGAGAATGGCAAAGGTACATGAACCGATGGCCAGTATTACCGTATTCATCAATGGGTTCCACAAATTTGTCTTTGCCAAGCCGCTGGTGAACAGGTCAACATAGTTTACCAGGGTAAAGCCGTTAGCCTTACCTGACAGATACTGGTCAATTGTACCAGGGTGAATCTGGAAGGTATCACGGATGATGGCCACAATTGGCGCGATGGTGGTAAAGGTTACCAGTAATCCGGTAAGGATCAGGATTACGTTCTGTGGCTTGCTGAGATAGGTCTTTATGCTGTTGATTCTTATTTTCATTGATTTTGACATAAATTATCTCTCCTATAAAGATAGTGCCTTCGTGGCAAAAATACGAAGGCTCTATCTATTTAACCGATATTATTATTTTTCTAATTAATTCGATTTACTGTGGTGTATACTTGTCGAGCATTTCAATCCATGAGCCAACTGTGAATGCTACTGATGCGCAGTACTTAGGATCTTCGACAACTAACTTACCCTGGTTTGTCCACCAGTCATAGCCTCTGTCCTTAGTTGTATCGCAGACAACCTTTGCAGATAAGCCTTCTGAATGATGGAACTTAGCTTCTGTTTCCTGAGCAACTAATGGGTTAGAAGAATAACCGCCTAAGTCCTTGCCCCAAGCAGAGAAGCCATCAACTGTTTCAACCATGTATGCGATGAATGCACATGCTGTCCATGGTAATGGTGAATTATCTGTTACAAACAGGTAATGACAGTAAGCGTAACCGCCGATGCCTTCATAGCCATCCTGATATGCAGCAACGTTCAGGTTAGTAACTGATGTTTCATCTGTTTCTTCAACTGAACGAACCTTTGAGTAAACTAATAAACCGAACTGGTCAACTGATGACTTCTTAACTAAGATGTTACAGATTGGGCCGTCATCTGTCTGTTCGTTATAGCTGTTAACCCATAACTTGATCCATGCTAATGCGTACTTGCCGTTTTCGCCTAAGCCTAATTCCTTGGCATCCTTTTCAACAGCGTCGATGGTTGTCTTGAAGTAAGCCTGCTTGTCAGCTGGCAACTTGTCATAAGCTTCCTTTAAGTATGTAGCATACTTGTCCTGTGTCAGCATGTATAAGAAGTTCTTACCAACGATTTCTGAGTCAATGCCCATGAATAAGCCGTGTTCGCCTTCAGCAACGAAATCCCAGCAGTTAGTATATTTCTTGTCAGGGTCTACATTGTTGTATTCGAAGATCTTATTCAATGTCTGTAATGGTAAATAACCTTCGTACTTGTCAGGTGTTGTACCGTTAGCTTCTGCCCATCCCTTTGGAATGAATGTGTCTAAGACACCGGTCTGAACCATCTTGGATTCGATCTGGTTACCATCCTGGATCAGGGTCATTGCGAATGTACCGGTTTCCTTTAATCCGTCTGCGGTCAGCTGGTCAAAGATCTTATTGTTCTTTGGCTGCTGCCATTCAAACTTCATGTCATATGAAGGATCAATTGACTGTAAATAAGCAATGAACAGTGGTAAAGCTGATTTACCACGGCTTGAGTTACCTACACCATAGAATGTCTTGCCATTAGATTCTTCAATGGCCTTCTTAGCTAATTCTTCCAGAGTCATGTTCTGAGCTTCAGCGATTATCTTCTGAACTTCGGAAGTTTCAGCTGCTGGTTTATTACCGCCGTTTCCGCCGCAGGCAGCTAAAGAAACTACTAATAATAAACTCATTAATAAACAAAATAGCTTTTTCATATTATCTCCCTTCACTACTTTTGTAAGCGATTTCATTATAATCCCATTTAATAATGATGTAAATGAACATGAAGGCCCTTTTTTCACGTGCAAACCTGTCCAAAAAAAGACAGAATTTCAAAAACCCCGATGACAAAAGGGTTTTTGAGATTTTCATACTAAAAACGTTTTCTTAAAAATTTTTAAAAAAAAGGAAGACTTTCGTCTCCCTATGCTGTTTCTATGCTGTATGTTTCCTTTTCAAAGTCAACTTTCAGTGTCGCCGTGCCATGAACATTGCTCCAGCTGATCGTTAACAGTGACTCATTACAGTCAACGGTAATGTCCGCATCTTCGCTGAATACCGGACAGCTGTTTCTGAATTTCAGTAATTCCAGCTGCTTCTTAACTACGTCCTTTTCCAGTGCTTTCTCAGCATCTGCCAGTGACAGGTTGGAACGGTTGATCTCCTTATGACCTCCTACCCCGGCCTTGGCCATGGCTTCATAGTCATTCTTGCCGGCGAATAAGTCAAGATACCAGATCTGCGGCTTGCCAGGCATGAACAGCTGAATGGCTCTGGCCATTAACATGCGTTTATCACTTTCACCTAAGGCACTGTAGAAGGTCGCATTTACCTGATAGTAAACATTCTTGGCCCCATGCAGATCCTTTACATAACCGCCACGGTCAACTACGATGTCGATCATGTTCTGAATGTCTTCTTCCGGTAACAGACCCTTTAAGTCAAGCAGTGGAATGCCGTCATGACAGCCCAGCATGTTGACGGTTCTGATGTTGTTTTCAATTACTTCATCAGCCCACTTCTTCAGATAGATGCCGTTCTTTCTGATGAAGGCATCGATCATTAAACCCGGCAGGAAGAAGTCATATACCATGTAGCCCTTCTTAGCCAGTAACTCATAGGTCTTTTCGGAATAGCTGGCATGGATCTCCGGTAATAAGGTCAGTCCGTATTCACTGGCGATCTCATCAACCTTGCCTAACAAGTCCCATGTTCCCGGATCGTTGAGGAAGTTTCTTTCTCCCGGTTCCTTTGGTGCATAGGCAAAGGCATCAAGTCTGACGATTGCCACACCATAGTCAGATAGTCTCTTCAAGGTATCACGGTAGTAATCCCAGACTAACGGCGACTTGATGTTCATGTCCATCTGGCCCAGATAGCTTCTGTGAGCCTGCAGATAGTCAACTACCGTCTGCTTGTATCTGTCATGTTCTCCCAATTCAATGTCTTCAGGAGCAGTCTTCTTATCCAGTGCCTCATTGACCTTCTTACTGATGTCAACGGCACTCTGATACTGCATATTACAGTTTCTGACCAGTTCCAGTGGATCAACCTTGTTATAAATCACTTCCTGATAGAAGGTATTCCAGTAAGGTACATCTCTGCCGTCCGGGAATCTGACCATCAGGATTGGTAAACCCGGTTTGCGGAAGAACATGTCCTTGATGTATTTCTGATCTGGAACGATGTAACCGTCAGGTCCCATTTCGCCATAGCCTTCCCAGAAAGTGTTCCAGTTAATGAAGAAGTCACGGTACTTTGAATTCTCACCGTTCTTTATGATGTCCTGAAACTGCGGTGAAAGAACTGATATGTGATTCAGGATGAAGTCCATCATCAGATCAACATTCATGTCATGCAGATCCTTTATGTCTTCATCTGAAGCATAAGTTTCACTTAAGTCATAGTTTATCAGCGAAAAGCCTCTGTCCAGATCGGTATTGAAGACACTCGGCAGAATGTAGAAAGACTGGAAAGCGCCCTTGAATTCATCTCTCTTCAATAAGGAAACGATGTCAGCCAGCTTGCCGCCAACACTGTCCGGATAGGCATTCAACAATGCCCCGATGCTCATTTTCTTCTGCATGTTTCTACCTCTTGAAATCCTCTGGATTCATTAATTCGGCAGACTTGGAAATGATGATGTCAGCCTTTGGTGCCTGAGAGTCTAACAATGTCTGTTCAATTTCCAGAACCATGGTTGTAAAGGCTGAATCAGTCTTGCCATCACGGGCTCTTAAACGTCTGTGTTCTCTGGTTTCCTCAGGTGTTGAGTTAAGCAGTACTCTGACATCAACACCGTCCAGTTTTTCATTACCGCCATGAGTCCACTCAATGACCAGTACCTGAATGTTGCTGAAGTCTATTTCATCATACCAGCGGGCATCTTCACTTCTGCCCATTCTCTTTAAGAAGATCTTTTCACTGCCGCTTTTAAACTGAGCAATGATGTCATTTAACTGACCGAAGTCCTGTTCCCTGTCTGTTCCCAGATAACCGGCCAAGGCCTTTCTGCCGGCCTTCTGATATTCCTTAAGCCACGGATACTGTTCGCACATCTTAGGATCACTGTCGGTTTCGTTTGCCCACAGTTCATTTAATACCTTCTGATTATCTGAACTGTATTTCTTTTCCTTTAATAAGCCCTTCAAAGCTTCAGCCCTGAAGATGGATGCTCTTTCAGCATCATTGTACAGCGGTATTCTGAACGGGTAATTATCGCCTGATAAGACATAGGTACCGATACCGGCTGAATTCAGATAATAGGCCAGTAAGCTGGCTATTTCACTCTTACCGACACCTGAACCGCCAAAGACGGTTACTACGGCTTTGTCACCTTCAACAAGTTCCAGCTTTCCTAATAATTCCGGAAAGATTACGGTAGCCTTGGTAATGTGTGATTCATTGATCTGAACCTTATCACCTGGCATGTCGCCGCTTGGAATTGAACCTGTTACTTCGGCAGGCTTGCTCCCTTTTACATTCTTAATTATGTCTCTGAGCATTTTAACTCTCCTTTACAAACTTACGAATATAATTTACCAATTCCCTGCCCATTCGTAAATCAGTTTTTACAGAAGGATGACCCATTGCGCCATATCCTTCAAACATTACGTTGATCGGGATGAATTCAAAGCACTCCAGTCTCTGATCTCCTGTTTCCTCTTTCAGCTCAGCGACAATGTCTCTGATATGGTAATACAGATAGTAATCCATTGAACCTAAGCCGCATAATATCCAGGTATCAGGACCGTTGGCTCTTCTTAACTGCCTGATGAATTCCTTATAGCGGACATGGAACCAGTTTTCCATGGTTTCGATTTCTCCAAAGTCACGGTAGAATCTGATTGGGTTGGAATCATTGGTACCAAGATTGACTACGACGATGTCATTATGTTTTTTTTCAAAATCCCACTTAGCCGGTTCTGCGCCTCTCTTATGATCATATAATTCATCTGTATATTCATAGATGTCTTCCATCGCATGCATCGGGAACATCGGGTGTTCCGGCTTGGCAGCTGATATGCCTGATTCACAGATCATATTCAGTTCATAATCCAGTTCTCTGGCAGCCAATGCCGCATATGACAGGAAACCGTTCTCTTCACTTGTTCTGAATACCATGCCATTGTTTTCAGCTTCATTGCCAAAACCGCAGGTAATTGAGTCCCCAATGACTTCCATTACTTTTCTGTTTTTTCTTTCAGCCTGTAACAGTTCACCATCTGTTTCAATTTCCGCAATGCCAAGCTTTCCTCTGGCATTTTCTGACAGCTTTCTGAGCTCAATTTCAATAGTCTGCGCTTCTTCACTTTCCCAGACTGTCAGCCACTGTTCAGCTTCACGGCATTCATGGCGGTAGACAAGTTCATTGTTTACCACTGTCCCAACACATGGCCAGTCTGCTGGGGGTGTCGGCATGCCCGGCATGCCAGGAAGCTGATCGCTTAAGGCTAACAATTTAACTCTTAACACTTTTCCTCTTAACCTTACAGTCAGACCGGACATGGTCCAGTTACAGAACAGTGCTTCCTTTTCTTCATCAAATATGGTACGTCCGTGTACCTGTAATAACGGTAATGCTTCCTTGATCTTCATGGTTTACTCTCCCTGTTTTATGAAATCATACATGTCTCCGCTTGGGACATATGTTACCTTTAATTCTTCACCAACCAGCTCACCTAACCAGTCCTTCATGTACTTCATGCCCAGCTCTTCCCAATTGAAGTGACCGGCATTGATGACTGCTCTGGTCTTCCCTAATTCAACGGCATCTCTGACATATGACAGTACCGTCCAGTCAATTATTTCTCCCGGCAGAATTACATCAGCTCCCTTTTCCATTACGTCAATGATGCTGACGGAATACTCACCTTCCGTGCCGTCCTTCTTATGATAACGGGATGGGTAAAGATGGCCAACCAGGGCAACTGATGATACCTTGGCTTCAGGATCACCGATGAATCTCAAACCGTGTAAGCCAATCGTATCGATCAGATGACGGCACAGATCTCTTAAGGTCATTTCCGGGATTTTTACCAGATAGTGACCGTATGATCCGGTATCATTGTCATTTACGTAATCATTCCAGCCCAGATACTTTAATACACCGGTAAAGATGCTGTCAGGCTGATTGGCGTGCATGTGGTCATGGTCACGCCAGACGACAATGCCATGATCATCCAGCAGTTTTCTCTTTTCCTCATAGACACTGTTTTCAAACGGTTCATTCCAGCCGTCCTCATCAGCTGATGTATAGAAAGTCGGCTCATGAACAACGATCAGATTGGCATTTAACTCAATTGCCTTTCTGATTACTGAAATGTTAGGTGTAAGTGCCGTAACAACACCCGTGCATTCCTTATCAGGATCACCGCACTTATAGTCATCGCAGCCATGATAGTCACCCAGATCAGGATGATAGGCCAGTATCTTATCAACAACTTCTCTTATCTTCACGTTCATACCTCATATTCAAAGCCAAAGGCTGGGTTATCTTCTGAATTGAACAGTCTGGCAATGCACCAGTTGGAAATGCAGTATCTGATTACTGCCTTATCCCCATTCAGCTCAGCGCTTATCTTCAGCTTATCGTTACTTACTTCATATTCAAAATCAACATTCTGTCCATTAACCTGTACCTTCAGTTCTTCCCTAAGATCACCTTTGACCTTCAGGCCTTCAGCACTGTTAATGAATCTGACTGTTATTTCATTTCCCTTACGTTCAGCACTTACTGCTCTCGGACAGTCAGCCGTTAATGAATCATCGCCATATACGTGCTTCATTACAATATTACCGACACGCTTGCCGACAACCTTCTTATGACGCGGGTGAATGTTATACTGTTCCCCAGCGTCCAGAATGCAGACAGGATAAACGTTCTTAACATCTTCAGCTACCTTGTCCTGTTTCTTACGCATGTCATCATATCTCTTGGCCCCGGTAACGCCTACGCCCATGAACGGTGCCAGCTCAATGATGATGAACGGGAATTCATGACCCCATAACTCACGCCAGCTTTCGATCATTGCCTTAACACTCTTATCATAGAAATCTACCCACTCACGGGCATCATCATCTTCACCCTGATACCATAGGGCGCCCTTAATGCCATATGGTGCAATCGGCTTAAGCATTGTTTCATATAAGCCGCCAGGTCTTACTACGGAACGTGGGCCTAAGGCAAATAAAGCATAATCTGGCTGCGGCATCTTTGACGGATCAAAGTTCTTGAAGAACTCCGTCATGTCCTCACCCATCATGAATTTATTTTCAAACTCCAGCTCTGCCGCACTCTTTTCCGGTAATGGCTTTTCACTGGCTGTGATGTACTTTGGCCAGTCCGTATTTTCCAGGTTTCTCTTCTGCCAGTCAACTACTGTCTTGAATGTCTCATCATCTTCGATCTTCTTAGGATCAGCCCAGGCTAAGGCTGGTGAGCCGCCCCAGTTACAGTTGATGATGCCGACCGGTACATTCAGTTTCTTTCTCAAAGTCATTGACATGTAGGTCGCAATGGCTGAGAAATAACTTCTTTCCCTTTCATCAGTCCACTTGCGCCAGTATCCTTCATCAGGAATGTCGTTATAATCCAGATAGCCATGGAAAGGTACATGCGGGTAACAGAAATATCTCAGTAAGTCATCATTTTCAAGTTTACAGGTATCAGTGAAGTCGTAGTCATACTTCATCAGAAATTCCATGTTTGACTGACCGCCTGCCAGCCATACTTCACCGATTGCCACATCATTGAACTGAATTGATTCACCTGTCTTTTTACTGGTTACTCTTAAGAAGGTCTTCTCATTAGCCTCTTCAGGTTTCAGTGTAACCATCCAGTTTCCCTTTACGGTTTCAGCTTTTTCAGTCTGCTCATTCAGTTCAACCGTAACAGTATCGTTTTCACAGCTCTTGCCCCATACTTTTATTTCCTGATCCCTCTGCAACACCATGTGTTCGCCGAAGATCATTGCCAGTTGTAATTTCATATCATTTCTCCTAGAGGATCCTGCCCTCTACATCCTTAAAGAATCTGTCACAGTCTCTGGCTGCTAATTCCGGCATCTCATCAGCCCCACCATGACCCAGGTGCTGATACATGAGTAATGTGCCGCCTGGGATAGCCTTGGCCACCTTCAAGGCTTCTTCAGGAGTAGCAAGTGGATCAAGACCGCCTTCCCAGATCAATACCGGGAAGTTTATTTCGTGAAGCCTAGCCATCAGCTCTTCTTCACTCTTAGCATTACAGCCGGTCATGTCACCTAACATCGGTAAGGCAAATTCTTCCTTCCTGCGGTGCATTAAAATGTCCAGATGCTCTTCAAAGTTAGCCTTTCTTCTGGCCAGTCTCTGTGGATTTTCCGTTGGCCAGGTTTCAATCCAGGCTGTCTTTCTTAACTGTTCCTCATTGCCGACAAATTCTTCAGCATGATCTCTCATCTTTGCCAATGGTGCCGGTAAGTCACGCTGTTCATGATACTGGGTAATGCCGTCAACACAGACATAGGCTCTGATAAGTTCCGGTCTGTGGAAGGCAATGTACCAGCTGGCCCAGTTCCCGTGGGAAATGCCTGTATAATAGAATGAAGGAATGCCCATTGTTTCAGCGAAGGCGATCAGGTCTTCACCCCATACCTTGGCATAATCTCTTAATTCCTGATCGTATATGTGTTCAGATTCGCCATAGCCTCTCATGTAGACCAGGAAACAGTGATAGTCATATGGTGGCTGTCCCAGTAAGGCCATGTGTGAATCTTTGAAGAAAAAGTTCTGTGTACTCAGAAGATACTTATCACCGCTGCCGTATTCACGGTACGCCAGGGTAATACCATTTACTTTAACTGTTTTTATTTCATGCATATTATTGATCCTCTTTATCAGTTTCAGCATAACAGACTGAAAAAAGATAAAGAATTAAAATAAACTCATTAATTTATAAAAAAAACATCTGAACTCAATCAGATGTTTCGTGACTCATGTTTCCCAGATATCTGCCCTTTAAGGTAAGTAACAGTACGGCATCAAAGATGAAGATAGACCAAAAATACTTATGATGGTCATAGCCATATGACTTCAATGTAAACTCACCGATCTCAATGGCGTGCTTGACAGCCATGAAGGCTACCGCCAGATCAAGAACCGTAAAGATGAAGGTCAGTATTTCTCCCCTGATGAAGTGTTCAATGAACAGCGGTATGACCAGACCCAGTACTTCCAAAGTAACGTGCTGATAGAAGGCGGTCATGTTCCAGCAGTGTCTGAACACCACGATCCAGTTGTAGAACGGTATGAAGCTTGTCCAGGTCGGTTCACCAAACTGCCGGCACATTCTGTAGGTACAGAAGGCATCGATCAGATACAGTAAGATCATGTAAGGCAGGCCCCAGTGCTCAAATATTTCCGCTTCAATGAACGGTATCTTTTCAATGACGTGGATTATGTTCATATCGTTATCTCCCGGATGTGTTTCTTAATTAATAATAACAAAAATAATTCACCGTTTCATTTTTTTTGGAAATCCTTATTACATAATTTAAAGGAGCATTTTAATATATCTGTAATAATATGGTTGAAAAATACTGCTCTCCACCAATAATCGCGGTAAAGAAAAGGAGGTATTCCGTTGCTCACGGGTCAGCATAGTGGAGACATGCTGAAAATGTTCTGAACCTTCATGTCGGTTCAGAATGAGGTGACAAGGCGGAGGCTGAGTCATCAGAGCGAATCATAATGGCAAGTATTACATTTAAGAACATCAAGAAGATTTACCCAATTACACCTGAAGAGGCAAAGTCAAACAAGAAGAAAGCTAAGAAGAAACAGGAAACTGCACCAGAGGAAGGTTTCGTTCCAAATCTGCAGATCACTGATGAAGGCGTCGTAGCCGTTCAGGAATTCAACCTGTTCATCAAGGACAAGGAATTCGTCGTATTAGTCGGACCTTCAGGCTGTGGTAAGTCAACAACCCTGAGAATGATCGCCGGTCTGGAAGAGATCACATCCGGTGAATTATACATTGGCGATGTATTCTCAAATAACATTGCACCAAGAGACCGTAACATCGCAATGGTATTCCAGAACTACTCATTATACCCACACATGACAGTCTATGATAACATGGCCTTCTCATTAAAACTGGCCAAGCTGCCTAAGGAAGAAATCGACCGCAAGGTAAAGGAAGCTGCCAGAACTCTGGAAATCACTCAGATCCTGGACAGATTACCAAAGGCATTATCAGGCGGCCAGAGACAGAGAGTTGCCATCGGACGTGCCATCGTAAGACAGCCACAGGTAATCTTAATGGATGAACCATTAAGTAACCTGGATGCCAAGCTGCGTGGTCAGATGCGTTCAGAAATCATCAGACTGCGTCAGAAGATCGATACAACGTTCGTATACGTTACTCATGACCAGGTAGAAGCCATGACCTTAGGTGACAGAATCGTTGTCATGAAGGACGGATTCATCCAGCAGGTAGGTACTCCTCAGGAAGTATTCAACCACCCTGTTAATACTTTCGTTGCCGGATTCATAGGTACACCGCAGATCAACTTCTTCCATAACATTCCAATGACCATCAAGGATGGCGATTACTACGTAACCATTCAGGGCAGAGACCTGAAGCTTGATGAAAAGCATCAGACAGCCTTAAAGGCAGCCAATACACCTGAAAAGACAGTCGTCGTAGCCGTCAGACCTGTCCACATTGAAATGAGTGATGAAGGCTTCACAGGTACAATTGAAGTATCAGAAATGATGGGTTCAGAAGTACATCTGCACATCAACCTGAACGGTGATGACATTGTCGCAGTTATCCCAACTGCAAACCTTGATCTGGATAAGGTTGCCTTAGGCAAGCCATTTACCTTCAACTTCAACCAGAATCTGCTGCACGTATTCGACGCTGAAACAGAGACAAATTTACTGTAGAAAACCCACAGGTTCATGTCTCAGGACATGAACCTTTTTTATAGGAGGTACTAAAATGTATCAGGAAAACTATGAGGAATTAAAAAAGGTCGTCGCAGAAGACGCCGTCATCATAAACATTTCAAAACACCGCAAACCAGACGGTACCTTTAATCTGGAACAGAATCTGACAACCTGGAACAGGGCCGTTAAGAGATTCAATGTCATGCCTTTATGGCCTCAAGGAGAAACCCCGAACTGGGATGACAGAGACCCGTTACAGATCGAACCGTCAGTCATCTTCGTACCGGCTCAGAATACAGCTGAAAAAAGAGGAACGATAATAGTTGCCTGCGGGGGCGGTTTTGAATCAAGAACCGGCTGCGAAGGATTTAACGTTGCCAGGTATTTCGCTGATGCCGGTTTCAATACGGCCATTCTGACTTACAGATTAAAGCCATACAGCCGCAAGGACTGTCTGGATGACATGCAGAGAGCCATCAGACTCATCAGAAATAAGAAAGATGAATTAAACGTTACCGATAAAATCGTGTGCATGGGCTTTTCCGCCGGCGGCATGTTATCGGGAAATGCCGCAACCAGATTTGACTATGGCCATAAAGAAAGTGAAGATCCGATCGAAAGAGAATCCTGCCGTCCTGATGGCGCTGTCATCGGATATGGCGCATTCGCCTTTGCCGGCTTACCGGGCGGTTTCTTCGTTGATCCATTCAGTGATAAGATCAGAAACCCGTTCTTCGCGACCAAGGATGAATTGATCTATTATTCTCCTGAAGTCAGTGTTTCCAGAGAGACACCGCCGATGTTCATCTGGCAGACCAACAGTGATGACCCGCGTAATTCATTTACCTTAGGGCAGGCCTTAACTGCCATGGGCATCCCGTTTGAAATGCACCTGTTCCCTGAAGGCGTCCATGGCATAGCCTTAGCGGATGGGCACAATGATCTGGCCAGCGACATTCCACAGGTTCATAAATGGGCAGAGCTCTGTACCGGCTGGTTAAACAACATTCTGTAAAAAAAGAGATCGTAACACTAAGTTACGATCTTTTACTTTCCAGTATCCTGACTGCGTTTCTAACACAGTCATCACATTCACACAGAACCTTTCCGGTTTCAATTCCCTTCAGATCCTTACAGATGGTAGCCCCACACCTATGCCTGAACTCCTCATGAAGTTCCCTGGCATTTCTTAAGATCGGCTTACCTTCATATTTCTCAAGGCCAAGGATCATTTCCACGGCACACAGGGCACCACAGGTTGCCTCCATGCAGCCCATGCCAACCCCGAAGGCCGCACCCATCTTCTTAAGCGTTTCTTCTGAAATGCCCAGTTCATCACTGTAGCACATCAGAACAGCCTGGGCACAGTTACAGCCGTTATGCTTATTGATTACGGCCTGTTCACTTTTATCCATCATTACTTATCCAGGAATTCAACGATGTCGTTAATGACGTCATCTCTGATCTCTTCATTTAAGATCTCATGACGGTAACCTTCATAGGTCTTATAGTCAACGTTCTGATAGCCAAAGCTCTTTAAGATGTCTACGGCTTCCTTTAAGCCATCAAGATTACCCATGCAAGGGTCTTCAGAACCGCTGAAGAATCTGATAGGTAAATCGTTCTTTCTGATTTTCCAGCCAGCTGCTTCATAGACGTCCTTCATGCCTTCAAACATGTCCTTGAAGCCTAATACCGTAAAAGTATAACCGCAGTCATCATCAGCGATATAGGCCTTGACGTTTTCTTCATTGACACTTAACCAGTCATAGTCAGTCTTTGGATCCTTAATGGCACTGTTAAATGCACCGAAGCATAATTTATTCAATAATGGACTTCTGTATTCTTCACCCTTGAACTTCTTGATTACATTACATAATGTAATGGCAACGTTAACGGCCTTATTATTGCTAGGGGTGCCGGTCAATACAACCTTGGTAACTTCATCTTCATGTCTCTTCAAGAAACTTCTGGCAACTAATGTACCCATTGAATGACCAAATACAATCAACGGTAAGTCACAGGTCTTCTTAGCTTCCTGGTATAAAGCATACTGGTCAGAAACATTTCTCAGCCAGCCCTTTTCCTTGGCAAAGTAGCCCTTGACGATGGCACTTTCACCATGTCCTCTTTCATCAGTTGATAATACGGCATAACCGTTTTCAACCAGCTTTTCGATTGTGTGGGCATATCTTTCCTTATGTTCTGCCATGCCATGCAGTAAAAGGATCAGTCCCTTTTTTGAATTGTCATCATAAAAAAGATTACCGTGTAAGACAACACCATCTTCCTTATTGGTAACTGTTAATTTCTTTTCCATAATTCCTCCTGATATTATTATTATTCATATTCCAGTTTACAATCTTATTATAGAGCAAACTTATTATCTAAACTATAACGGATTAACGCAGTTTTACTTCTTCGCCAGTCATTCTTTTAGAAAGACTGTTGGCCCATTTTTCCGTATAGAAGGCATAATAGGACATTTCCCTGCTTCTTCTGAACTTATTGAAATACGGTACATTGCACCATAAGATTGACGGTATGCCGATCACAAGCATGTATAAAGGTCCCAGTATCATTGACTGAATTGAGTGACCGTATTCATGCATGATTATGTATTTTGTCGTTCTTTCTTCACCAATATCCCTGATGCTCTTGCCAAGAGTTCTCTTACTTACTTCCACAAACAGAAACAAGCCCAGGGAAACACTTCCTTCATGATACCATTCCGTAACGACCGCATTTCTGTACCAGTAATGCTTCTTATTAATGTTCAACAGAAAAAGAACCAGTCCGCATAACGACTGAATGATGCCCCATGTAAACTGCCAGATGACTGCCAAAACTCTCTTCATATATCCATTATAACAAAAATGGAAGGTTAATCACCTTCCACAAATCGATATCCTATGCCAACTTCGGTAATGATGTATTCCGGGTTGGATGTATCCTTTTCTATTTTCCTTCTTAAGGCTGCCATGTACACTCTTAATGACTGGTATACATCTTCTGACTGATAACCCCAGACATTTTCCTGAATGAACTTATGAGTCAATACCTTGCCTCTGTGTTCAATTAACAGTTTCAGTATCTTAAACTCATTTGGTGTAAAGTGTACCGGTTCCCCGTTTAGGGTTATCTGATACTTTTCAAAGTCAACCTTTAAGTCCTTACAGACAAATACCTCTTCATTTTTTATCTGCGGGTGCTTTCTAAGGGCTACTCTTATTCTGGCCATTAATTCTCCAATGTTGAAAGGCTTGGTGACATAGTCATCTGCCCCATTGTCCAAAGCCTCAACCTTTTCATTTTCCCTGCCACGGGCCGAAACAATGATGATCGGCACACTGGAAATGGCTCTTACCTGCTGTAGAACTTCCATTCCATCGATATCCGGCAAACCCAGATCCAATAAGATCAGATCAGGTTTCTGGGAAAGGAAACTGGCTATGCCTTCGACGCCCTTTTCCACAACCAAAGCGTTATAGCCATTGGTCTTCAAGGCTACCTTCAAAAGTCTGATGATGGATGGGTCATCTTCAACAACCAGAATAGTCTTATCCATTTTTACTCTCCTGTTAACGGCAAAGTGAACTCAAAGGTTACACCGCCTTCTTCATTATTATACGCCCAGATCTTACCTTCATGGGCTTCAATTATCGTTTTACAGATTCCCAAGCCCAAGCCATGGTTACGCTTGCGGTCCTGATTGGCAGTTATGGAATAGAAGTTTTCAAAGATGTGTTCGATCTTTTCCGGCTTTATGCCGCCGCCATTATCCTTTACCTTAAACAGTATTTCATTTTCCTTTTTCTGATAGTCAACTTCAATGACGGTATTGTTTTTGGTGTGCTTAATGGCATTATCAATCAGATTCACAAATACCTGGGTCAGTAAGCTGACATCCGCATAGACAAATACCATTTCATCACTGTTATGAATGATCAGTTTCTTATTGCCAAGTCTCTTCTTGACCTTTTCATTGACCTCAAAGAGAATGTCATCAACCGCTTCCTTAACCTTGTTGAGTTTGACGTTTTCCTCATCAAGTCTGGTCATGTCCAGCAAGTTATTAACGAACTCAGACAAGTCACATGACTCATCATAGATGTCCTTGATAATGCCCTTCTTTTCCTCTTCCTCAAGCTGTTGGAAGCTTTCATAAAGGAAATTTGAGCCGCCCTGAATCATGGTCAAAGGTGTCTTTATGTCGTGTGATAAGCCTCTTAAAAGGCTTGTCTTGAACTTCTCATTTTCGACCTGAACTCTGGTTCTTTCCTGTTCTTTGGCAATGTAGTTCTTTTCCAGTACGACCGTCATTTCTTCAATGACGTTTCTGACGAATTCCATATCCTCTTCAGATAGTTCATGACTGCCGTCAATGACGATGGTACCATAGCTTCTTAACTGTGAGTTTATTGGAAAGATCGTTTCCTCAATGTTTCTGAACATTGGATTTGCCTTATTGATCACTGTATTTGACCTTGAGGCAAACTCAATTGCCGTATCAAGAGATTCACTTATTGCCTTGCCATAGGTCGTGCCGTCATCAGAAACTATTGACACATCATTTGCCAGATATTCATCAAGACTTATGACAGCCTTCTCATAGACATCACTTCTGCTTTGCGCATGCAGGAAGTCATTTGAGAAACGGTAAAGATAATTGATCTTCTTTTCATTTTCCTGAGACTTTCTGATCTGACGCTGTAACTGTAAGACCAGTGAATTGACCATGAAGGTTACCACGATGAACATGATGAAGCTGACATAGTAGTTCGTATCACTGACGTCAAATGACTGTCTTGGCTCGGTAATGAAATAGTTAAATGACAGAACCATAACCAGTGAACCGGCTAAGCCATACCAGATGCTCTTGGTTTCAATGTTGATGATCAGAATGGCCAGAACAAAGACCAGATAGATGTTCTCATCCTTAACCCCTAAGGAATCAAGGGCTAATTCTAGACCTATCGAAAAGATCATTACACTGAAGAAAATCAGAAAGTTTCTGTACTTTTTAATCATTATCTGCCTCTAACATCCTTAACAACTCTTAACAATGCTTCAAATACAACCATTATTTCCAGTCTGCCCAAGAACATGCCAACGATTGCGGTCCATAAGATGACAGGTGAGGCATAGTAGTTGGTTATGCCAACTGATAAGCCGACTGTGGAAATGGCACTGGAGAATTCAAACATTGAATCCTGTAAGGAATACCCATACATCGTAAAGATGAGTGATCCCATTAAAAATAATATAACATAGAATAATACATAACTTGAGGTTGACGCAACTTCGTCCTGAGAGAGCTGATACTTCTTACCGGCTCTGGTAATGTAGTCGGTTGTAACGGTACGGCTGTTTAGGATCGTATTCTTGATGTTACGGTAAATACCCTTTAAGGTAACGATTACTCTGTACTGCTTGATACCGCCACCGGTACTTTCCAAATCACCGCCTACCAGCATCATTAAGATCATGACAGTAATAAAGCCGCTTGGTAATATGGCCATGTTTTCAACGGAAACAAATCCCGTAGTAGTAATCGTCGTAACAAACTGGAAGGCTGATACTCTTAAGCTTTCCCAGAAACTGTTTGTATAACCGGTAGTTAAAAGATTTACCACCATGAACGGAATGAAGATGATGATTAATGCCAGAATGAACTTGGTTTCTGAGTGGTTCCAGATGTTGGAGAACTTCCTCTTGATCATGCTTAAGTGCAATAAGAAGTTAGTCTGGCCTAATAACATTAATATCATCGTAATGATTTCAACACCCAGGGAATGATAGCCATAGATGCTCTCATTGATTACGGAGAAGCCACCGGTAGAAAGAGCCGCGATTGATGTGTTTATGGCATCAAATACCGGCATGCCTAAGATGATGTAGCTTACCGTACCAAATAATATGTAAGATGAATAAATAGATAATATCAAACGGGCACTCTTGGCTAAGTTAGGCATTAATCTGTCATTATGCCCTTCAGCGTTATACAGGTTCAGGCCATACTTGTCTGAGAACGCACAGGTTAAGATAAGTACCAAGCCAACGCCACCGACAAATAAGGTGATTGATCTGAACATTAGGAAGATGTGTGGGGTATTGCCAACATCGACTACTGATAAGCCCGTGGTTGAAAAACCGCTGGTCATTTCAAAAGAGGCCTGGGTAAAGTTATAGTCACCCTTTAACATCCAGGGAAAGGTTGAAATGAAAATGGCTAAGATCCAGACAGAAACTACCAGAACGGAATCATAGTGTTTTTCCAGTTTCAGTATTTCCGTTCCCCTGAAGAAATAACTTACCAGATAACCTATGAAAATGGCTCCTACACCGGGGATTATGAAACACGGTGCATAGCCTATTTCCTCAGGATAAAAAGGTATCACTAATAACGGCAGTAACTGAATGATGCCGATCATTATGACAAAAATGCTGAGGTAATAGGTTATTAACTTATGATAACGGTTAAACATCAGGCTTTCCTCTGGAAAACCGATGTAATGGTTTCTCTGTTTTCTTCCGTGGTAACTACCAGAACCTTATCATCCTTCATTAACATCGTATTACCGTTAGGGATGATAGACTTCTGGTTACGTGTGATCATTGAAACGGTTGATAAGTTGGATATGTTAAGTTCCTTTAAGGTCTTGTTACAGACTCTGAGATTTTCCGTAATGCCGATTTCCATGATGACTACCTGACTGTCTTCCAGGGACAGTGTCTTCATCAAGCTTTCAATTGAAGCGGCATTTCTGATTGATTCACCTAACATGTAGGTTGAACTTATGACTGAATCAACGCCCAGTTTCTTGAACATTTCTACGTTTTTCGGGTTAACTACCGTTGCGATGCACTTCTTGACGCCTAATAACATCTTGGCTGTCTTACAGGCAACATAGTTATTCATGTCATTCTTGGATAGGGCAATGAACAGATCTGCATCCTCTGCCCCAGCTTCTCTCAAGTCTGTTTCCCTGGTGCAATTGCCCTTCATGACGGGAATGCCATTACTGACACTTAAGTACTTACAGGCATCTTCAGATTCATTTAATACGATGATGTCGTTTTCTCTGGTATTGTACATGCCGATGATGTAATCAGCTTCATGCATGCCATCTGTAATTACTATCTTCATGTTACTCTCCTCTCTTCTGTTCTGCGAAATCTTCTAAGGACAGATCAAAAGGACAGATGCACTTTACTCTGTCATCAACTACCTTCATCTTTCTGGAATCCTTAAGTCTGATGTAAACCTCAGGAACGGAATAGATGTAACAGCACACATCGGAAATGAAGATGTTGGTATTATCATCATCCGTACAGGCTACTAATCTGTCAGCATCCTTAATGCCGCATTCTTCCAGTAACCCCAGATCTGTTGCGTCACCTGATTCTAAGAACCCGGTAAAATCAACTACGTTACCGAGTTTTTCTCTGTTACGGTCAATTAAGATGACGTCATTTTTCTCCTTGCTGAGCATCTTGGCAATGTTACTGCCAAGTCGACCGGCCCCAATGACAATTGACTTCATACTGCTATTGCTCATTGAGGTCACCTGCTATTTCTATTGCCTTGATGTATCTTTCATTCAGATACTTGATTTTATTACTGCTCTTTTCCTTTATTACCAGGAAACTGCCTTCCTGCTTAATGAAATATCCCGTGGAAACTACCCAGCCCTGGACATTGTCGCAGGTTATTTTCAGAATCTTTCCTTCAAAGTCTTTCATATTGCTACTCTCCTTAATAATATCGTAGGTTAGAGCAGCGTTATGATTCCATTATGATTTAAGCCCATTCGTGTTAAGAAAGTGTTAAAAAAAGGAAGATCTCTCTTCCTTATCATACATTGTGCCAGATCAGATCATAGCTGATGGCTGGATCTGTATATTCTCTTAAGCTGTTTTCGTAAGCCTCCAGGGCTTCTTCTTCAAAGGCTACTGTGTCATCCCTGTTAAAAAGTCTTAACAGATACTTCATGAATAATGGGTTCTGCGGTAAGAACGGGCCCGTCAGGTAAGTAACGAACAGATTATGGTAATGAATACCCTCATTACTGTCTTCCTTATTATTGCCCATGCCGCCCTTAACCTTCAGGAAGCCAAAGTCCTTACTGTCAAATATCTGGCCGTTCTGCGCCTTATATCCGATTATCTGCATGTCTTCAAAATCAGCCAGTATCAGCGAATTGATTCGCTTCTTTATCTCCGTATGGTAGGCAAACAGCTTCAGCATTTCTTCCTTACTGCCATCTTCTCTTAAGATGTACTGGCCTAATAAGTCACTGGCATTACCGGTAAATAACATTACCTTGCCCTTTTCAATCAATTCATACAGCTTGATTTTATAAGGCCTTAAGGCATCAGCCGCTGTCTTCTGGAATCTTTCCAGCATTGAGCTGCATAAGATGACATCAACGTCATGATTAACAAAGTAAGGAACATCCTTGTGATTTGTTTCAATGACCTTGGCATCTGGACAACAGGCTTTCAGATAGATCAGGTTGCCTGCTTCACCATACAAAGTCCCTAATTCAGGATACAGTACTTCAATGATCATGCTAATCTATCCTTTCCCTTATCTTTTCAAATACGGCGTGTGATCTTTCCGTATTGTAGATGTCATACAGAATGTATACTTTCTTAATGCCTTCAAGCTTCAGATAGTCAAATGTATCAACGGCCATTTTACAGGTAGATATCTTATTCTTATCTACCCCACCTAATAAGCATCTGAGCTTATGGTCAAGACATCTTTCCCCGCCGATGATTATCTGCTTGATGTGATCACAGTTTAATAACTCATAATCTGAATCATACATCCAGGTGATCGCTTCAACTCTGTTATTACCGGTAACTTCATCAAGCATCAGAATGACAGCCATGTCATCCTTCAGCTTGCTTAAGGATTCAAACTGAACGGTAGCGGCAGTACCGTTACTGTTCTTAAGTGATCTGTTTACCACTTCGATTTCCTTACCCTGATATCTTTCTTCTCTGATGCTTGGCAGCTTTACCTTGCCGATTGCTTCAGCTATCTTATCAGCCGGTATGCTCAAGGTTCTGAATAGGGCAACGGCTTCTACGATGTTATAAGCATTATAGATGTCACCGCTGATGGTCGGATAACGGTTGATACTGCCATCCGGTTCTTTAATGCAGATGTGATTATTAGCCACTTCTACACCAAGATAATCAGCTTCAGGTGACTTCAAGCCGCAATCCGGGCAAACCACCTTACCGATGTTACCGTAGTTCTTATATAAGTATTTTATTGTGCCGCCGCAATTCGGGCATACTCTGAAGTCATTGATCAGATATTCAGGAGTACCGTTACCTAAGTCGGCAATGCCAAAGTAGATGTTCTTCTTATTTGTCTTTAAGAAACAGGAAACCGGATCATCAGCGTTTAAGATCAAAGTTGATTCAGGTGTTCCTTCCATGGCCTTTCTTAATCTGCTCATGATGAAATCAGGATTCGGATTCTTGAAAATCGAATCTCTGGCTATGTTATTGATGAGGATGTAATCAGGCTTGGTGACTGGGTAGGTGATGGCTGAATCGCCTTCATCAGTTTCCATGACGATGTAGTCAACCTGAGACTTGTTAAAGACATTTACGGAATTAAGAAAAGCCCATGACTGACCGCCCATGTAGTTACCGCCCCAGTTATTACAGGAAACGGTATTACCGCACTGTTTCAGGATGTCAGAAATGAGGTTTGTCAGACTTGTCTTGCCATTGGTACCGGTAATGGCTATGGCTGCCTTTGGTCTGGCAACATGAGTTGCAAAGTCAGGACAGATCTTAACCGGCAGATAACCCAGTCTGTCAGTCTGATAGTCCTTACCGAGTAATTTAAATGTATTTAAGGCCAGCCTACCGGCTATTAAGCCAGCCGCGAATCTCAGTTTGCTCATAGTTAATCTCCTGAAGATATTATAGACAATTATGACTGCTCTTGCACGCTTATATTATGCCCTTGCATGCTGATTATGGATTTAAGGACTGATTAATAGTAAAATAATAACAGGGTGATAATGATGAACGTAAAGTACATGATCAAGCGAATATTCCAGATGGACTATTCAAGCTTCTTTAAGATGATAGATTCACTGCACAAGAGAACCGGTAAGAGTTCAGCTTTCCTTTTCTATGATGTGATCAGATGCGGTTTGAAATATGGTGCAGGCTATAATGACTACAGCCTGTTTGAATTCTACAAGCTGCCTGATTCCCTAAAGGAAACCTATGTTACCAGAGGCAAGAACAACAGCATCGTCAAATTATTAAACGACCCTGCCTATACCAGAATTCTGGATGACAAGGTTGAATTCAACAGAGTATATAAGAAATACATTCTGCGTGACTGGATGGCCGGTGATGAATTAAATCTGGAAACATTCAGTAAGTTTGTTGCCGACAAGGATGACATCATCATCAAGCCGCTTGATGCCACCTGCGGCCAGGGTGTAGAAAAACTCTATAAGAAGGATTATGAAACTGTTGAACAGTTCTACCAGTATGTTAAGGGTCAGAACCCAGGCATCATTGAAGAAGTAATCAAGCAGCATCCTGATGTTTCAAAGATCTACCCATACTCAATCAATACCTACCGTATCGTAACGGTAATGAGTGATAATGAAGCCCATGTTGTTTACAGCGTAATCAGAATGGGTAATGAGGGCAAAGTCATCGATAACATCAATGCCGGCGGCATGAGTGCTCCAATTAACATTACCAATGGCGTCATTGAATATCCGGCCTATGATAAGAACTATATATCCTATAAGGAGCATCCAATGACTCATACAAATCTCATTGGCTACCAGTTGCCATATTGGAAGGAAGCAGTAGACATGTGTCTGGAGGCTGCCCATGTCGTACCGCAGATTGGCTACATTGGCTGGGACATTGCGGTTGGGGAAAACGGTCCGCAGTTAATTGAAGGAAACCCATTCCCTTCTCATGACATTTCCCAGATGCCTTCTCACTCAAAAGATAAAAAAGGCCAGTGGCCTCTCTTCAAGAAATACGTTAAGGGACTTTAAAAACCGCAGCTGCGGTTTTTTACTTGTTTAACTGTTTTATTAATTCAAACTCATGAGAGCTGACATGGCAATAGCCGCCGGGATTCTTAACCAGATAATTCTGATGATATTCTTCAGCATCCCAGAAGTTTTCCAGCTGTTTTAATTCAACAAAGAACTGTTCGTGTTTCTTTTCTTCTTCTGAGAAGTATTTTTCACAGAACTCTTTTGTTTCATCATCAACATAGTAAACGCCGGTCTGATATTGAGAACCGATGTCCCCGCCCTGTCTGTCCTTGACAGTTGGGTCAACACAGATGAAATAGGCCTTTAAGATCGTATCCAAAGAAACAACATCATTATCATATTCAACCTTTACGGTTTCCCTGTGACCGGTCGTATCAGTACATACAAGCTTATAGTCAGGATTATCAACATGGCCATTAGCGTAGCCAACAGTCGTATTAACAATGCCCTCTAAACACTGCATCGCCTTCTCCATTCCCCAGAAACAGCCACCGGCCAGATATATTGTCTTAGTCATTTTCATCACCCGCTAAAATTATAGTAAATCAAATGTTTAATACGCAACAATTATGCTATGATATTAAAAAATGAGGAAAACAACATGTTCAGAGAAATGCGCAGAAGCGCTCAGCAGCTAAGTGAAGAAGAATGCATTGCCATCTTAAACAAGTGCACTAACGGTGTTCTTTCAGTTAATGGCGATGACGGCTACCCATATGGCGTACCTGTCAGCTATGCTTTTCAAAATGGCAAGATCTACATTCATGGTGCTAAAACAGGCCATAAGATCGATGCTCTAAAAAGAAGCGACAAGGTAACATTCACTGTCATTGAAATGGATGATATCTTACCGGAAAAGTTTACAACTGTTTACCGCAGTGTGATCGTCTTCGCTAAAGCCAGAATCATGAGTGATGTAAAAGAACTAATTGATGTATTAACCATGTTAGGCCATAAGTACAGCCCGGGCTATGAAAAACAACTTCCTCATGAAATAGAAACTTCTCTGAAGGCTGTCAGCTGCATTGAACTGACAATTGAACACATGACGGGAAAACAGGGCAAGGAACTGTTAAGAAAATAGTTTAGGATTTTTAAAGACATAAGCAGTATAGATAATCAGGAGGACGCATTTATCAAGCACATAGAATTTACCGGCACCAAGGAAGAGTGCCAGGCATTTGCCAACATATATCTTTCTGAAGACGGCACTAATGAGGGCGGCCGCTATTTTCTCACGAAAATGTTCCCTGTTTCCGAAAACAAATACTGGATAATGGTCATCGACAAGGAAGATGACGAAAATCAGGAAACCAAATAAAAGAAACCTCATCAATGATGAGGTTTTCATTTCATTATTCCATTGCCTGGCATTTAACCAGTAATTCAATGATTGGTAAGTGCTGTGGACAAGCGCCTTCACACTGACCGCACTGAATACAGTCACTGGCCTTACCCTTATCCTGGGTAACGATGGCGTATTCTCTCTTGGTACGGAATTCCGGTGAACCCTTCTTACGGTTTTCAACCGTGAAGATCTCTGGAATCGGGATGCCCATTGGGCAGCCCTTTACGCAATAGTGACAGGCTGTACAAGGAATTGACTGATCAGCGTCAAGTGCCTTCTGTGCTTCTCTGATGACTTCTTCTTCATGTTCATCAAGAGGCTTGAAGTCCTTCATGAAGCTTAAGTTGTCTTCCATCTGAGCCAACGAACTCATGCCGCTTAATACAGCTAACAGGTTATCCTTGCTGGCGACAAATCTCAGTGCCCATGAAGAATATGATAAGCCATTATTTTCCTTATCAAAGATTGCCTTTACTGTATCGATTGGATCAGCCAGGATACCACCCTTAACAGGTTCCATTACGACGACCGGTTTACCATGAGCCTTACAGATTTCCCAGTTACGTCTGCTGTTAACACCAGGGTTTTCCCAATCTGCGTAGTTGATCTGTAACTGTACGAATTCTGCATCAGGATGCTTTTCCAATAATTCTTCCAGTAAGTCAGGATCAGCGTGGAATGAGAAGCCCCAGTGCTTTACTAAGCCCTTCTCCTTTAATTCCTTAACATAATCCCAGATACCGTATTCATCATATTTCTTATAGTTGCTTCTCTGAATGGCATGTACCAGATAATAATCAAAGTAACCGGCACCGCTTCTTTCCAGAGATGTCTTTATTTCATTTTTAGCGTCTTCTTCAGTAGTGTTACTGCCTGGAGAGATGATGCACTTTGAAGCTAAGGTATAGCTGTCTCTTGGATATCTTTCAACCAGAGCCTTTCTGATGGCTTCTTCTGAACCAGGATAGGCAAATGCCGTATCAAAATATGTACCGCCTGCCTCAATGAACTTATCAACCATCTGGCTGGTTTCTTCGACATTGATCGTGCCGTCTTCGTTCTTTGGCAAACGCATTAAGCCAAACCCTAACTTAAGTTTTTCTTTCCCTGTAAATACACTCATGTCATGCTCCTTTCGTCTTATTCTTTCCTATGTTAATTATAATACTACACTGTTTTCCTGTAAAAAGTCATGATTAGCGTTCGTATTCGCTGTCATAATCATCCCAGGCTTCATCTATTGAATCATAGTAGTCTCCATAGTCATCATACCAGTCCCAGAAATCAGTATACTCCGGCTTCTCCTCTTCCTCTTCTTTGCCATTTTCAGCCTCGTACATTTCCTGGGCTTTTTTATTCATGTCATCGATATACTTGTTCATATCATCGCCGGTTATTAATTCACCGTCATAACAGTCCTTGAACTTAGGCATCAAAAGCGGTCCCCATTGATAGCCGTTTTCCAGGTCATACTTATAAAGAAATTCTTCTCCGGTTGGATACCAGGCAAACTCCTCATTATAGTATTTGATCTGTACAACTCTTCCGGTTTTCCTGTATGTGTACACATCAAGAACTCTGTAATCACCTAAAATCCAGGTATACTGCTGGCCATACATACTGGTTTTTCCCCCTGACCAGGACATAGTTTTGTCATATGGCCCCATTATGGTGTCATTGATCCATTCTTCCGGCATGCCGGCATATGGCATCTTTTCATTAAGATCATCTGGCATCGGTACACCATTGACAGTCTTGTCAGATGATTCTGTTGAGTTAACTTCTGTTTCTGTCTTTTCAGTTTCTGATTCAGTCTTCTGAGTCTGTTGAACCTTGAAATCTTTCGGATAACTCCTCTTATGAGAAGTTTGGCGTGGCTTATAATCATCCACAAACATGCCAATAATAATTGCTATGATCAGGATGAAAAGAAACACTTTTTTCATTTCTTATAACTTATACTCCTAACTTCTTACAGAATTCATTGATTTTTTCATCATTTCCGGCTGACTGTCTGTCTTTTGGGTCCTTAAGGCCTTATCTGGCTACTAACTTCGTGCCCAGTTCACTTTCCAGTTTGTTAAGGACTCTTTCCGTACCGCCAATTGAGCAGCAGGCATAACCGGCAATTTTCTTACCCTTCAGATCATTTTCCTTTAAGAAGGTGTTAATAGGCGGTGTAATGGAAGCTGCCCATACCGGTAAGCCGATGATGATCAGATCATAATCACTTGCCTTGAACTCATATGGCTTTAATTTCGGTGTCTCACCCATTAAGGCACTCTTACCGCCAAAATAGAAGTTCTTAGCCCTCTTATCCGGATATGAATCAACTGTTTCCAAGCCAATTAAATCTGCGTTAATGTTTCTGGCAATCTTATCTGCCACGAAGCGGCAATTGCCGCTGTAGGAATAGTAAACTACTGCTGTTTTCATAATATTATCTCATATGTCTTCTGAAGAATTCGCATTCTTCATCATTACATTTCTTAGCATCGATGTATCTGATGTTACAGTGGAAGACGTGTCCCAACTGATTGTCATCAGTACCGTATATGTGTACCTCATGTTCAACATTGTTCTTTTCCAGTTCAGGAACAATGATGTCAACCTGACCTCTTAGGAAGTCACCGTTTGCGCTCATCACAAATGTTGGCGGGAAATCCCCGGTTATCTTGTCATAGGTATTTAAGATGTTTAATTCTTTTTCGTCCCAGCCCTTTGGTAACAGGTCATTAAGCAGTGATGCCTTCATGTCTTTTTTAGAAGGCATTTCCTGTTGATAGACACCGCAGTTTAAGGCAATGGCATTAAAGCGGAAGTTAACCGGAGGATTGAGATAATAATTCCTTGCATATTCCTTATTGGTTAATATCAGATTATATACACTTAATAGATGGCCGCCGGCTGAATCACCAACCGCAAAGACATTATTAAGGTCAAAGCCATAGACATCTTCATTATTCAACATCCATTTTACGACAGCATCAGTATCTTCTACCTGAGCAGGATACTTGTTTTCAGGTGCCAAACGGTAGTTGAAGTTAATTACCGCAAACCCACGTTGGGCTAAGCTCATGCAATAGAACTGGTATACTTCCTTATCGCCATATACCCAGCCGCCACCATGCACACTGATTATTACCGGAAGCTTTCCTTCAATATTCTTTGGTCTGTATACATCTAATGACTGCCATTTCTTATCCGGACCGTACTGAATACTGTCATAACGTATGATATCAGCCGGTGTTGAAAGGCCGGCATCCCGCTGCTTATCACCCTTGGCAAAGTTCTTTCTGATATACAAGCTGAGTATTGACATAGACATTCTCCTTAAAGCATTATTTATTCTTTTTTTCTGTTACTTTAATTATACAGTATGAAAAGAAAAACTGTAACAACATGACTGTTTCTCATGAGTTACAGTTTACTATCAGACTTCATTTTTCTTCTTAGCCAGTAAGTATAATACAATTGAGACAATTACACAGACGATTACCGAAGTAATGCCACCTTCCAAGCCAAATACCTTGTCATAGAAGATACTGCTGCCTGCGGCATCCAGATGCATGATGGCTTTTTCACTTACCAGTCCTGAATTAGGCAGGCCAAGAATGATGTTCTGTGTATAGTTCCAGGAAGCATGCAGCGCAAATGCCATCCATAAACTGTCATAACATTCGACCATGACAGTTGCACATATTCCAATTATGAATATTTCAGCCAGTGAGATCCAGGTTACGCCATCATTACCCAGATGCATGGCCATGAAGAAGCTGCTGTTAATTATTGCTGCGATTATGACACCATATCTTTCCCTTAATGCCATGTGCATATATCCACGGCATATTAATTCCTCAGCACTTGACTGAATGAATACCAGTACGGCAGCAACTAATAAATAAGGGATGTCAAAGCCTGAAAATGACAAGGCTATGTCCTTATGCAGCATGGCAACAAGTGCACAGATCATGTTCATGCCAAAGCCAATAGCATTACCGATCATTAACATCTTGAAATTATTGCCATTCAGACCGTTAAACACGTTTTTCAGAATATCTTTTTCAAAAATTGCCAGATATATAATCGTAATGATCCAGATGCCTGTGAATACACCATAGCTTTCAAACAGGAACAGCCAGGCGCTGTCACTTACAGCCTGTCTGCAAACAGTGTATATGATCATTCCAATCAGGGTACCAAGAATCATTAATATGAAGCTCATTACCGGTGGCACCAGCAGGAAATGCCTGAATTTCTTTTTGTTTTCCATAGAAATTTCTCCTTATATCTATTTATCATATTATTGTGAAATCAGTACAAAGTAAAACTATTTTGGACATTTCATCAGTAAACCGCCATACATCCACAGTACACCAATTGATATCCAGCCAGTGGATAAGGCGTAAGCCAGCGGATGATTGCCAGCTAATTTCATTATTATGATAGTAAATTATTGAAAAGATTGGTAGAATGTTAGTGAAAAAGATAGGAATAGGTACAATTATGATTAATAATGATGCTGAAATTTTGAAGCTGAAGAACAGGATCAAGACCGAAGTCTGTAAGCTTGCCTGGAACGATAACCTGAACCAGGAAGCCATTGACCAGATGGTTCTTGACATCATCCCTGGTCCGAAAGCTGCCTGGAGATGCTGCGTCTACAAGGAAAGAGAAATCGTCAGAGAACGTGTAAGACTGGCAACAGGCAAAAATGTCTCCACCAACCCAGATACAAAGAACATCGTTCAGGTCATTGAACCTGCCTGTGATGAATGTCCAATTAACTCATACATGGTAACTGACATGTGCCAGCATTGCTTAGGTAAGGCCTGTCTGAATTCATGCAGATTCGGCGCCATCTCAATGGGTGATACCCACATGAGAATTGACCCTACAAAGTGTAAGGAATGCGGCATGTGCGCTAATGCCTGCCCATACGGTGCCATCATTCACATTGAACGTCCATGTAAGAAAGCCTGCCCTGTTGGCGCAATTACCTACAATGAATACGGCATTGCCCACATCGATGAAGAAAAGTGTGTTAACTGCGGTCACTGCATTCACAACTGTCCATTCGGTGCCATCGGTTCAAAAGTATTCTTAGTAGACATCATCAAGGAAATCAAAGCCGGCAAGGAAGTAATCGCCATGGTTGCTCCAAGTATTGAAGGTCAGTTTGGTGAAAACGTTAACCTGGCAGTAATCCGTAACACCTTAAAGGAACTCGGATTCGCTGACATGATTGAAGTAAGCTTAGGCGCTGACATGACTGCTGCCTTGGAATCAGAAGAATGGTCTGAAGCTCTTAAGGAAGGAAAGAAAGTCACAACCTCATGTTGTCCAGCCTTCATTAACATGTTAAGGAAACATTATCCTGATGTATATGAAAAGAACATGTCTCAGACTGTTTCACCAATGGCCGCAACCTCACGTTACTTAAAGGCCTTACATCCATACTGTGTAACTGTCTTCATTGGACCGTGTGTTGCCAAGAAGGATGAAGCTCAGAATCATGGCATTACAGACAACGCTGACTATGTCATGACCTATGGCGAATTGCAGTTCATGATGGAATCAAAGGGTGTTGAATTCAAGACTGACGTTGCTGAATTTGCTCAGGAAGGCAGCGTATTCGGTAAGAAGTTCGCTTCATCAGGCGGCGTTGCCAAGGCTGTTCTCGAATGCATGAAGGAACGCGGTGAAGATGTCGATAACATTACCTTGTTACAGGCAGCAGGCGGCGCTGAATGTAAGAAGGCCATCATGATGTTAAAGGCCAATAAGCTTCAGGAAGACTTCGTTGAAGGTATGTTCTGTCCGGGCGGATGCGTAGGCGGACCTTCAAAGAGAAAGACTGAAGTTGAAATCACCAGAGCCAGAGTCAAGCTGTTAAGCACAGCTGATGACCGTAAGATCTTAGACAACCTGAAGAACATCCCTATGGATAAGTTCTCAATGGAAAGAAACTGGCAGAAATAAGAATCATGACTGAACCCTGAAATCAGGACTGAAACCTGACGTAAGGGTTCTTTTCTGTCTGTCAGATACCATATTGAATCATCTTAATGCTTTTTTAACTGTATATATACCGTACTGGTGATATAATACAGATTATATGAAACAGTTCTGGACACACAAGGATAACATCCCTGAGGGTTTGGGGTACGGACAGTTCTCATTCCTGCATTTTGCATGGCTCATACTTACAGCAGCCCTGATCACAGGGTTCGTTTTGGTGTACGGAAGAGCTGACGCTGCTGCAAGAATAACTCTCTTAAGATCAGTAGGCATCATTCTGATTGCGATAGACATCCTTAAGATGATCATCATCAGCAGATCCGATGTCGTGTTCTCAGATTATCTGCCGCTGGAGCTCTGCAGTTTTGCGGCATACTTCATTGTTGCGGATTCATTCTGGGTTGG
>JAFRLB010000008.1 GCA_017431405.1 Erysipelotrichaceae bacterium | reverse complement strand
GGTGGCCGATGCATTACGGCGGGCCAGGTCGGGGCTCCCATGTGTTGGAGCCGTAGAACACGACCATCTGATTGCCGGAGTAAAGGATGACGTCTCCCGGCTGGGTAGTGAGCCTTGTGTCGTTTCTCGGTAAGGGGTGTAGCTAAGGACTCAGGCAGTGCCGTAGTAGCTGCTGCTGACGGTGTTGTTACATATGTTGATGCCGAAAGAATCGTTGTTGATGAAAACGGACATGAACATGAATATAAGTTATCTAAGTTCCGTCGTTCAAATGCCGGTACATGTGTTAACCAGAGACCTATCGTTGAATTAGGCGAAAAGATCGACAAGGGTGACATCCTGGCAGATGGACCATCTATGGAAAACGGCGAACTGGCCTTAGGTCAGAATGTTAAGATCGCATTCATGACATGGCACGGCTATAACTATGAAGACGCTGTCATCATGTCAGAACGTATGGTTAAGGATGACATCTTCACTTCAGTTCACATTGAAGAATACTCAATTGAATGTCGTGATACAAAGTTAGGACCTGAAGAAATCACCAGAGACATTCCTAACGTTTCATCTGAAAGCTGCCGTAACCTTGACTCAAGAGGTATCGTAATGATCGGTGCTGAAGTTAAGGAAGGCGATGTCTTAGTTGGTAAGGTAACTCCAAAGGGACAGTCAGAAGTATCACCTGAAGAAAAACTGCTGTTAGCTATCTTCGGCGAAAAGAGCAGAGAAGTCAGAGACAACTCATTGAAGGTTCCTCATGGCGGTGCCGGTATTGTACAGGATATCAAGATCTTCACCCGTAAGGACGGACATGAACTGTCTCCGGGTGTAAATGAAGTTGTTAAGGTATACATCGTTCAGAAACGTAAGATTTCTGAAGGTGACAAGATGGCTGGCCGTCACGGTAACAAGGGAGTTATCGCCAAGATCCTGCCTGAAGAAGATATGCCATACTTACCAGATGGCACAAAGATTGACATCATGTTAAACCCATTCGGCGTACCTAGCCGTATGAATATCGGACAGGTATTGGAAGTACACTTAGGCTTAGCTGCTGAAAAGTTAGGCTGTAAGTTCGCTACTCCTGTATTTGACGGTATTAACAATGAGGAATTAATGGGCATCTTAAAAGCTACAAATGCTTCACCGGATGGAAAGACCGTTCTTTACGATGGTCAGACAGGTGAACCATTTGACGAAAGAGTTGCCGTTGGTGTCATGTACATGATTAAGCTGGCTCACATGGTTGACGATAAGTTACATGCCAGAGCTACAGGTCCATATTCATTAGTTACACAGCAGCCATTGGGTGGTAAAGCTCAGAATGGTGGTCAGCGTTTCGGTGAAATGGAAGTTTGGGCTCTTGAAGCTTACGGTGCAGCATACACACTGTCAGAAATCCTGACTGTTAAGAGTGATGATATCACAGGCCGTACAAGAACTTATGAAGCAATCCTGAAGGGCAAGCCAATTCCAGAGCCAAGCATCGGTGAATCATTCAGAGTATTAACTCATGAATTACAGGCCCTGGCACTGGATGTTAAGATCTTTGACAAGAATGGCGGCGAAATTGATCTGTCTCAGCATGATGAAGACAATAAGCCAGCAGCCAACAGTCAGAGTGAAACAGTCGCAACCAAGGAAGATGAAGATCTCTTACTGAACGAAAATGCTGAGGATGCTCCTGAAGCAGCAGTAGTCGGTGTAGATGACTTCTATGATTATGTAGATATGTAGGGAGGTACTTAAAGATGAATATTAATGATGTAGCTTCTATACAAATCGGATTAGCCTCTCCAGAACGTATTCTGGAATGGTCACATGGTGAAGTTAAGAAACCTGAAACAATTAACTACCGTTCTCAGAAGCCAGAACGTGACGGCTTATTCTGTGAACGTATCTTCGGACCTACCAAGGACTGGGAATGTTACTGTGGTAAGTACAAGAAGGTAAGATATAAAGGTGTTGTCTGCGACCGTTGCGGCGTAGAAATCACCAGAAGTGCTGTAAGACGTGAACGTATGGGTCACATTCAGCTGGCTGCTCCAGTTACACATATCTGGTATCTGAAGGGTACTCCAAGCAGAATGGCTCTGTTATTGAACGTTGCTCCAAAGGCACTGGAAGAAGTAGTTTACTTCGTTTCATGGATCGTAACAGATCCTAAGAATACAGACCTGGAATACAAACAGGTATTATCACCAAGAGAATATGCTGAAAAGGTAGCTGTATACGGTGTTGGCTCATTCACAGCCAAGATCGGTGCAGAAGCAATCAAGACATTACTTGAACAGGTAGATGTTGAAAAGGAATATAAGGACCTGATTGCTGAACTTGAAACTGCTCAGGGTGAAAAGCGTAAGAAATTAATCAAACGTCTGGATACAGTAAATGCCTTCAGAGAATCAGGTCAGAAGCCTGAATGGATGGTATTAACAGTATTACCAGTCATACCACCAGATTTAAGACCAATGTTACAGTTGGATGGCGGCAGATTTGCGACAAGTGACTTAAACGACTTATATCGTAGAATCATTACCCGTAATAACCGTCTGAATAAACTTCTGGAATTAGGTACTCCTGCAATCATCGTTCAGAACGAAAAACGTATGTTACAGGAAGCTGTTGACGCCTTAATTGATAACGGCCGTCGTAGCAAGCCGGTAACAGGTGCAGGTAACCGTCCGTTAAAGTCATTATCACACAGTTTAAAGGGTAAGCAGGGTAGATTCCGTCAGAACCTGTTAGGTAAGCGTGTTGACTTCTCAGGACGTTCAGTTATCGCTGTAGGACCTAACCTGAAGATGTATCAGTGTGGTATCCCAAGAGAAATGGCTTTACAGTTATTCAAACCATTCGTAATCAATGAAATCGTATATCAGGGAATCGCTGGCAATCCTAAGACAGCTGAAAAGCTGATTGACAGAGTTGACCCTAGAGTTTGGGACATTGTTGAAGAAGTAGTTAAGGATCATCCAGTACTGCTGAACAGAGCTCCTACATTGCACCGTTTAGGTATCCAGGCATTCATGCCTAAGTTAGTTGAAGGTCGTGCAATCCGTCTGCACCCATTAGTATGTACAGCATTCAACGCTGACTTTGATGGTGACCAGATGGCCGTACACGTACCACTTAGCGAAGAAGCATGCGCCGAAGCCAAGGTATTAATGTTAGGTTCTAACAACATTCTGTCTCCAAAGGATGGCAAGCCTATCGTAACCCCATCTCAGGACATGGTACTCGGTAACTTCTATCTGACAATGGAAGAAACCAAGGAAGAATTCCTGCAGGAAGCTGCTCACTTAAGAGAATTAGGTGATGAACAGTCTGCAATGTTATGGGAAACATACGCTGCCAGTGAAGGCAGAGTCTTCAAGGATGTTGATGAAGTCATGATGGCATACGATGAAAAGCAGATCCATCTGCATACACGTATGGCAATCAAGGCCAGCAGCATGAAGAAGTCATTCTTCACAGAAGAACAGAATCAGAAATATTTAATTACAACTGTCGGTAAGATCATCTTTAACGAAGTCTTCCCATCAGATTTCCCATACATCAATGAAGTTAAGAGCGGTTGGAACGTAAAGCTGCCTGATGAATACTTTGTTGAAATGGGTACAGATATCCCAGCTTACATCGCTGCAATGCCTGAACATAAGGCCGTCAGCAAGAAGGCTCTGGGAGAAGTTATCGCAGAAGTATATGCCAGATATGCCAACAAGCCTGAAAACCAGGCAGGTGACATTGAAGGTGAGCCATATCACGGTGAAGACCAGACATTCGTATACTTTGACAGAATCAAGGATAACGGATTCAAGTTCTCAACCGTAGCCGGAATGACTATTTCTCTGGACGACATCAAGGTTGCTCCAAACAAGCAGGAATATGTTGAAGAAGGCAGAGCTAAGGCTGATCAGTTAATGAGACTGTATCGCCGTGGTTTATTAACTGAACCTGAATGGGAAAGACAGTTAGTAGACTTATGGGGCGGCATCAAGGATAAGATCGGTGATGAGCTGATGGCTTCATTACCAAAGAAGAATCCTATTAACATGATGGCTGTTTCCGGTGCCCGTGGTAACAAGTCACACTTTACTCAGTTAGCTGGTATCCGTGGACTTATGAGTAAGCCTACTCAGGCTAAGAGTGCCAAGGGTTATCAGAGATCAATCATCGAAGTACCAATTTATTCATGTTTCCGTGAAGGCCAGAACGTAAGTGAGTTCTTCATTGCCTCACACGGTATTCGTAAAGGTCTGACCGATACAGCCTTAAAGACTGCATCATCAGGTTACTTAACAAGAAGATTGGTTGACGTTGCTCAGGACGTTGTTGTTGAAGAAGATGACTGTGGAACAGATAACGGTTATCTGATCGAAGCAATCGTTGACAGAAAGAGCAATACAGTAATCGAATCATTATATGAAAGAATCGTCGGCAGATATTCTAAGCAGGACATCGTTGATCCAAAGACCGGTGAACTGATCGTCGCTGATGATGAATTCATTGATGAAGACAAGGCCTCAAGAATCGTAGCTACAGGCGTTAAACAGATGCTGATTAGAAACGCCTTCGTATGTAAGAGCGAACATGGTGTCTGCCGTAAGTGCTACGGCCGTAACATGGCAACCGGTAAGATGGTTGAAAACGGTGAAGCTATCGGTATCATGGCTGCCCAGTCAATTGGTGAACCTGGTACTCAGCTGACAATGCGTAACTTCCATACCGGCGGTGTTGCGAATGCCGAAGGTGACATCACTCAGGGTTTACCTCGTGTAGAAGAACTGTTTGAAGCACGTTGTCCAAAGCATCCGGCATTACTTGCCAAGATCACTGGTGAGATCACAGCCATCGAACCATTAGAAGATAACAACGGTACCAAGGTCGTTGTAACAAACGAAACTGAAAGTATCGAACATAAGGCTGACATGACTCAGGTCATCCGTTCATGGTTAAAGGTTGGCAGCACCATCGAAGCTGGCGATAAGATCACTGAAGGTCAGGTTAACCCTAAGGAGTTAATCGAAGTTGCCGGTGTTGAAGCTGTTCAGAACTATATCCTGAAGGAAGTAAAGAAAGTTTACCAGGCTCAGGGTATTGATATCTCAGACAAGCACCTTGAAATCATGATTTGCCAGATGTTAAGAAAGGTAATCATTACCGAAGGTAACGATACAGGCTTATCAGCTGGTACACAGATCAGTAAGCCAAGAATTACTGAGCTTAACATGGAAGTACTGTTAAACGGTGGAATCCCTGCAAAATTCACACCAACCTTATTAGGTATTTCTAAGTCATCTGTTGAAACAGACTCATGGCTGTCTGCTGCTTCATTCCAGGAAACAACAAAGGTATTAACAGATGCAGCTGTTAAGGCTAAGGTTGATACATTAAGAGGTTTGAAGGAAAACGTCATTATCGGTAAAAAGATTCCGGCCGGTACAGGCTGTGATGCAGACCGTGAAAGCACTGTAATCATCAGAGAAAGAGCTGAAAGAGCTCGTGAATTAAAGGCACAGAGACTTGCAAATGAAGAATCTGAAAGCAACAGCCGCATGCAGGAAATGGTAACAATTCCTGGTGCAATTGAAGCTGACAGTGACGACATTGAAGAGACAGTTGCTGAATAAGAAAAAGGAAGCTCCGTTTCAAAGGAAACGGAGCTTTAATATTGTGTTATGAATAAATGAAAAAGGCTCTGATCAGGAGCCTTTGGATTTGTAATGGTGGAGAATATGGGGCTCGAACCCATGACCTCACCCCTGTGAAGAGCGCACTCTCCCAACTGAGCTAATTCTCCGCTTACTGATTATTATACTCCTTTTAGTTCACATTCATATTTTTTTATCACAATCGCAAATGAAAAAGGGCTTACGCCCTTGTTTTCATTATTGATTCAGAATGCCCACTTGCCATTACGGAAAATGGCTGCGGTTCTGCCGTCAAAGGTGACGGCATCGATGTCAAGTCCTTCATAACCGATCATGAAGTCGACATGGATCATGGAGTCGTTTATTCCTAATGCCCGGCATTCATCCAGTGTCTTGTCTTCAAATCCCTTAATGGTATCAGCGAAGCCCATGCCTAAGGCCAGATGGCAGGCAGCGTTCTCGTCAAACAGCGTATTATAGAACAGCATGTTGAATTCTGAAATAGGTGAGTTGACTGGTACAAGTGCACATTCACCAAGGTATGAAGCACCTTCGTCCATTGAGATCATCTGTTCCAACAGAGCCTGGTTTTTCTCGGCCTTTACTTCTACAGCCTTACCGTTTTCAAAGCGTACTGAGAAGTTCTCAATCAGTTCACCCTGATATGATAACGGCTTGGTAGCATATACGATACCTTCAGCCTTACCCCTCATCGGAGAGATGAAGCATTCTTCGGTAGGGATGTTCGGATTGAAGAAGATGCCCTGTAAACTGGTGTCGCCACCGCCCTTGAACTGAGCTTCCGGAATCATGCCGACAGTCAGGTCGGTACCGTTCTTGCCTTTATAATGAAGTTCCTTGATGCCGATGTTGTTGAGATATGCACAGCGGTCATGCAGGTCCTGGTTATGAGCATCCCATGCGGCTACCGGATCTTCCGTTACACGTGAGGTGAACAGAATGGCTTCCCATAGTTTTTCAACAGCACGTCCTTTTGGTAAATCAGGGAACAGTTTCTTAGCCCAGGCAACACCAGGTACCGCAGCGATAGTCCACTGATACTTGTTTTCTGCAGCGTCTGAATATGGCTTGATAATCGGCCAGCTCTTCTGGTTGGCCTTGGCAATCTTGGCCTGATTGATTCCCTTTAATCCATCTGGGTCATCTGACTCAAGGTAGATGCGGCAAGGCAGTATGTCAACGTAGTGCTGCAGACGGGCTTTTTCCCATTCTTCGATCTTGGCCATTGTCGTAACACTCTGGTGGCGTACGTGAATCTTTTCAAGCGGCTGATAGTAGAACTTGACAGTTACTTTTCTGGCTCCGGCCTTATAGCACTCGTCAACGAGAATTTCGGTGAACTTTGGCTGTTCAATGCCGCAGGTGATCAGTACTTCCTGACCCTTCTGAATATTGGCACCCTTTCTGGCAATGAGACGGGCATACTTGCGTAATATGGTTTGTTTCATAATAAGTCTCCTTGTTTATATCATGATAAGCCTCTTCCGGTACAACAGAAAAGGCTGGTTTTTCTGGTGGAGAATACGGGACTCGAACCCGCGACCCTCTGATTGCGAACCAGATGCTCTCCCAGCTGAGCTAATTCCCCAAAATATTGCCCGGTTTGATTCCGGGCAGTTTATTATTTGTTAATTGATTTCTTTATTGCAGCGAAACTTGTGTCTGATATTACATGTTCCATGCGGCAGGCATCTTCTGTTGCAATTTCCGGATCTACTCCAAGTCTGATCAGAATTTCACTCAATACCTGATGCCTTTCATAAATCTTTTCTGCTACTTCATTACCTGTCTTAGTGAGAGTTATATGTCCATCCTTATCTATATTAATATAACTGTTTTCTCTTAAGATCTTAAGGGCTCTTGAAACTGAAGGCTTGGAATAATTCATTTCCTCACTTACATCAATAGCTCTGACATAATCCTGTTTCTGAGAAAGAATAAGAATGGTCTCCAGATACATTTCACCTGATTCCTGTAAATGCATTATCAAATCTCCTTATGTTTTATGCTCTGTTTCATTATAGCAGATTTAAGGCTAAAGATAAATCAAGTGAACTGCATAAATGGGAAAACATATATTATTAGCAAATGCTAACTATTTTTCAGTTAGCCATTGACAACTCGACAAATAATAGTAAAATTTATAAGTAAGTTAGCGCTCGCTAACCATTTATTGAAGGAGTTGTTAGTTATGATGCCATTGGTATTTGCTCCTGTTGGAGAAGCAAACATCATCAAAAGAGTAGGAGGCAGCCAGGAAGTCAAACAGCATTTGGCTAATCTGGGATTTGTCGTAGGTGCTGATGTAATGGTTATCAACGAGGTTTCCGGAAACGTCATCGTAAACGTAAAGGAATCCAGAATCGCCATTAGTAAGGAAATGGCGCAGAAAATAATGATTTAACAGGAGGGATAGCATGAAAACATTAAGAGATGCCGCAATCGGCTCAACAGTTACTGTCAAAAAAGTTCATGGTGAAGGCGCAATCAAGCGTAGAATCATGGATATGGGCGTAACAAAGAACGTAGAGATCTATGTACGTAAGGTTGCTCCATTGGGAGATCCAATCGAAGTAACAGTTCGCAACTATGAATTATCAATCCGTAAAGCAGATGCTGAAATGATTGAAGTAGCAGACTAGAAATATAGGGGGATATATTATGAGCATTAGAATTGCTTTAGCAGGTAACCCTAACAGTGGTAAGACAACCTTATTCAATGCCTTAACAGGTTCAAATCAGTTTGTCGGTAACTGGCCTGGTGTTACAGTAGAGAAAAAAGAAGGAAAATTGAAAGGTCATGATGATGTAATCATTACTGACTTACCTGGTATCTATTCACTTTCTCCATATACTTTGGAAGAAGTAGTTGCCAGAAACTATCTGATTACGGAAAGACCGGATGCAATCTTAAACATTGTTGACGGTACTAACCTGGAAAGAAACCTGTATCTGACAACACAGTTAACAGAATTGGGAATTCCAGTTGTAATCGCCATCAACATGATGGATTTAGTTGATAAGAAAGGTGACTTCATTAATGTTGAAGAATTATCAAGACAGTTAGGCTGCAAGATCGTTAACATTTCAGCATTAAAGGGAACCAACGTTGACAAGGCCGCTGAAGAAGCTGTAAAGGCTGCTCAGGGTACAAAGACAGTACCAATGCATACATTCTCAGGTCCTGTAGAACATGCTTTAGCTCACATTGAGGAAGTTACAGTTCATAATCTGCCTGAAGAACAGCAGAGATGGTATGCTGTAAAACTGTTTGAAAGAGATGAAAAGGTTCTTGAACAGTTAAAGCTTGATTCAACCACAAAGTCTCACATCGAAGCAGACATCAAGGCCTGTGAGGAAGAACTTGATGATGATGCAGAAAGCATCATTACCAATGAAAGATATGTTTATATCGGCAGTATCCTGAAAGGCGTATATAATAAGAAATCTGCAGGTCAATTGACAACTTCTGACAGAATCGATAAGATCGTTACCAACCGTATCTTAGGCTTGCCTATCTTTGCACTGGTAATGTTTGCAGTATACTGGCTGGCAATGGGTCCATTCGGAACATTCCTGACAGACTGGACAAATGATGTATTTGGCGGTTGGTTAACAGATGGTGCCGCAGGCATCATGGAAAGCTTAGGCGCTTCTGAATGGCTGACAAGCTTAGTTTCAGATGGTATCGTTGGCGGTGTAGGTGCCGTATTAGGCTTCGTACCGCAGATGCTCGTATTATTCTTAATGTTATGTGTATTGGAAGACTGTGGTTACATGGCACGTGTTGCCTTCGTAATGGACCGTATCTTCCGTAAGTTTGGTTTATCAGGAAAGTCATTCATCCCAATGTTAATCGGTTCAGGATGCGGCGTTCCTGGTGTAATGGCTACCAGAACAATTGAAAATGAAAGAGACCGTCGTATGACGATCATGACAACATGTTTCATTCCATGTGGTGCCAAATTACCTATTATCGCTTTAATTGCCGGTGCCGTATTCAATAAGGCATGGTGGGTATCTCCATGTGCTTACTTCATCGGTGTTGCCGCTATCATCATTTCCGGTATCATTCTTAAGAAGACTAAGATGTTTGCCGGTGACCCAGCACCATTCGTAATGGAATTACCAGCATACCATGTACCATCAGTTACTAACGTATTAAGAGGAACATGGGAAAGAGGCTGGAGCTTCATCAAGCGTGCCGGCAGCGTAATCGTATTATCTTCAATCGTAATCTGGTTATTGAACTCACTGTCATTTGAAGGTGGATTCCATTACTTAGGCGAAGATGGTGAAGGTGCTTCAATCCTCGAAAACATCGGTTCAGCATTTGCCTGGGTATTCGCTCCATTAGGCTTCGGTACATGGCAGGCTGCAGTATCAACAATCTTAGGTCTTGTTGCCAAGGAAGATGTAGTAGGTACTATCGGTACTCTTATCTCAATGGAAGACCTGCCTGACTTAGTAGATGCAGGTGAAGAAATCATGGGTGTTCTTGATGTATTCTTCAATGGAAGTGCAATCGCAGCATTCTCATTCATGGTATTCAACCTGTTATGTGCTCCATGCTTCGCAGCAATGGGTGCCATCAAGCGTGAAATGAACAATGCCAAGTGGACCGCATTCGCTATCGGTTACATGTGTGTATTTGCCTATGCCGTAGCATTATGCATCTACCAGATCGGTTCAGCTTTAACCGGCAATCTGAATATCATTGGCTTGATCGCCGCAATCGCAATCATCGCATTTACAGTTTACATGCTGTTTAAGCCTTACCATGAATCAGAAAAACTGACTCAGGAAGTTAAGATTAAGTAATAATCATTCTGAAGGAGGAATGTAAATGAAATTAATAGACATCGTTATAATTGCCTTGGTACTGCTGCTTGTCTATGCATGTGCAAACAGTTTGCTTAAGGCTAAGAAAAGCGGCATTCCTTCGTGTGGACCCAAAGGGTGCTCAGGGTGCAGCGGCAGTTGTGCCTTAATGATGCAGAAAAGAAATCAGTAGGTAACAGGGGATACAGTACCCTGTTACTTTTATGTTATAATCACTATATGAAAAAAGATTTGAATAGTTATTTAAAGACATTTAAAAATATTTATGAGTGTCCTAACTGCGGTAAGGAAGTTAATGTGCGCTATGGCGTAATGAAATGTGAAAACTGCGGTAAGGAGTATTTTGTTAAGCGCAAGTTCATAAGTGTTGTCGTAATAGTTTTCATGTTTCTGGGACTTTCAGAGCTGTTCTGGAATGGCAACTACTTTGAAGGCGATGCCATGCTGAATTCACTTGCCCTTGTTGGACTGTTATTAATTGGGAACTTTGTGGTCGGATATCTGTTATTCCGCTTTGTACCGGGTGGGGTAATGGAATATGAAGAAGTAACGGATAAAGACAGGTAGTATTATGAAGTTATTGAAAAAGGTATTTAACAGAACAGTCTTAATGATTGTTTCTGCCTTAGTAGAAATCATTGCCTTAATATACGTTTTCAGATTCTTCAATGAACAGGCTGCCTGGATCGAGACTGTTTTAAGATTACTGAGCATTATCATAGTCTTATTACTTGTAACCAGAAGCCAGCATCTTTCAAGTGACATGATCTGGATCCTGCTTATAATAATTGAACCGGTATTTGGCACGGCATTATATCTGTTTTTAGGAGCTGATCTGTTCATAAGTCAGACTTTCAGAAACATAATGTTTGAGACTCAGAAGGCGGAAAAGAACTATGTTCAGGACAGAAGCGTGCTTGATGAAATGTATAAGGAGGCTCCTGAATACAAGGGGCAGTTCAAATATATTGCGGAAAGTAATAACTTTCCGTTTTACCGTAATGAAGGTTTTGACTATTATCCATTAGGTGATGATGGCTTTCCGGTAATGCTGGAGGAATTAAGAAAGGCCGAAAAATTCATCTTCCTAGAATACTTCATCATTGAAGAAGGAAAGATGTGGAATTCCATTCTTGAGATCTTAAAGAAAAAAGCCAAAGCTGGGGTTGAGGTCAGGGTAATGTATGATGACCTGGGTTCAATTGGAACCTTGTCAGCCAGTTATACCAGGCAGCTTGAAAGTGTTGGTATAAAGGCAGTCACCTTCAACAGAATAAACCCAATCATTAACATCATCATGAACCACCGCGATCACCGTAAGATTATGGTCATTGACGGCAAGGTCGTTTTCTCAGGCGGTGTAAATCTGGCAGATGAATATATTAATGCCTATGAAAAGCACGGCCATTGGAAAGACAATATCATCATGGTAAGGGGCAGAGCAGTCTGGTCATATACAGTCATGTTCTTAACCAACTGGAATGCCTTACGCCATGAAGATGAGGACTATACTGTATTTAAGCATGGCTTTTCCAATGAGAATGTTGAAACTGACGGTTTCATAGCTCCTTATGGTGAAACACCACTGGACAACGATCTGACCAGTCAGAACATCTATCTTAACATCATCAATCAGGCTAATGATTACGTATACATCGCTACGCCATATCTGATAATTGATACGGAAATGGTCAATGCTCTCATATTGGCAGCTCAAAGAGGTGTTGACGTCAGGATATTGACACCTGGTGTACCTGATAAGAAAATCGTATGGCGAATTACCAGATCATACTATGATGAACTTATAAACGGTGGGGTAAAGATAGTTGAGTATACACCGGGCTTTGTACACTGTAAGGTATTTGTCAGTGACGATGCCATCGCGACGGTAGGCACCATCAATCTGGATTACCGCAGTCTTTATCTGCACTTTGAAAACGGAACATATCTGTATGGTTCCAGAAAGATTCTGGACATTAAAAAAGACATGCTTGATACCATGGCAAAGGGCAAGTATGTTGGAGCAGAAGATTTCAAGATGGGGCTGTTTGCAGAATTCATTATTTCAGTAATAAAGCTGTTTGCTCCATTAATGTAAAGTAAAGGACCGGTTAACCGGTCCTTTGTACTTTCTTACTTCTTAGCTAATAAATCCTTGATTTCAGTTAATAACTTAACTTCATCACTTGGTTCAGCTGGAGCTGGCTCTTCTGCTGGTTCTTCAGGCTTAGCCATTTTTCTCTTAGCAGCGTTGATTGACTTAATCAAAGTGAATAAGCATAAAGCTGTTAATAAGAATGTGATGACTGCGTTAATGAAGTTACCGATCAAGATGCCGTTTTCGCCACCGATTCTCATTTCTGAGAAGTCAATAGTGCCACCGAATAACAAGCCAAGAGCTGGTGTGAAAATGTCAGCTACTAAAGATCCAACGATCTTGTTGAAGGCGCCGCCTACGATAACACCAACAGCCATATCAATTAAATTACCGCCAATTGCGAATTCTTTGAATTCTTCAAAAAACTTTTTCATAATTTTCCTCCTTAACTATATTTTGATTTTAGCATTATTGAACCTTGATTTCTACAAGGTCACCTTAAAAATGTGTTATACTAAATTGAAAATGCGCCAGTAGCTCAATTGGATAGAGCATTTGATTCCGATTCAAAAGGTTGCGGGTTCAAGTCCTGTCTGGCGCGCCAGGAGTTAACAATGAAGTATAAGGCAGTCATATTTGATTTGGATGGAACATTATTAGATACCTTGCAGGATCTGGCAAACAGTACCAATTATGCATTGAAAGTAAACGGTTTACCGCAAAGAAGTCTGGATGAGGTAAGGCAGTTTGTTGGTAACGGGGTGAGAAGATTAATGGAACTGGCAGTCGGGGATAATGAAACTGATTTTGAAAAGGTATTTAATGACTTTAAACAGCACTATGCCATCCACTGTAATGACTTTACCAAACCGTATGCGGGCATATTTGAATTAATAGACGAACTTAAGAAGAGAGACATCAGCTGTGCCATAGTTTCCAATAAAGCCCAGTTTGCGGTTGATGAATTAAAGGAACTGTATTTTAAGGGCATACTGGATGTTGCCATAGGAGAAAAAGAGGGCATCAGAAAAAAGCCTGCTCCTGATACTGTCGAAGAAGCTTGCCGGCAATTAGGTGTTAAGCTTAAAGACTGCGTCTATGTGGGTGACTCAGAAGTTGACATCCTTACGGCGCAGAACTGTAAAATTGACTGTATTTCAGTAACCTGGGGGTTCAGAAGCGTTGAATCTCTGAAGAAGAATGGGGCAACAGTGCTCTGTGATGAACCGGCTGACATATTGAAGGTGATTGAACAATGACATTAAAACTGGTACGTGGTGACATTACGAAGATGAAGTGCGACGCCATCGTTAACGCTGCCAATGAATGGCTACGTGAGGGTAGCGGGGTTTGTGGTGCCATTTTTGATAAGGCAGGCTCAGCCAAGCTTACGGAAGCCTGTAATAAGATTGGCCACTGTGATACCGGCAAAGCTGTCATAACACCTGGTTTTGATCTGAGCAAATACATCATTCATGCGGTAGGCCCAATTTATCAGGGTGGTAATAATGGTGAAGAGGAACTTTTAAGAAGCTGTTACCGCAGTGCTTTGGAACTGGCTAAGGAAAAAGGAGTAAACTCCATTGCCTTCCCGGTCATTTCCTCAGGCATATATGGCTATCCTAAGGATGAGGCAATAAGTGTTGCCAGCAGTGAAATAGAGCAGTTTCTTAATGATAATGAAATGACCGTTTATCTGGTCTTCTATGATGCCAAAAACTTTATAAGCAGCTCAAAATCAATCGTAGCAGTTAAAAGGTATCTGGACAGTAATTTTGTAGAATACAACGAAGGTCTTAAAAGTATCCCGGCTCCTTTGTTAAGCATTAAGCAAAAAAAGAGGGAACTGGTTATTGATCAGGCTATACCATATGAGCGTAAGCTGAAGGATCTGGTCAATGACGTTGATGAGTCATTCTCTCACATGTTATTAAGGCTGATCGATGAGAAGGGCATGAGTGATGTTGAAACATATAAAAGAGCCAACATTGATAGAAAACTCTTTTCCAAGATCAGGAGCAACAATGACTACAAGCCTTCCAAGGCAACGGTTCTCTCTTTCTGCATTGCTCTTAGGCTTTCCAGAGATGAAGCAATTGACTTGCTGGAAACAGCCGGTTTTGCCTTGTCACGCAGTAATAAGACAGATCTCATCGTAGAATATTTCCTTATTGAGAGAAACTATGATATATATGATCTGAATGAAACGCTGTTCCACTTTACCGGCGCAACTTTGTAAATGTCGCTTCACCGGCGACCGTTAGATAATGAATAAATGATATCCTCTGTTTGTAAAGAAATGGAGGATATTTTAATGAAAAACAATGTAACGGAATTAGTATTTGTCTTAGATCGCAGCGGTTCAATGGCCGGTTTGGAAAAGGATACCATCGGTGGTTTCAACAGCATGCTTGCCAAGCAGAAGAAAAATGAAGGAATGGCCTATCTGACAACAGTCCTCTTTGATGACAGGTATGAACTGCTCTATAACAGAATCGACTTGGCCAAGGCCCGTCCTATTACTGAGGATCAGTATTATGTCAGAGGCGCTACGGCCTTATTGGATGCCGTAGGCTATACCATTCAGAAAATAAAGCATGAAAAGGCAGAAGGCAGTAATGTGATTTTTGTGATTACTACTGATGGCTATGAAAACTCCAGCCATGAATACACCTACGCAAAACTGAAAGAACTGATTAAAAAGCAGAAGAAGGAAGGCTGGGAATTCATCTTCCTGGGTGCCAACATTGATGCTAAGGAAACCGCTGGAAAGTTTGGCGTAAACCCAGAGAGAGCAGCCAACTTCATGAATGACTCCCAGGGCATCATGAACAACTACGTCACTCTTGATAAGGCTATCAAGGAATTCAGGGAAACCAGAAAAATTGATGCCGGCTGGTCCAGGGAAATTGACGAAGACTACGCAAAAAGGCATTAAAATTGACTAAAAAAGTAATGTTTGTTAAAATATTAACAAGGATTACTGGAGAATAAGCATGAATTACTCAGTAATTCATGCTTATTTATTAACCCTTAGATTGTGAGGACAGACAGATGAGCCCAAGAGGGAATAAGAGTGTTAAGGCAAATAATCTGAGTGTTACGCAAGAACAAGTGAAGAATTTACTTTACAAGACAGTAAAAATCACGTATCATAACAGGGGTAGGGAAATAAGTGATGTCGGTGTAATAACCGCTGCCTTCGGTAACATCTTTACATTTGAATATGAACGTAAGGGACAGAAGTTTAAATCTTCATTTACGTACTCAGATGTCATGACCGGTGGAATCAGCTTAGCACCTGCTGATGAGTAAGAAGCACCAGTGGCGGAATAGGCAGACGCGTACGTCTCAGACGCGTATGATGAGAGTCGTGTGAGTTCAAGTCTCACCTGGTGCACCAATAAGAAAAAGACGAGTTTAAATATTTTAAACTCGTTTTATTCATTATATAATTATATTACTAAACAAAAGGAGGGTTCTTATGTCAGATGTTGAAGTAAAAGCAGGAAAGAACGGAAACGTTTATGTTCCATTCGAAAAGAGAACAGGTAATGAATCAATCGTATATTTTACCAGAGATTTATCACCTGCCGGATTAATGAAAGCGTACGAAAAAGTTGATGGAAACATCTGTGAATGCGGTAAGACAGCCATCAAGCTGCATACAGGTGAGCCTCATGGCCCAAATATCATTCCTCCAACATGGATCAAGGAATTTGTTGAAGAGGAGCTTCCTGACGCAACGATCATTGAAACCAACACTTACTACAAGGGTGACCGTTACACTACAGAACGTCACAGAAAGACACTGGAAATCAACGGCTGGAATTTCTGCTCTGTTGACATTACAGATGAAGATGGCACAACACTGTTGCCTGTAAAAGACGGCAAATGGTTTGAAAACATGTCAGTAGGAAGTCACATGACAAAGTATGACAACTTAGTTGTTCTGACCCATTTTAAAGGCCATACAATGGGCGGTTTCGGTGGCTCCAACAAGAATATCGGTATCGGCTGTGCAGACGGCAGAATCGGTAAAAAGTGGATTCACTCTCATGAAGGCGAAGCAGACATGTGGGGTGTAAACGAAGAAGAATTAATGGAAAAGATCGCTGAATCAACAAAGGCTACCATTGATTACTTTGGCAAGAATGTTACTTACGTTAACGTAATGCGTAACATGTCAGTTGACTGTGACTGTGCAGGCGTTGAAGCAGCACCAGTTGTTACACCTAACGTTGGTATCTTAGCTTCTACAGACATCCTGGCCATTGACCAGGCATGCGTAGACATCGTATATGCCATGAGTGCTGAAGAAAATCACGCTCTGAAGGAAAGAATTGAATCACGTCACGGCTTACGTCAGTTAAGCTACATGAAGGAACTTGGCATGGGTAATGACAAGTACATCCTCATTGACCTGGATAATAATGAAGTCAGAATCTTCCCTAAGGATTGTGTTCAGAACTTAAAGCCATTTGAAAAATAATAATGACCCGGCTAAACAGCCGGGTTTCATGTTACAATGAAACTGGTGATGAAAAATGAATAAGATTGCTCGCTTTGAAAAAGTATCATTTGAACAGTTCAGCCAGATGTGTAATGACCGTGTTGCCTATGACTCTATCGAATTGCCGAAAAGGGCAACGAAGGGTTCAGCCGGCTATGATTTTCACATGCCGTTTGAATTGACAATTAATCCTGGGGAAACCTATAAGATCCCTACCGGAATCAGAAGTGAGATAGCTGATGGCTGGGTATTGCAGATATTTCCAAGAAGCTCATTAGGCTTCAAGTACAAACTGCAGCTTGATAATACCGTTGGCATCATTGATTCTGATTATTATCATGCGGACAATGAAGGACACATCATCATAAAGGTAACCAATAACAGTGACAGGGTTCTTGAATTAAAACAGGGTGACCGTTTTGCCCAGGGCATATTCATTCCCTATGGCATTACAGTTGATGATGAATCAAACGAGGAAAGAACCGGCGGCTTTGGTTCAACCAATAAATAATTATTGTTTATACATGATTTAATGCCATGGCTTATGCCATGGTTTTTTGTTGGAAAAAAGGGTAATTGTTCTTGGTAATATGTGAAATTATATTATTGACTGTCAAAATGGTGTCTGCTGAAGGAAAAGGAATATAATAGTAATCAGAGGTGACTCGATGAAAATTAGAAAATTTATAGAAGGCAGGATCAGAAGCTTTACGGAATCCTTCATGAGATTTCCGGTAACGGTATTAATGATCCTGGCCGTCGCAATATTAAACATATTATTAATACATAACGTAATAGATGAGATATATCCTGAGTTGTTGATAAGTTTTATTCTGTCAGCTGAGACCGGTTTATTACTGACACTTTGTCAGGAAAAAGGCTTGGGAATCAGTAAGCTGATTGCCAATGTTTCATCTGTGGTTGTTGCGTTAATATCCTTCCTGGTGCTTCATTTTGTCGACCTGGAAGACTATGTCGTAATAGCATGTTTTGGCCTGATACTGGCTTTATTTGCACTAATACTGGCAGTTCTTTATAAGGATAACAGTGATAAGCCGCTATTTGGCTTTTTAGTTCAGTCAGGGCTGTATTGCGGCTTTACGGTTGCCGTAGGTTATGTTGGCATAATAATCTGCGTATTGGCCTTTTACTATCTTGTATACAGCTTTGACAACCTGATGGAACTTGTATTAAGTCTGACTGACTTAGCTGGTGCGGCATTTGCGATAATGTTACTGTCATATGTTCCTGATAAGGACACAAGGATAATCGCTTCCAAATCCTACAGAAACATCTTCAATAAGGTTGGCTTCAGTGTTTATCTGCTGCTTATCGGTGTTTTATATGTATACATTGGTAAGATCATAATAACCTGGCAATTCCCGGTAGGAAGACTGAACTGGTTTGGTTCATTAGCCCTATTGTTCTATGTCCTGTTCTATCTTAACCTTACTAATGAAGAGGGAAAAATTCAGAAGTGGTTTGTCAGATATGGCGGCTTAGTATTAGTTCCAATCCTTGCCGTACAGCTTTACGCAATATACATCAGAGTCAGTGCCTATGGCTTAACTTCATTAAGATACATATCATTACTGCTGATACTGTTTGCGGTGATGTTTGTGATCAACAGCGTCATCAGAAAGAATTACAGTTGGATGTTTGTGGCCGGCTGTGTAATTGCCTTAGTAAGTTGCATTGGACCGCTTAATTTCATTGACTTGCCGAATCGCAATCAGGAAGCCAGAATGTTTGAAGTCATAAACAAGTACGGCTTAATTGAAAACGGTCAATATCACTATAAGGAAACCGTCAGTGCCGAAGACAGAGAAATACTGTTAGGAAGTTATGATTACCTCAAGTACAGTGATGGAAAGAAGTCTGATCAGGTAACTATGATCACACAACTTGACCATGATGCTTTGGTAGGAAATACTTCGGAAAGTGGCAGTCACAAGTATCAGTGGGTATCCTATTACCCGCAACAGATCGAGGCTGACATCAGTAACTATCAGAAAGCCATATATACTGTTTCATATGACTGCACTAATGTAAATGAGGTTGATCTGAAGGGCAGAATGCTGGAAATATATAAAAAATATGGAGAAAGCCCGATAAATGATAGTATACTTATGGTAGAAATAGATGAAAACAGAGCCTTCCTGGTTCAGGAATTATCAATGGAAATAATTGATGAAAGTGAAATCGGCTATTTCTACATCGAAGGGTATCTGTTAATAGGAGGAGAATAATGAAAATAGGAATTGGAAATGACCATACAGCAGTAGAAATGAAGAATGAAATCAAAAAGTATCTTGAAGACAAGGGATATGAAATCGTTAACTATGGCACAGATTCAACCGCAAGTTTTGACTACCCTGTAGCCGGCTATAAGGTAGCCAAGGCCATCGTTAATGGCGAAGTTGACTGTGGTATCTGTATCTGCGGTACAGGCATCGGAATTTCATTAGCAGCCAATAAGGTAAAGGGAATCAGAGCAGCCGTAGTTTCTGAACCATACAGTGCCAGATTAACCAAGATGCACAATAATGCCAACATCATTGCCTTTGGAGCAAGAGTCGTCGGCATTGAAGTAGCCAAGAACATCGTTGATGAATGGCTGAACGCTGAATATGAAGGAGGCAGACATCAGAGGCGCGTTGATATGATCACGGAAATTGAAGAAACTCAGAGTTTGAAAGGAGTAGAGTAGGTTAGCCTACTCCTTTTTATGATTGAATATCTTACAGCTTCCCAGAGTAAGAAGGCCGACATCATTGCCATTGAAGAAAGAGGCATTGATTCCTTATGGCTGATGGAGAATGCTTCAAGAGCCGTCGCTGAATACATTTCTGAACATTATGAAGGTAAGGTTCAGGTAATAAGTTCAGTAGGCAATAATGGGGCAGATGGACTTTGTGTGGCCAGACTGTTGATCAATGAGGGCTATGAAGCAGAAACTTTAATAATCGGTAATCTTGATAAGGCCACCTGGGAATTCAGACATCAGCTTTCATTACTTAATGAATTGAAGGCGGTCATTAACTACAATGAGACTGAAATACCTGACCATGACATCCTCGTGGATGGCTTGTTTGGCATAGGACTAAAGAGAGATGTTGAAGGAATCTACGCAGAGGTAATAGAAAAGTTAAATTATTATCCAAGCAGGAAGGTAGCCATAGATGTACCCAGCGGCTTAAATGGTGATAATGGCCAGATCATGGGAATTGGCTTGAAGGCTGATGTTACCGTGACATTCGGCAAAATAAAAACTGGTATGGTCAATGACCAGGGACCAGAATACTGTGGAAAGATAATAGTATGTGACATCGGCATTCCTGAAGATGTCTATTCCGAAGCCTGCTTATAGTCAGCTTTGGCTCGCTGTAACATTTCATTATAGCTGTATACGCAACCGCAGTAATTCTGACGGTAGATGTCGTATTGCTTAACTAATTCGGCGCCTTTTTCCAGGCCGCCGTTTTTCTTGAAGTCAGAATAGAAGTATTTAACTCCAGGATATTTTTTCTGTAACTGTTCACCAATCTGGTTCAGTTTCTTTGAATCCTTCTGTCTTGAAACGGTCATGACGGTAGTGAAGTAATCATAGTGGTTTTCTTCAGCGTATTGCATGCCCTTATCCATGCGTAAGTCAAAACAGACCGTGCATCTTTCCCCGCCTTCCGGGGAATCCTTATACGGCAACATCTTCTGCATGTATTCCTTGCCGTTATAAGGGCACTTGATGAGTTTTACGTCATTACCTGAATTGTTATTGTAGATATCAACGTAGCGTCTTAGTTCCTGATATCTTTTTTCATATTCGCTTTCCGGATAAATGTTATCGTTGTAATAAAAAAGAGTAAGATCAAATACTTCTGCCAGATAGCCGATAGGATAACAGGCACAGACTGCGCAGCAGGTATGCATCAGTAAAGCAGGTCTCTTACCAGAGGCCTTTATTCTTTCCACTTCCTCTAACTGCAGATTGTAATAGTATTTCTTACTCTGTTCTTTCATATGATAAACATGCTGTCGCCAAATGAGAAAAAGCGATATTCCTCCTCAATTGCATGATGGTAGGCCTGCCAGATCAGATCCTTGCCGCCAAAGGCTGAAATCATCATGATGAGCGTTGACTTTGGCAAGTGGAAATTAGTAATCATGGCATCAACGGCCTTGAATTCATAACCTGGATAAATGAAGATGTCTGTTTCATCAGTTACAGCCTTGTAACAGCCATATTTCTGCCAGACTGATTCAAGTGTTCTTACTGATGTCGTACCAACACAGATGATCCTCTGACCATTGTTTCTGGCATTTGTCAGTATTTCGGCTGCTTCCTTGGAAATCTCATAATGTTCTGAGTGCATGTGGTGGTCATTTATGTCATCAACCTGTACCGGCCTGAATGTACCCAAACCAATGTGTAAGGTAATGTCCACAAACTTGCAGCCATTTTCTTCAATCTTCTTTATCAGCTCATTTGTAAAGTGCAGACCGGCTGTTGGTGCAGCGGCACTGCCTTCAATTTTTGAATAGACTGTCTGATATCTTTCCGGGTCAGAAAGCTTTTCCTTGATGTATGGCGGTAATGGAACTTCACCTAATTTATCCAGTACTTCCATGAAGATTCCGTCATACTTCATCTTCAGATATCTGACGCCGTTTTCACCGTATTCAACGAATTCAGCCTTTAGGATGCCGTCACCAAAATCAATGACTGTTCCAGGCTTGACGACCTTTGCGTTACCGACCAAGGTTTCCCAGACATCATTACCCGTATCTCTTAGTAACAGTACCTCAACATGAGCACCCGTTACTTCCTTTACGCCAAACAGACGGGCAGGTATTACTCTGGTATTGTTTCTTACAATGATGTCATCAGGACGCAGAAAATCAATTATTTCATTGAAATGATGATCTTCAAATGTCTTTTCTTTTCTATTTACTACCAGCAGTCTTGAAGAGCTGCGGTCCTTAAGCGGAGTCTGAGCTATCAGGCGCTGAGGCAGTTCAAAATCAAAATCTTCTGTTCTCATTAAAAACCTCTTGAATCTATGGCGTTAAGGTTATGTCTCTTGAAGAAGGCATCCTTGAAATCACCGAATCTGTCTTCCTTGATTGCCTGTCTTGCATCTTCCATTAACTTTATCAGGAAACGCAGGTTATGGATGGACAGTAATCTTGCACCCAAGCCTTCATTACATCTGAACAGATGTCTGAGGTAGGCACGGGAATAGTTCTTACAGGTGTAGCAGTCGCACTCTGGATCAAGCGGACCAAAGTCATACTCATATTCCTGTTTCTTGATGGTAAGACGGCCCTGAGAGGTCATTAATGTACCGTGTCTGGCAATTCTGGTTGGCAATACACAGTCAAACATGTCAACGTTACGCATGATTCCTTCAAGTAAGGAGTCATAGCTTCCTACACCCATCAGATACTTGACGCTTTCCTTTGGCAGTTCAGCCAAGGAGTAGTCGATCATCTTATACATTGTTTCCTTGGTTTCACCTACCGAGGTTCCACCAATGGCATATCCTTCAAAAGCATCCATTTTTACTAATTCACGGGCACAGTATCTTCTGATGTCCTCAAATTCACCACCCTGAACAATGCCGAACAGTCCCTGTTCACCAACTCTGGAGTGAGTGTTTATGCATCTTTGCGCCCATCTTAAGGTACGGTCAACACTGTCCTGCATGTATTCTCTGGTTGCCGGGTATGGCGGACATTCATCAAAACTCATGATGATGTCAGCTCCAAGCTTATTCTGGATCTCAATTGATTTTTCAGGTGAAAGGAATAATGTTGAACCGTCAAGATGACTCTTGAAGGTTACGCCTTCTTCCTTGATCTTTCTTCTGTCAGCCAATGAGAATACCTGGAAACCGCCGCAGTCTGTTAACATCGGACGGTCAAGGTGCATGAATTTCTGTAAGCCTCCGGCAGCTGCGACAACATTTTCACCAGGTCTCAACCAGCAGTGATAGGTGTTTGCCAATACTACACCGGCATGCATGTCGTACAGCTCTTCCGGGGAAATGAACTTTACCGTTGCGGCAGTTCCTACCGGCATGAACATCGGTGTTTCAACTGTTCCATGAGGAGTGTGCAGTAAGCCGGTTCTGGCTCCGGTCTGTTTACATACATGTGTTACTTCAAATGTGATAGCTTTTGTCATAAATAACCTCTTTCAGCCAAAATATTCTAACATACTACGATTTTGTTTTAAACTGTCTGACATAATTGATATTGGCTTTTCTGGCCTGTTTCATCTGATTGTAGCGTTCTATTTTATAAACAGTGTTTCCTTTCCTGAAATTGGCTCCTGTCTGCTTGAAATAGAATGAAATATTACTTTCAATACACTGTCTGCGGATGTCCAATATCCAGTCATAGTCACATAATCTGGCTCTGTTTCCGCTTTCCCCACCGCAGGTTATTTCTTCAATTGAATCATCGAGTCTTCCCTTAAAGTCGATTGGCCCTAACAATGGCTCACATATGATCTCCTTGTGCTTAATTGGCAAACTTAAAAGCAGTGGAAGCCTGAGATCTGCCTGACGCTGGTTTTCCATCGTACAGCAGATACATACGTTGTCGTAGCCATCATTCCAGTCATCAGGAACACAATCCATGAATCTTGTTATTCTTTTGGTGATGATGGTGAAGGTAAGATCACTTCTTTCCCTTATCATTTTCCATACTTCTTCACCCCATTCGTCTGCCTCCTCAATGAAAAAGTCAGAAGTCATGCAGCAGAAAACATGGGTTCCTGAAGGGAGCCTGTATTCGCCCTTGCGGTTTCTGGACTTCAGAGCATTAAAGGATGAAGTTCTGGTAACGATACTGGCATCTTTGCCGATTGATTCATCACGACGGTAAACGTAGCAGTTTACGCATCCTTCCGAGTATTTATGGCAGCCATGCCAGGGATTATATATGAATGAATTCATGAGCAAATTTTATCATTTATGTTTGCATATAACAATAAATCAGTTTATTATGATTGCATGAAGAAAAAGGATTTTGGAACTAATGCTTTACAGCTGATGATGGCATTCATACTTATAGTGTTTGGAATTATGCTTGAAACAAATGGAACCGACACAGTGAGAAACATTTCCCTGGTACTGTTGCTGGTACCTGGACTTGCGATGCTGGCCGGTTTTGTTATGAACTTCTTCACCTATCCTTATTACTGGAGTTTCCCGGTCATTCTGTTTGGCCTGTGTGCTCTTGGTGATATCATAGTTTATCTGACTGCTCCATTTAAACTTAATACGATATCCATAGTAACCATGATAGTCGTTGACGGTTTAACCGCATTAATGGGAACACTGTTTCATCTGTTACACGCTGACATCAAGAAATAAGTATGACAAACGGATCAATTCCGTTTTTTTATTTGTCTTAGGAACAAAAAAAGTAAGCAGTTACCTGCTTACTGTTTTTTCAATGGCGCCTAAAATAGGACTCGAACCTATGACCGATCGGTTAACAGCCGATTGCTCTACCGACTGAGCTATTTAGGCAGCGAAAATAATATAGCACAATATAATTGGGAAATCAAGACAAAATGTTTATTTATTTTTTTTGATTTAGTATAATTTTTCGTAGGTAGGTAAAAGTATGAAAGTATGTGTTTTCGGTGCCAGCAGTGACAGGATTAAACCTGTTTACATCAGTGAAACGGAAAAGCTTGGTGAATTACTGGGCCGTAGTGGTCACAGCATGGTTTTTGGCGGTGGTGCTCACGGCTTAATGGGTGCGGCAGCCAGAGGCGTCAGTAAGGGCAATGGCTACATCATCAGCATCAGTCCTTTCATCTTCAATGAAGACGGCATACTTTACGAGCGCTTTGATGAACTGTATCTGACCAAGGATCTTATTGAGAGAAAACAGCTTATGCTTGATCTTTCGGACATATTCGTCGCAGCTCCAGGTGGAATAGGAACATTTGATGAACTGTTTGAAGTATATGCCCAGAGTCAGCTTGGCTATTACCGTAAACCTTTGATACTCTTTAACATTGACGGTTATTACGATAAGTTATGGCAGTTCATTAATCAGGCTCATGATGAGGGCTTCATCAGTACGCTTGGACTGGAACTGTGCCACATCGCAAATACAGCTGAGGAACTGATAAGCATATTAAATACATACCAGCGCGAAGAGGAAATCAAATGAAAAATGATTTAAAGACATATACCAAGAAGGTTGCGGTTACCGTAGGAATAGTCCTGTTAGGAACCCTGATCGTTCTGGAGAGAGAATTAATAGTAAAGGGAATAGCCACAGTCATCAGTGCCATATCACCATTACTTGTCGGCATCGTGATCGCCTTCATTCTTAACATTCCAATGAAGAAAGTGGAAAAGTTTTTAATGAAGAGGACAAATGGAGAAAGAAAGAAGTGGATAAGACCTGTCGCCGTTGTTTCTACTTACTTGGGAGCACTGTTATTGATCGTCATCATTTTATCGATTATCGTGCCTCAGCTGGTCGACAGTATTACCATGTTGTCAAATAACATCGGCAAGTACCTGGCTACCGTAATCGAAGTCATCAATAATCTGCTGAAGAATGCCGGCCTTGATTATCAGATCTCTACGGCCATGATAGACAGTGATTTATTATCAGGCTTAAAGAGCATAATTGAAAGCTTCATTCCATTAAAGGATAGCCAGAGTTTCCTTGACTGGCTGGCCTCACTTGACTTTGGTGTCGTAAGTGACATTGGTAACAGCGCAGTAAGGATCATCGGTGTAATCGTAGACATTTTCTTAGCAATCGTATTAAGCGTCTATCTGTTACTTTCCAAGGAAACCTTCAAGATGCAGGTTAAGAATGTATCAAGAGCATTCTTGTCAGAAAGAATGTATTACATCATGAACTACATCTATCATAAGGTTAATACCATATTCGGTGATTTTATTACCGGACAGTTAACGGAAATGATGATATTAGGCTCCATATTCTTCGTTGTACTGAGCATCGCCGGCATGCCATACGCCTTGTTGATAAGCGTTCTGATCGGCATAACCAGCATCATACCATATTTCGGTGCCGCAATAGCTCTGGTATTTGGGGCAATACTGATCTTTGCGGATACTTCTCTTACCAGAATGCTGGTATTCATCGTTCTGTTTGAAGTAGTTCAGCAGATCGAAAACAACTTCATTTATCCTAATGTCGTCGGCTCTTCAGTAGGCTTACCGCCAATCTGGGTATTATGTGCCGTAACGATGTTTGGGTCTCTGTTTGGCGTAGTCGGCTTGTTGTTTGGCGTACCGGCAATGGCAGTCATTCAGGCTCTTATCAAAGAAGTGGTACGATACCGCTTAAATGAGCCTGAAAGCGTTTAAATTAGGATTTGCTATATAAATAATAAATATGATAATATAATAATGATATTAAAGGAGGACTTTATCGTGTTTAAGAGACTATTTGGAACGGCTGTAGCTACCGCTATCGCAGCTTTAGGTGTAAAAGTGGTAAAAGATATCCTTGATGCAGATGAGGAAGAAAAAAAGCTAATCGAATTAGAGACTGAAGAAGTCGAAGAAAAAGAAATTGAAGAGTAGCGGATTTTCGCTACTTTTTTTAGAGGTAAGTTTATGAAAAAAATATTAATAGCTCTGCTATCAGTAATGATGGTCTTGAGTTCATTTGGCTGTACTAAGAAAGATCCTGAGCCTTCAGTTGATCCTGAACCAATTGAAACTGATGTTCAGAAGGAATTCCATGAATTACAGAAGAGCTGGTTCATTGAAGATATTTCATCTGACTATTCTGACATGCGTTTCAGTTTGGAAGATCCAAGTGCCTTAGGCATCAAGGATGTCGAAGTAACCCTTGGTGATATTGAAACTGAAGAAGATGATACTACTTACGCTGACAGACTGGCTGAACTTAAGAAATATGATGTAACCAAGTTAACCAGTGATCAGCAGATTGCTTATAAGAGCATGGAATTCTATTTCCAGCTCATGCAGGAATTCAATGATTTTGAAAATGATTATACCTTTGCCTTTACACCAAATTCAGGCATAAACAATAACCTGCAGACTATTTATACTGAACTTGACATCAGAAATGAGCAGGATATTAAGGATATCATTACACTTTTAAATGATTCCGACAGATACATTACTCAGGGTATTGATTATACAAAGGAACAGGCTTCAAAGGGCATCATTCAGCCAGACTCAGTCATTGACCAGGTAATTGAAGGCTGTCAGACCTTCATTGCCAATTATGATAATAATGAAGTAATTAAAATCATCAATGCTAAGATCGATAAGATCAACAATGCTGGTGCCGCTGAATACAAGGCACAGGTTGAAAAGGCTGTAAAGGAAGTGCTCATTCCTGCCTACCAGAAGATAATTGATTATTATCAGAGTCTGAAGGGAACAGGTACATACAGTGGCAGATTATGCGAATATGGCGATGACGGCGCTGATTTATACAAGCTGATAGTAAGAAGCAAGGCAAGTACCGTAGCATCAATTGATGAACTCATTGACTTAATGGATACAGCCATCTATGAAAACATTCTTGGTATTCTTGATGTCATGAATGAAGTTGAACTGACTGAGGATTATGGCTTCGATGATCCATATAAGATCCTGGAACACATTAAGGGAAAGATGACCAATGACTTCCCACAGTATCCTGATGTTGAATATACAATTGATTTCCTGGATCCAAGCATTACCTCACCAAATGTATCTGCTTATTATCTGATTGCTCCTATCGACAATCTGAAGAAGAACGTTGTTAAGGTAAATCCGGCATTCTCAGATGCAGATCCAAATGGCATGTGCATTACCCTTGCCCATGAAGGATATCCTGGACACTTGTATCAGAATACATATTACTTCACTAACCATCCTGATAACGAATACAGATATGTAATGAGTTTCTTAGGCTACGCTGAAGGCTGGGCACAGTATGTTGAAACATACGCTTACAATTATTTCCTCAACAATAAGAAGGAAGTAGAATACATGCAGTATAACAACATCTTCTCATATTGCATGTACGCCTACGCTGACTTACAGATCCACTATAACGGCTGGAGTGTTGATGATCTTACAGACTACTTCTCTCAATACTTCTATGAAAGTGCCGCCAGAGAAAATGCAGAAGCTATTTATGATACTGTAATCGGTGATCCTGGCATGTTCTTACCATACTCAGTTGGCTTGTATAAGATGTGGAAGATGTACACAGATACAAAAGATACTCTTGGTAAGAAGTTCGATTTCAAGGCTTATAACAAGATGATCCTTGATGCCGGTGAATGTCCATTAGATGTACTTGAAGAGCAGGTAGCTGCTTTTGTAGAAAAGAATAAATAAGAATAACCCGCTGTATCGATGAAGTGAACCCCGAAATTAGGACAAAACCTAATGGAGGGGTTCACTTCACAAACAGCGGGTTAATAGTATCCTTTGACATCAAAGCCATATTCATGTTCTTCGACAGGCAACTCCTTGATGCTGTAGTCATCAATCATTGCCCACCTGGCATGCTTATTGATTTCCTGAATAAATGAATGGATGTTAAGGTTGTCTCCCTGTATTTCCATGTCAACATTTCCATTGTACATGTTCCTGATCCAGCCACTGTAATTATATCTCTGGGCTAAGGATAATACAGTCCATCTGAACCCAACACCCTGAACTCTACCGGTAAAAATGACATAATATCTTTTCATAAAATTATTATATTATGCAGTTTAAAATGTTGAAATAAAATAGTTATAAAAAAAGTATTTTTTAACAAAAATGTGTTTGACATACTGCTTATTAAATGATAAGATAATTAAGCATTTGGTGTTGGGCCTGTAGCTCAGGTGGTTAGAGCGCGCCCCTGATAAGGGCGAGGTCGTTGGTTCAAGTCCATTCAGGCCCACCATGTACAAATGGGGCATTAGCTTAGCTGGGAGAGCGCCTGCCTTGCACGCAGGAGGTCAGGGGTTCGAACCCCCTATGCTCCACCATATGAAAATCAAGGCTTCCAAAAGGAGGCTTTTTTTGTACCTATAAAGTGCAAAAAGTGACGTATTTATAAGGGTTTTTGGCACTTTTGAATATTTTTCAATATTGAAAATGAGATCAAACTTAATTCGTGAAAATAACAATATCGTGGGGTCAAATTTTGGGGTCAAAATGGCTGTTTCTCTTCCATGCCGCCAAAAATGGTGTATAATGGGGTCAAAGTGGGGTCAAATCGATACCGATAATACTGATTATGATCTCAGAAAACGGTACATAATGCTTATTAGTGGGGTCAAGGGGGTCAAATATGAAAAGGTTGCCTAGAAACATACCGCCAAGATATCAGAAAGAGTGGAAAGAAGACGTAAAAGAGTGGAGATTCCGTAAAAAAGTTCGCTATGTTAATGCTGAAGGCAAAAAAGTTGATACAACTACCAAGTGGCACTGGACTATCGATGAATGTGAAGATGAAGCTAAGGAAATAATTGCTGAAGGCCAGTATGTAGAAAAAGAAAACAGAAAGAGAACTGTTTACGACATCTACGAAGAATGGCTGGAAGAATTAAGCAAGCTTTCTCATCGTGATGCCAATGTCAAGATCTCCGGTGACAGGAATAACTTTGATAATGCTTCCGGATTAAAGAATTACTTTGATCCAGGCATGAAGGATAAGGCTGTTAAAGAGCTTAAGACAGAAGATTGGAGTAAGTGGATCGATTATATTAACTCCCCGGTAAAAGGCCATAAGAACCTCTCTGGAGCCACCGTAAAGAAGTATAAGGGAGTAGTGAAGAAGTTCAACCGTTATCTGCAGTTGAAGGGATATATCAATGCTGAACAGGCTATTCTTAACGAGAATGCCATTCTGTTTGTCAAGACTAAAAGACTTGAAGTTGGAAGAAGAAATGACAGGAACTATCCGGAATTCGAAGATCTCAGAAAGCTGATGGATTACTACAGGGGCAAGGGGACCGATAAGGATAAGATCGGTGAATTTACTAATCTGTACTGGTATACTTTCTGGACAACTCTTTACTTTACCGGTATGAGAGTTGGAGAACTGATCGCTCTCCAATGGAAGAATATCGACTTTGACGGCGGTGATTACGGTACCGGTGTTATCTATGTTGTCAATGCCATAAATCATAAAGAGTCCAGAGAGAATGTTATGAGACGTCTGAAGGCCAATAACCTGGCTTTAAAGAACAGTAACAGTGAAAGAGAAATAACCATCTGGGCATACTATAAACAGATCCTGGTGGATTATAAATACGCTTATAAATATGAGTTCAATGTATCAGAGAAGAAGATGGATAACATGTTCGTATTCCCTAACATTAATGCCAGAGACCCTAAGGAAAAGGTTGGTTATCAGAGGCAGGCTAATGCCTTAAGAGAACTGGATAAAGTTACTGAGAAACTTGAAATGAAGAAACTTGACTGTCAGATGTTCAGACATGGCTGTGCTCATTTCCTGTGTGACGTGAAACATATATCAGCTGAAGAAGCCCATGATTACTTTGGACATCAGGACTCTGAAATGATCAGAGAAGTATATGCCAAGGCTAATCAAAGGCAGAAGAGGGTAAGAGTAGACAGGGCGTTAAAGGATCTGATTACTGAGAAACCGGACTTTGAATTGCCTAAGGTACAGGAAGTAGATATCTCTGATACTGAAGAAAACCGCAAGAAGCAGAGATTTGCCAGCTACATGCGTGAACTGGCGCAGATCAGGCAGGCAATCAAGAGAAAGCAGCCGGTATACTATTATGACCTGGCACATGCAGACATGATCATTCAGGCAATGCAGGAACATCCTGAGTTCAAGGACAAGATCAAGTTCGAGTTGGAGGCATGATATGGATATGGCAACAAAAGAAATAACAGAGTTTTATGAATCTGCCAAAAAAAACTGCGCTTTCGTCAGCAATAACGTTATCACAAACGAAAATGTCGAAGAGCTGATGTATCTGATGCTGGATTCCTTTGCCAAGGGATTGTTGTTACCGGATGTAGAGCCTGATGATAACGATCCTGTAAAGGGAGAAAAACCTAATCCTGTCAGAATAGAACTGCCAACTACATATTGGGAGATCTTCGATCCATTCACAGAAGAAGAACCGATATGCGGTGACCTGCTGGATGATCTGTCTGACATCAGAGATGATCTTTTGGAAGGTATCTGCGATTATGAAGCAGGGTTCATTAACAACGCTGTATTTGAATGGAAACTGCTACATCATGCTCACTGGGGTAATCATGCGGTTGCTGCAGTAAAGGCATTACAGCATCTCAGAAATAGCATTTAATCATCTGAAATAGAGAAAAAGGGCATTTTGTCAAAACTATGCTCAATTTACCTCATAAAAATGACAACAATTAAATGCTTGAAAAACTAATCCACCAAGAATATAATAGAATCGTAATTCAGGGAAACACGATTCCCTGAAAGAAGGGTATATTAATATGTTTGTTGCAAGAGAAAAAGAACTGGATAAGCTGAATAGAAGATATCAGTCAGATACCATGGAGTTTATTGTGGTTTATGGCAGAAGAAGGGTAGGCAAAACAGCGTTGATTAATGAGTTTGTAAAAGACAAACCGGTAATCTATTTTTCAGCAATCAACGCCAATGCCAAAGATAATCTGGAGATGCTGTCTAAAGCTATCTATCTGTACAGTTATCCTGATGCAACTGAGAATCCGGTATTCGGATCTTTTGATGCAGCCTTCAATGAAATAGGAAGAATTGCTCAAAATGAAAGGGTTGCATTTGTCATTGATGAATTGCCATATCTGGCAAAAGCCGATGAATCGATAACTTCAAGATTACAGCACCTGTTGGATTACCAATGGAAAAATACAAAATTGTTTTTCATAGTATGCGGTTCATCTATCAGTTTTATGGAAAAAGAAGTGCTAAGTGAAAAGAGTCCTTTGTTTGGAAGAAGAACAGCTCAGTTTCATATTCAGCCATTGGACTATTATGACTCCAGAAAAATGAATCCTGATCTTGGTGAAGAAGACAGTGCTCTGATTTACGGTATTACAGGAGGCATTCCGCATTACATCAATAAACTTGATGTAAAAACCACTGTCAAATCAGCTTTGCTGGAGAATTTCTTTGATACTTCATCTTATCTTTATGAGGAGCCTGATAATCTGCTCAAACAGGAGCTGAGAGAACTTGCTGTTTATAATTCGATTATTACAGCTATCGCCAACGGCGCTACTAAACTAAACGAAATAGCCGCAAAGGTAGGGATGGAAAGCAATAACTGTATGAAATACATTAAGCCTCTTATGGAATTGGGCATAGTAGAGAAAGCAGAACCAATTGTCAATAAGAATTCCAGAAGGGTTATTTACCGTATTTCTGATAACTTCTTCCGTTTCTGGTACAGATTCGTACCTGCTAATATTTCAGTCATCAGTGCTGATAAAATGCAGCTGGTTTATGATAAGGCGGTAGGCAGTTATCTTTCTGATTATATGGGTTTTGTTTTTGAAGACATATGCAGACAGTATCTTCTGAGAAATATGGATTCACTTCCATTTGTGTTCAGTGAAATCGGAAAATGGTGGGGAACGCATTATGCTTTGAAAAAGGAAATTGAGTTGGATATCGTTGCATTGGCTCCAAAAGAAAACAATACAATAGGGTATGAATACCTGATTGGCTCATGTAAATACACTAATAAGAAAATTGGGTTGGATGAATTAGAACTGATAAAAGATTACAGTTCCGCTTTCACTACCAATAATGACACCTGTCACTATTATGCTTTCTCAAAGTCAGGATTTACTCAGTCTCTTCTTGATGCCCAAGAAAGGGGAGAGGTAACCTTGATAACTCTCAAAGACCTATATGATATTTAGCAGATAAATAGCAGAAAACTATCACATATGATTTAGACGCCAAGAATCGAT
>JAFRLB010000074.1 GCA_017431405.1 Erysipelotrichaceae bacterium | reverse complement strand
GCTGAAATCAATGTTCCAATGAGTGTTGAGAAGAAGAACTTCTTAAACATCATGTTTTTCTGAACATAAGCTCTTTGAACCGAGTTAAGACTTGAGATTATTACTTTTAAGCCAAGGATTCTTAACAGAGGGCTTAATATTTCCTGATGGTAAAAGTCAGAAATAAACGGAGCTGTTATAAACAGTATGAAATATATAAAGATTGAGAATACCAGACAGAACCAGAATACTGATGAATAATCAACTTCATCAGTATCTTTTTTCTGAATTAAAGATGTATTAAAGCTGGCAGTAATGAAAACATCCGCTATAGCGATAAACACCATTAATATGGCTATTACACCATAATCACCAGGATCAAGAATTCTGGATAAAATGACAGACACGATAAAAGTGACAGCGCTAGCCATTATTCTTTCAGCAAACTGCCAACTTATTCCTGTTACTACTTTCTTACCAAAGTTCTGATCCACTTTTTATTACCTTTTTTTATAATTTGTATTTTTCAACCATGTAATTATACAATACCTCAGAATAATTACAATCAACCAAGTCATGCAGCTTGGCGTTGGCTTCCAGACGTTCCTGCTTGCTAGCATCAATGCCGTCTGCGAAGTTTCTTATGAACTTGCACAGTTCATCATTGTTATAAATGTAATCTCCCTTGACGAATTCCTTAGGTTCTTCAAAGACTATGTCAAACTTTTCCTTATAGGCAACATAGTCTTCAACAGTAAGTCCAATAGGTCTGCCAGTCAATAGGAAATCATTATAGATGGATGAGTAGTCTGTAATCAGACCGCCACATCCTGCTATGAAATCGTATAGCTTAATATTCATACTTCTTAAGAAGTCATCATCAGCTATGACAAAGTTATCATACTTCTTTAATTTGAAATCACTCATGTCCTGTGCCGGGTGAGCACGATAATAAAGTGTTACATTTTTTTCCTTTAATGTCTTAATCAAGGCATTGAACTCTTCCTCAGAATGAACGGCTGGCATGCCATTGAAGAAATTACCAAAGGCTTCTTCCATGCCGTAACCGTTGCTGTGTTTTCTGTAGGTCGGCATCCATATGATTGTGTTCTTGTCATATGGTCTGTTCTCATTAAAGACGGTATTTCTTGGTAAGCCTAAAGGAAGAACTTCTTCTTTCTTGCACTTTGTACACCAGGTATAGAAATCTATGAAGTAAGAAGATGATGTAAGTATTCCATTGGCATCACCAATCAGTGATGTATATTCATAGGCAACCTTATAAGGGTCACCATGTGTCAGATGTATTCTTACCTGGTCTTTTCTCTGCTTATAAATGAATACATTACCGTCAAAGATGAACTTGGCCGTGTTTTCATAATACAATCTCTTTAATACACTGGCCCTGTCATCACTGTGTCTGTAAACATATTCAACATTATGATATTTTGGATAATCAGTAAAATTCTTATTCAGATACCAGACTATCTTATATTTCTTATTAACTCCCTTGCTCAGAAAGTATTCAAATAATGCATATGCACTGTCTGAATAATCCGGTGAGCTTTCTAAGATAATAATGTTATTTAAAGGCATTTTTCTAAATGCCTTTATTAGTAATTCTCTTTTTCCCATGCTTATTTCTTCTTAAATGCAAAGTTATATGAATCTCTGCACATATCCTCCAGATTTAACTCTGCAGTCCAACCTAATTCATTTTTAGCCTTAGTTGGATCTGCGTAGCATTCGGCGATATCACCAGGTCTTCTTGGTCCGATGACATATGGAATCTTAATGCCGTTTGCCTTTTCATAGGCATGAACGATATCCAATACGCTATAGCCTGTACCGGTGCCTAAGTTATAAACCTGTAAGCCACCTTCTGAAGCTTCCAGTTTCTTAACACCGTTAACATGAGCCTTTGCTAAGTCAACGATGTGAATGTAGTCTCTGACACCTGTTCCATCTGGTGTATCATAGTCATTACCCCAAACGTTCAAGTGTTCCAGTTCGCCTGTAGCTACCTTGGCAATGTATGGTACTAAGTTAGCTGGAATGCCATTAGGATCTTCGCCTAATAAGCCACTCTGATGAGCACCAATAGGATTGAAGTATCTGAATACACATACCTTGAAATCCTTATCTGCCTTGCAGAGATCCTTTAAGATCATTTCTACAAACAACTTGCTGGTTCCATAAGGATTTGTGGTACCGCCGATTGGGCTTTCTTCGGTGATTGGTACTGTTTCAGGGTCACCGTATACAGTTGCACTTGAACTGAATACCAATGACTTAACATTCTTTTCCTTCATGACACTTAATAATGTCAGAACACTTGAAACATTATTAATGTAATATTCAACAGGCTTCTGAACACTGTCACCAACAGCCTTGAAAGCGGCGAAGTCAACGACCATGTTGATATCCTTATTCTCATCAAAAATTTTTCTCAACAAGTCACCGTCAAGCATGTTGCCTTCATAGAACTTTACTTCCTTGCCAGTTAACTGCTTAATTGCATATAAAACCTCTGGCTTTGAATTACTGAAGTTGTCCAAGCCAACAACTTCATAGCCTGCATTCATTAATTCAACACATGTGTGGCTGCCAATGTAGCCTGTACATCCTGTAACAAAAATACTCATGTTTATTACCTCACTTATTCATCTTATTCCACATAGTATAGTATATCATTGAAACCAGCTTATGGCTCCTTATAAAGTGTGTTAATGTTGTTTCATCACGCTTGAAATACTTGTTTCTGCGCCAGTTAGGGAAATTAATATCAAGATAATCAAAGCCCTTTGAAATGAACTCATTTCTTAATCTGGTGTCCTTGGTATCTCTTAACATGTAGATCTGCCAGATTACATTCATAACATTTATGCCTTCTATTTCATCATATGGCTTAAACTGATAGTAGCGGTTAACAATATCAAGAATCTTAAATATGTCAAAGTTTCTTCTAGTTGAAGTTGTAGTCTGGCTGCTTTCATGTATTACATAGTAATAATAGTTTCCTTCCAGAAAGCCACACTTACTGTGTTTAATGGCCTTGGCCACAAACGGCAGATCTTCATACTTCAGCTTTTCCTCAAACTTTATTTCGTGTTCCTTGATGATTTCTGTCTTAAACATTTTACCGCAAGGGCCAAATGAAACCTTGGTAATTATTTCAGGGTTTTCTTCCAGGGTTGCTGGTTCAAAGGTGCTGTATCTGGTTGATACCAGCCCTTCCGGCTTTTCCAGATACATGTTTGCGGTAATGAAGTCCAGTTCATTATCTCTGGCAAACTCATAAAACCTTTCGCAATACTCTTCACTTACATAGTCATCGCTGTCTACAAAAGTAAGATATTCACCTTCCGCTGCTTCAATGCCAATGTTTCTGGAATAGCCAATGCCCTTGTTTACTACATTATCAATAACTTTTAACTGAGGATATTTCTTCTGATACTCATCAAGTATGTTCATGCAGTTATCTGGACTGCCGTCATTTACCGCTATGACTTCAACCTCTTTCAGACTCTGGCATAACAAAGAATCCAAGCACTTTCTCAGATACTTTTCTGCGTTATATACCGGTACAATTACACTTACTTTTATCATAATCAGTTATTCTCTATGAAATCCTCTATTAGTTTAACCATGTTAGCCGTATTACTTACATATGGCTTTGGTTCAAATGTTTTGCTTTTTTCTATTACTTCACCAAGCTTATCGAGATCAAGAGCTCCTAAGATGTTGCCATCGTTTTCAAACTTCTTAATGATTTCTTCCTGGTGATCTCTTTCTGCTTCATGGTATTTGGCTAATCTGGCAGCCGCAATTACCTTCTTGCCTGCCTTTAAGCCAGACATGATACTCCCAACACCACCATGAGTAATAAGTAGTGAACAGTCATTGATGTACTTTTCAAACTCCTGTTGGGACAGCATCTTTAAAATCTTCATGTTCCTGGATTCATATTCATTACAGCCAGCCTGAACGATTACTTCTTCATTAATAAAGCCATCTTCAATGGCCTTGTCTACTGCCTGAAGTAATCTTAAGAACTGCTTGTCCTGTGTTCCTACTGTTACAAATACCATTAGTAGATCCAACCTCCATTTACTGCCTTTGGATATAACTCCAGCATGCTCTCCCACTGTACAATGAATAAATCTGTATACTTATATAAAATACGTCCTGTAATATTTTTTGAATGTATGTTGGCAAAACTGTCAACGTAAATAACCTTACTGCCAAAGAAATGGCCAAACAGACACATTGGCACAGCTGTGTGTACACCTGTTGTAACAATGTACTGTGGCTTTATTTTGAAGTATAGATACAGGCTCTTTACTACATTGATAGGTGCACCCAAGATATAGGTTGCCATGTGTGATCTGGTCACTCCTAACAAGTAATCTACTCTGCCCTTATAAGTATCTTTCAGCCATAAAGTAGAGCCATCTTTCTCCGTAATGATATGGAAATCATACTTATCGAACATGCTCTTCAACTGTAACATTTCATTTAAGTGTCCTCCTGAAGAGGAAATAAACAATACCTTTTTCATTTATCCTCCCCAAGTTCTAAAGACTTTCTATCAGGTTTTCCCATTCCCTCTTGATGATTTCCTTACTGTATCTGTGACTTACTTCCAGGGAATGTTTGCCAAACTGCTTTCTTAGTTCAGTATCATTCATTAACTTCATTGTCTTTGCACAGTAATCATCAAGGTCACGTCCAGCAATGATATAACCATTCAAGCCTTCTTCAACTATTTCATCTACACCTGGGCATTCATATGCCACGATTGGCAAGCCAAAACTTACAGCTTCCAGTAAAACAATTGGTAATGCCTCACTGTGGGAAGTCATCATGTAGATTGATGACTTGCTTAAGTAACTGTTTATGACATCCTTACTCTGAAAGCCATGAACAGTAACATTATTCTCCAAGCCATATTCTTTTATCTTATTTAAGATATCCTGTTTCTGCTCCCCGTCACCAAACAGGTTTAAATGCCATCTGGCATCCATTTTACAAAGCTGATTCATAATGTCAATTAAATCCAAAAAGCCCTTACGTTCAATTAAACTGCCTACAGCGATCATGTTTTTCTCTTCAAGAGTCGGATATTCATCAGGTATGAAATCAATGATGTTTCCTATCGCCACACAACGGCAGTTAACGTAATTACTGTAGTGTTCATTTATCTGCTTGGAGCATGATACTAATACATCAAGGTTTTCGGCAGATTTGACAACCTTATCATGTTGGCCTTTAACAACTTCCCAATGGTTATGTTCCCATCCAACCTTTTTTGTTTCTGGCTTACCATATTTGCCTAAAAGGTTATTGAAGTACAGACGCGAAGAAATTATGACATCAGCGTCACAGTTTCTGATTGCTTCTATCATTCGGTGTTTCTTCAGATATAAGACCTTGGCACTGATGATGCCTTCTCTTATGATTGAACCAATTTTAAAAGCTTTCAGAGCTTCCTTGAACTCTTTTCCATTTGGCTTTAATTCAGGTATCAGGTATTTTACCTTTACCCTTTCATCCAAGGGAAAAGCAGGCTTTTCCAAAAGCTTGTATTCGCTGATGATTTCTACTTCATAGTCATCGACTAATAAGTTTGCCAGGGAACAGATTGCTTTCTCGATTCCCCCAAATGCTAAATGTAAGGATAAAATAGTTACTTTATTCATAATAAAATTATATGTTCTTTCAATACTTCAAGTCAAACCGCTTTATGACTTGTTGGCTTATGAAAAGTCGGGTTATCTTTCAAACCCGACTTCATCATTAATTCTTTTCTTTAATTCACTTTTTTCGGAATCACTTAATTCCAGTGCAGCCTTTTCCGTTTTAACTGATGATTCAATCAGTTTGTTGTTCTTTTCAACAAAATCTTCATAAGAGCCAATTCGTCTGGCAGGATTGCCAGCTACAACAGAATTACTTTCAACACTCTTAGTAACAACGGCACCGGCCCCAACAATTACGTTATCACCAATGGTCACACCAGGTAAGACGATAGCGTCTGCACCAATGTATACGTTATTGCCTATTTTTACCCTTGCCATCTTTGTATAGCCTGTAGCCTGTTTCATGCTGGCGTCATGCATCAGAATTCTGGCATCGGAAACAGTAACGTTATCACCGATCTCCAACAGATAGGCATGCACCTTGTCAATCTTACTGGTGTACAGAAAAACATTAGAACCTATTTTTGCTCCTCTTTTTCTTAAGTCATCAGGATCAGCGTTTCCTCTGATGATTTTTACCAGTTTTTCTTTGACAGTTGACATTTTACCAAACTCCTAAATATTCCCAGTTCTTACCATCGAATGCGTTCCCCTTTACATGATACCATGGACCCGGATGGAATTTATAGCCATTATTTGTATAAACATTCCAGTCATATGAGAAGAAGATGTCCACTCCGTTTGACTTATCGGCACTTTCGATTGCCTTGCCGGTATATGGGTTAACAGGATTTTCAATTACATCTTCACATGCCAAAGTAGGAACATCAGCGTTAGTCATGAAAGTATCATCGATCTTGAATTCATTACTGTTGAAGTCCTTAACCATTAACAAGCACATTGCATGGCTCAGGTCTTCATCATTTGGTGCGTAATACATCTGATCAAACTGTTTCAAATATCTTGAGTGGTCAGAAGCAAGTACGATCTTGGTATTATCCCAGACTCCAAGTTCTCTGAGGTAGTCAAACCATTCACCCAGCATTCTGAATGCCAGTACATTTACCTGGTAGTGAATGACATGCTGGATGGTTTCCATCTTCATTTCAATGCCGTCAATTACGTACTGTCCAGGATAGTTAGGATATGCACTGTTATCAACTTCTCTGGCTGGTAAGTATTCAGGCAGCTGCAGCATGTTAGGTTCGTGAGTTAACTCACTGCACATTAATAAGAATGTACCCTTGTCGCTGTCATTAGCACCGGTAATGTTATTGATGTTCAGCATTTCATAATAGTTATCGTTAAATGTTGAAGTATTGCCTGTAGCGTGATACTGGTCAGTGATGATCTGAGTTACGCTTGTTGAAACGGCATTGTTGTTGTAATTGCCATGATCGTAAATAGATTCCTGCAATACTAATGGGCTGGCCTTATAAAGGCTGTAAACAAACAGATTTCTCTGTAAGATGGCTTCCTTATCCTGAGAGACATTTGAGAAGAAGCCCTTCAGGTTATATTTCTTAACATTTGGTAAATCATCATAGATCTTTAAATCACCAAGGTTAGAGTAACCGGCATATGGCGGGTCTAATACCGTAACATCGTATCCGTTATTGTCAAATAATGTCGGTAACATCTTCAATGCCTCATTATGCTTATCAGGCAGTAACATGTCATCTCTCTCATTCATGGCCTGTGGTATGTATTCATAACCGCCATACAAACCAGGTGCGCCAAAGTTAGTGGCAATACCGAATGAAACACTGTTTGGATAGAAGGTAAAGCCTTTCCACTTTTCAGCTATGTCAGGGAATTCCTGGAAAATGTACTTAACATATGGTCCCATGCCTCTGTCTAACATGAATACGATGACATTTTCATGATTCTTGCTTAATGAAATGTACTTTTTCTTGTGACTTTCAATTGTCTGAGTATCAAAGCTTGTATTGTTGAAAATCTTTGTTGTATTAATGAGATTCATTGAAGTCATGATGATAAATGCACACAACACTGTAATGAAGCCATATTTAACAACGTTATGGCCAAATCTGAATAAGAGATATGCCACTACGATTATGGCAACCCAGCACAAGATGTTTACGATATATTCAGTGACTGAATGTGCCGGCATTGTATCAAATATCAATGTAGCATTAAGCATGCTCTGGTTTTTACCGAAGACCATGTAATCGATGATTATGCCTAAAATGACCGCAATCAAGCCATACTCAAATATGCCCTTATACTTGTCATTTGTCAGATAGTAGAATACAGACATCCATAATAAGAAGAAACCTGCCGCAATTAATGCACAGTTGAATACATACTTGTTAGGGTTAGCTACATTACTGAAGTTAACGAATTCTACCGGTGATGAACTGATTACACTTGAAGGTATCAGTAAACCCATGATGACGAATAACAGTAATGCACTGATCACATACAAACTTCTGTTTGACTTAAAGTTTTCATAGAACGGTTTCTTATTTTTAAACAGTGGCTTTGCCAGTTTAAACAATAACGGTAATAAGAATAATACAATAAAACCAACAGAGACCATCTTTGCCTTTGGTGTCTGAACCTGTCTGATGCCAAAGAAGAAGATGCCGCTTAACGGAGACATTAATGTGCATAATATCAACATGAATGCCTTAGGATTCTTCATCTTCAGAACTATGTTCTTACAAAGTGAGAATACATTGTTTAGTGTCCAGTAGAATACTAAACCACTTGGTGAATCATACAGGAATACCAAGAAGAACAAAGCCATTACCAGTAACTGGATCTTAGTCTTCAAAGGACTGTTCTTGGTATAAATAGATGCACTGATCAGATTGATAACTGTCATTAAGATAGGCAATACATTAATAACGAATCCGCCAACAGTAAACATTGCATCTGGAGCACCTAAGTCTCTGATTGGGCCAAATGATGCATCCTTCAATAATTCGAGTTTTGAAAGGAAGTTATAAGCCGCAATGAAGAAAGGTATTTCAAGCAGTAATGACATTGAACCTTTCAACGCACTTAATGGACTGTAGTCATTCTGACGGTAATATGTATTGAGCATCATTACTCTTTCATCACCGCTGAATGTTTCCTTAATGTGCTTAATGCCCTTTTCAAGGCTCTTGGCTTTCTGGTTTTCCTCTTCCTGCATCTTGTCAGCTCTGTTATACAGAGGCAGGACAAGAATGTTAATGATGAGTGATAAAACTATGATGGCAACACCAGGACCTTTTCTGATGATGTTCATAGCCTGTGAGAAGATCAATTCAAATAACAGTTCCAGAGGTCTGATAATAATTGTATATAACATATTAAGCAACCTCCTTATTCAATTCTTCATATTTCTTTACAAGATAATCTACAGTCTTGACTGCGCCTTCGCCCTTATTGGTCCAGCACTCGTCAGAAATCTGTTGTCTGTTCTTCTTAAGTTCTGTTGAATTTAAACATTCATCAATTACTGATTTCATGTTGTCGAAGTCTTCTTCCTTCAGCTGCATGCCGATCTTTGGTAAGATGCTGAAGTTCCATAATGGCTCATCAAGCCACCAGGCATCATATGGTGCCTTATCAAATGATGTATCTGCGAACATTACAGGTCTGTCGAAAATGAGGAAGTAATCAAAGATGACACCGGAGAAATCAGAAATCATGATGTCTGACTTTCTCAATACTTCAAAGTTGTCGTTATCCCTGTTCCATTCGATCTGTGGATACTTATTCATTAAGCCATCAATCATTTCCTTTTCACTGGTAAATGACTGTGGATGAGGTCTTACTATTACCTTGTATCCGGTTTTTAATACTGCATCAAGGAATTTGTCACCAAACTTGCTTAAGATGGCACTCTTGCCCCATGATGGAGCAACTAACACAGTTACATTATCTGACTTTGGTAACGGTTCAAGATTATTAAGTCTGTTCTTATTAACATCCATGTATGGCAAGCCAACATTTACCATGTCCTTAGCAGGTAAGTTTCTTAACTTTTCCAGACTTCTGATCTGGTTGATCTGATAGTCACCGCTTGTCAGGATGGCATCATAATAATCCACACCAAAACATCTATAGAGTGTCAGGTCACCTACAGCGTGTGGAATATGTACATAATAATTAACATCTTTTGAACGTTTCCACTGATATACGTCCAAACCAGGTGTTGTTGATAAAAGAATACAGGCATTCAGCATGTTTAACTTGGCAAAGCCCTTATTACCTTCACCAATGAATTCACACTTAACGAATTTATAGTCTTTCTTTAAAGCCGGATCATCTTCAGATGAAGTATAGAATACCAGAGGTATTTCTCTTTTTTCAAACTCATCGCAGATTGGTTCAAAGACATTCCAGTATCTCTTGTGGTCACTGTAAATGACGTAAGGTATCTTGTTTTCATTCTTTTCAACCTTACCGCCGCTGATGAAAAACTTAAACTTCATAAAAAGATTTCTGAAAAAGTAAATGGCAGCGCCAATTACACCAATCAGAATCGTAAATAACATGCTCCCTGTGCCTGGATCAATATATAAAAACATTTTAACCCCTCGATTCAATAAAAAACCATTTTATATATTAACACTATTAGACACTATTTATCTAGAAAAACACGAAAAAAGGGCTTAATAAGCCCTTAATTTAACACTATTTTTTAAAACTATCCAAATCTGTAGCCGCAAGCACTGATGAGACAACGATGATCACACCGCAGATAATGCTCTTAACATCCGGTACAGTATGTAACAGAATAAAGGCAAATACGATTGACCATGCTGCATAGGTAATGTTAAGTGCCATGGCTTTTGAAGGACCGATTTTGGCGATGGCCTTATAGTAGAAAACATAAGAAGCCGTTCCAAATAATGCTGATGTAGCGATGATTCCCAATTCCTTTGAAGGAATCAGAGTCAAGGTAAAGTTCCAACCTTTTAAGGCAGTAATTATGACAATGCCATAGAATAACGCACTTGTTAACTGTCTGATCTGTAAGGCCTGTTCATCAGTAATGTCCGGATCCTTTAAACCATATGCGCAGATTACAGCCTCAGCTGCCCAACCCAGACAGCACAATAATGCACAGATGAATCCCAATACAACATTAGAACCAACTCCCGCTGGAGTATAGCCCATCACGATTACACCGATAATGCTTATCATTAAGAATACTATCTGTACCGGCTTCATTTTTTCCTTGAGGAAAATGTAGGAAAGAACTACCCCGAAGGCTGGAAACAGTGATGATATGATTGCGGTATAAGCAGGACCTATATAGTTAATTGCGGCAACATAACCACTCATTCCGATAGGGCCGCCTAATAATGCTCCTAACACAATAAACTTGCCGCTTTTGGTCTTAAGGGCCCTTACAACCTTGCCAAGCTCCTGCTTAATACCCATGTACAGTAACATCCATAATGATGAGCATGCATCATGCAGAAATGTACTGACAAATGGAGCTAAGGCTATTGCCTGCTCAGTTGATAGGAACGGTGTACTGTTTAAGGCAACTCCCAATATTACTGTATCAAGTCCCCACAATATCCCGGCAATGACTCCTGATAACATGCTACTTGCCCTCCAGATACTTACTGATGTTCTTCTTTAATCTTACATATCTGTTATAAGCATAGTCTTCCATCATCTGGCCATCAAAAGGTACTCTTGTCTTACCCCATAATGTCCATAAATAATCAAGATAGATCTTATTGGCAATGAATCGCTTGAATTCATTTTCAGTTGCTTCCCTGCCGAAATATTCTTTTAATAGATAATCATCCAGTTTCTCGTCATAATCGGCTTCTATTGATACATCGGCCAGATCCCACATGGCATCATTCATACCTGAATATTCCCAGTCGATCAGATATAATCTGCCGGTTTCTGATAATACCCAGTTTTCACATAATGAGTCACAATGACATGGAACCTTCTTTGAAACCCCAAATGAATCTACTTCCTTTTTTATGGCTTCAACCTGCTTTTTAACTAATTGATAATCATCATACATTGAAACATTATTCTTATAAATGACCTTTTCATAAAGATCAGCCATTTCAAATACTTCAAACGGGACACCTGTATCTTCACCACAGTTATGCAGTTTGCTGAAGATCTCAGCTACCTGTTTTACATGTTCCGGTTTTCTCATTAATTCAGGTGTCATTGTTACAGCACCCTTGATGTATTCAGAAATCTTTGTTCCATCAGAACCGAAGTAATAAAGTTCAGCATCAACGCCAACCTTATTTGCCAGTCTGGTGCTCTTTTCTTCATCACTTCTTACAATCATCTCTTCAGTTCCTTCACCAGGAATTCTGAAGACATATTCCTGACCATCATTTGTTACAACCTTGTAGGAGTGGTTTGTCAAACCACCCAGTCTAGTGATTTCCTTGTATCCCTCCTTATGAAGAACACTCTTAATTAATTCATCGATGTACTTAACATCGCTTTCAACTACTTGATTTCTCATAAATAAATTACCCCAATATACTACATACATAACTTAAGAGCCTTACGGCTCTTAAATTATTTATTTAAATGCTTTTTTTAATTAGTTTTCCTTCTTTTTCTTCTTTGTCATTAAGAAGCAGAGAGCAAATCCTGCTGATAAGATGACACATAAGATGATACCGGTAACCAGATTAATTGTTGTTCCATCAACTACAACGTTACCGCCACCGAATAACTGACCTAAAACAGTACAGAACGGAATATGTGTGAAGTAACCATTAGCGAAATGAGTTACCTTTGTAGCTGTTTCAGAAATCAGGCCTGAATCCATAGCCAGACGGTTCATGATTGGTGCTGTATAGGCATTTGAATATATAGCAAAGATTGTCATAATGACAGTTGTAAGATATGACTTTAATACGTCACCCTTATTAACTGCAGCTGCCCACATTGAGAAGAATACGATGAATGTCAGGTCGGCTAATGGCATTACCTTTGAACCAGGTAAGAATAATGCTAATACGATTGCGGTAGGAACCATTAAGGCTGCTACTGCTAAAGCTGTAGCGTTACCAGTACCGATAGCTGGGTCCAAACCGATGAACAGCTTACGGTTAGGTGCATGCTTCTGTAAGAATTCCTTAGCACCATCAGAAACTGGTACTAAACCTTCCATTAAGATACCGATCATCTTTGGCTGAATGTACATAGCTGCAGCTAAGTTTACACCAGTCATTAAAGAAGCTGTTACATCCATGCCGGCGATTAAACCCATTACTAAACCGATGAAGAAACCGATGAAGATAGGTTCACCAAAGATACCAACCTTTTCACTCATTTCCTCTGGTGTCAGATGTACTTTGTTTAAGCCAGGAATGTGGTCCATTAACCAGGCAATTGGCTTGCCGATTAAGCCCCATTCAGCGTAACCAGGAGCATATGATACGATGCCAGGGAAACCGAAGAAGTCCTGCATCTGATCAGCTGTCCAGTCACCAACCTTGATGTTGATCATATGACAAGCAGTTGCGGCAACTAAGCCTAAAACGAAACTGCCTGATAATAACTGAGTGATCATACCACCAACGATTGCTTCCCAGTAGTCCCAGATGTTAACTGATAAGTGGTTTGTCCAGTTGAGAGCTAACATGATCAGGTTTGTAATGATTCCGATAGGAATGAAGATCAGACCGATCTTAGAAGCCCAGCCGATTGCTGAGAAGCTGCTCCATCCGATATCTACGAATGTTAAGGCACCGCCATACTTTTCACCTAAGATATTGGCTGCTTCACCGATACCGGCAATGAAGAAATCCAGAATCAGGTAAACACCAGTTAAACCTACGGCAACAGTGATACCAACACGTAAAGATTTTTTAAAGCCCATTCCAAATACCAATGACAGAATGAACATTACAAGTGGTACCATCAGAACGGCACCTAAATTGTAAATAAACTGAGAAATAGCATTAATAATATTCATTTTTTATATCCCCCTCTAGTGCTATAGTAAGTTTTGTTTTTTCAGGTAATCAACGATCTCATCAACAAGTTCGTCAACGCCAATGCCTGTTAATAATGGAATTCCATTAAAGATTGGCTGACCTACGTCCATCTTTGTTACTGCTGTTGCAACAACAACATCTGGATGTGTAAGTCTGACATTTGATGCCAGATCAGAGATTCTACCTGTAGTTGTCTTACAAATAATGTCTCTCTTTTTCAGAGCTTCCTGTAATTTCATGGCTGCTAAAGTAGATGTAGCCAAAGCTGTTGCGCAGAATACAGATACCTTAATTGGTCTTGATGCCATATATTTACCCCTCCTTGTTTTTCATATGTGTAAATAGGCAATACTCTATTTAAACTCTATATGCTTCATCGATGGCCTTTAATTCATCAAAGGTATCGATTTCAATAACATCTTCTCTGTTACACTCTCTTACTTTGATAGTGTAGTTTTCTTTCCTGGTAAGTATTGGTACGAATTCCCAATACAGTTTCTTTCCTTCAGGACCATCATATTCCTCCTGAAGGTCTTTTTTAAGCTGTTTGCCGGCTGTTTCATCCCAATATGAGATTCCGATGACAAGATAGATATCATCGCCTGAGCCGCCTTTAAGTTCGTCTGTGATAACACCGTTTTCTGTCTTGAAATACCAGTCATCAGTTTCACTCACCCTAACTCCCATGAAGTTGGTAGAATACTGATATTTTCTAATGACCTTATGGTTGTATACGATGTTGTCAGCATCAATGACATATGCATTTTCAAACAGATCCTTTACTCTGATTGCACTTGAAATGTTATTGGCAGAATTGTATTCATCGTTATCAATGAACTTGATCATTGGATATTTATAAAGCAACTGATCAAACTGTTCTTTTAAATAACCTCTGACAATGTATATTTCATTAATGCCTGCTTCCAAGCATGCATCGAGGGCATGGTCAATGATTCTTTCACCATGTACCCTTACTAATGGCTTAGGAGTGTTCAAAGTAATTGGAACAAGTCTTGAACCAAAACCAGCTGCCAAAAAGATGACTCTCTTAACTCTATATGGTTCCAAGGCATCCAAGCCTTTTTCAGTAAGTGCACTATTACTTACATAACCATAAGACTCGAGATTCTTTTCTGTCTCATTTATTTCTTCAGTTGAGTAACCATGTGGCTCAATACCATCAACATGTTTACTCAATAAGTCAAATTCAATCTTACTTAACCCCATTTTCTAACCCCTTAATCATTTCTGTCGCGTAACGACAATAATCTTTTGCGTAACGGTATTGCCTTAGTGAATACTCACCAAATTCAACACCCATGTTTCTCTTATATTCACACCAGTTTGATAACATCAGTCCACAGACGGACATGTAACAGTAAATCATTGTTCTGGTCAGATCGTCACATTTATCTTCGTAGTAGATGTCAATTAACTTATCAGTCTGTTCTTTGTCATACATTGCATCAATGGCAAACATGGCAACATCTACATTTTTATCCTGCATTCCTGCAGTTTCCCAATCTATCAGTTGTAGTGACGTTTCTCCCTGCTTTGAATTGTCAAACAGGAAATTGTCATGTACGGCATCCATATGAATCAACTGATATGGATTCTTATGAGATTCGATGAATTCTCTTAATCCAAATACGTTTTTCTTAGTTTTCTCATAATCACCGAATACGCTTCTGTTACCGTTCCATAATTCCTCATACTTATTGATTCTTTCAAACAAATCAACATGTAAGGCTGATGCTAATTTCATGTCATGGAACTGCTTAAGCTTTCTCATGCACATTCTGACATCATCAATGTCATCCTTATTGCAGCACCTTGCGTTTTCAATGTAGTGACTGATCCTATAGCCGTTATCAGCATTGAAATAAACAGGTACATCACATAATCCGGTATCTTTGATAAGTTCGTATACTTCTTTTTCATTTCTTCTGTTAGTCTGTACATTATCAATGTCACTTGGAATCTTCATAATGTACTTGTCACCTTTAACATCGAAGACAAATGAACGGTTTGTTACACCCTTCTTTAACATTCTGATGTCCGTTATCTCATCAGTTGAACACTTAAGTGTATCAGCTATTACGCTTAAGGCATCATTCTGAATGCTTGCTGAAGAAGTGTTTATTTCATTAAGCTGTTCATAACTGTTAATTTCTACATAGTCAGAATACTTAATAACTCTTGCATTAACAGTCATTCTGTCCTTTTCAAACAAGGCCTCTTCCCAGAACTTATCATCGTATTCCTTTAAAGATGAATACTTTTTAACTTTGTTCCTGACTTCCCCAGCCTTTTCTTCATTTAAATAACAGATGCCAACAAGAGCATTACCATTTTGAGCTACCTTAACCAGATCACTCTTACGGTTAACTCTGACATTTGAAGAAGCATAAGCCATGTCAGCTACCATGTACCAGGAATATAGTTCATTGTCATTAAATGGATTATTACGGCACCATATGTCGCTTGGCATTATGTATGTATTACTAATGTCATCTACAACCAGATTCAAAGAACTCAAGTTATGCTTGCGCATGTAATCAGTGTTATAAACAAGCTTTACACCATATTCATCAATCAGATACTCGAAGGAATCCTTCATGAAGCCAACAACAACCGTAATGTCATTTACGCCAGCTTCATGTAACTGCCTGATCAATCTTTCTATCAGACACTCACCATTTAATTTAAGTAATGGCTTAGGTGTATACAGATTAATTGGAACGGATCTCATGCCAAACCCTGCAGCCAGAATTATGGCATTTCTAGGCTTATTAGTTCTTAATAAGTCCTTCCCCTCTTGAGTTAGTTTCATCTGCTTAGTAACCAAACCATCATTAACCAATTCCTTTAATGACTGATTAATGGCTCCCAGTGAGTAACCGCAGTTTTCTGCCAGTACTCTCTGGTTAACAAATGGCTCACTGTTTAATTTCAATAAAACATCAAGAGTTTGTTTGTTCATGAAATTCCTTTCATACCAATTTGGTGAACATTAGTATAATACTACGTCTGAAAAGAAAAAACAATTATTAAAGCCACAAATATATAAAAAAATGCATACCAAATCGGTATGCATCCCTAACATAAACAATAATATTGTTTCTATTTACTGTATTTGAATACAAGTCTCTGTATTCTGACGATCCAGAAATACTTATTTGTCATCAGTTTTAAGCCATTTATCAGCTTGTTGTTACCTTTATTGAATTCTGCTCTTATGTCATCAAAGTGTTCAAAGTACTTTAATTCAGTCTGAGTTTTTTCAGAGTTCATAAAGTCTTCCATTTCCTTCTCAGTAACATCATTAATGCGGTTTTTATTCTTACCGATATATCTGCTGAGCAACAACTGCTTGCTGCGGTTACTGCGGGTAACACTGTTTGATCTGATTCTGCACTTGAAACAGTATTCTGGAATATTTCCAAGTTTAAATCCCTCATATGATGCTCTTAAAAGGAAATCATAGTCTTCACAATACTTGGCATTGCGGTAACCGTTCAGCTTATCGAATACTTCCCTTTTACCTAACCAGGTTGGATGTGGCATTACACTATCATACTTAAGACACTTATTGATGGATTCACTTGTAGTAGGATACTCAAGTTTTCCAATGACCTTATCATTTTCGCTGTCATCGATAAGCGTCATCCATGAACCTATCATGTCAAGGTTATTGTCATAAAGGTATTTGAGCTGCTTTTCAAATCTGACAGGAGAACACATGTCATCAGCATCCATTCTGGCAACATACTCACCACGAACTTCTTTCAACGCCCTATTCAAGCTGGCAACCAAACCTATATTCTGTTCATTGTGTATAACCTTTACTCTTGGATCAGTAAGACTGTCTAAGTAATTGTTTATTACTTCGTTATTTGGATTATCGCTGACGACTATTACTTCAATGTCCTGATAAGTCTGATTTAAAATAGATTCAACAGATTTTCTGAGTTCTTCTCTTTTTTCATTATAGGCACTCATTACAACTGAAATCATTTCAAATCATCCTTTACAACAACTTTGTTCTTTCTGCTCATTTCTCTGTAGATGAAGTCTTCATATTCGACTTCCTTATCAATGTTCCAGTCTTCCATATTGAAAGCATCAAAGTATGTATCCACTTCATAAGTTCCCTTAACAAAGGATATGTATGCCTTCTGACAATATGGATATGCCTGTCTGTAAATGGAGGCCCCACCACAGATGAAGTATTCTTCTTCATCATACTGGTGTTCTTCCAAGAATGCCTTTAAGTCATAAATGACCTCTGCATCATCTTCTCCATCAATCTTATAGTCAGGATCAATGGTACAGACTACAGTATGCCTGTCCTTTAGTTTTCTAGGCATATGGTCATAAGTTGTCTGCCCCATTAAGATGTTATGATGCAAAGTATTCTGTTTAAATAACTGTAAGTCTTCCTTTAAATGCCAAGGAAGTTTACCTTTTAAACCTATTCCCTTGTTTTCGTCGATTGCGACTATGGTTATCAGCATTGATTATCAGCTCCTATATAATTTAGTACAATTCTGATGGTATTGGTTCCTGTGTAATAGTTTCTCCATCCATTACCTTTTTCATTAAGTCTTTTACGTATTCTACATCGTTCTCATCTAATAGACCAACTGTTAATGGACCTAAATCTGGTTCAGATGCACAGATATCACTGACATATTCAGCATAAATATGTTGGTACACTATGTTCCAATCAGGATGCTCTGTGAACTGCATGATGGCTAAGGCATACATCTGAGAGAAACTGATGTTTGTATGGAAACAGTTCTTAATCTGTTCCATCAGGCTTTCATAATTAACCAGAGTATCTAAAGACACAAGTTTATTTATTATTCCCTCCATCAAAATCAAATGATGCATATTTCTTGCCATATCACCATTATATTTACCTACAGGAGAACCTGCCCAATCGTATAAAGTAAATCTTTCTCTTGCGTAAGCTAGAGCCTCAATACCATTCAAGTGATAATCACCTTCATAAAAAGTTGAAATATTTAATCTTCCTACATTAAAAGCTTCTCCTCTTGCATTATCCAACTTAAATGTGTATGGATTATAAATGTCGATGCCTCCCATTGCATCAATCATATCCATAAACTCGTAAAAATTCGTTAAGATATATAAACTAATATCCTGACCAAAATATTCATTAATTGCTTTCTTGGCATTATCTAACCCGCTATTACCTGTATAATCTAGTTTGTCGCGTTGTTCGTCATAAGCATAATTCTTAACATATGCATCTCTTGGAACACTTAAAACTAGTACTTGCTTTGTTTTGGGGTTAACAGTAAGTAAGATATCCGTATCATATCTGGAATAATCATTAAGTTCGTATGCTCTGTCATCACTACCTATGATATATACCTGGAATGGATTGTTAACCAATGAAAAGTCATATGCATTTACATCATCATATTCCCAAACAAGTTTTAGGTCCTTCACAAGTTCACTTGTCTTGCTATTGTTTTGTAAGGCATCAACATATGCTTTATCCAGAACCAATGCTTTGCCATCATGGGATTCTGAAAAGTCTTTAATAGCTTGATATACAGTTGCCTTTTCTTCTTTTGCAAATTCATTCCATCTGTAAACATCCCTCAAATATTGGATGGCCGCATCCTGGCCTCTATTAAATTCATTCTGATAAACTAATGTACAATCTTTTAAAGATTCTGGTCCAGCATTTTCATCACCAATTGTATATATTCCAATTCTATTTGGTTCTACTGCACTAAGTGACTCAGAAACCTCTTTTTCAAGGCCTCCTGAATTGCCTCCACATCCAGAAAGTATCAAAAGAATTGATAATATGGTTAATAATATTTTTTTCATAAAAAAGCACCTGCCTCATATATATTTTAAAACATTTTGTATAAATATGCTATTTTTAGTATACTTATATGTGCACATAGGAGTTTGGTGTGAAAAAATGAAGAAATTGAAGAAAAAAAAGAATAACTTTTTAAACAAATACTCAATAATTACCGAAATTATATTCGCCATTAGCTCTATTAGTTTCGTCTTAGTTTTATCTATGTTAGGTATACTACCAAGCAATTACCTACTAATCATTATCGGTGTATTATCAATTTTTATTGTTTTATTTGGATTAATTGCTCTCTTGAAAGGTGTTAACAACTTCAACAAAGTTTTCCAATCACTGATATGTACCGTTTTATCTGTTGTATTAATTATTGGATCAATAGGGATAGAAGTATATAAAGACAAAATAAAGAATATATTTACAAATACCGAAAGTGTAACTTTATATGTATATGCATTAAATGATAGTTCCATTGAAATTGTCGATGATCTTGGTGATACTACTATGGGGTTATCAACATTTACTAATACAAATGTTCAAACCACTGCACTTTCAGATTTATACAATTACCTTGGCAAGTATGAGTTAGGAGCTGTTACAACAGAAGTCTACAATGGAATTAACAAGATTGTAGATGCTTTATATGATAAAGAAGTAGATACAATTATGATTCAAAGTAATCTTGTTGATTTAATAAAAGAAATTCCTGACTATTCAGATTTTGACTCAAAAGTAAAAGTAGTATACGAAAGTACTCACCAAGTAACCATTAAAGGCTCAGATGCTAACTTTAAAATCAAAAATATTACTAAGGATCCATTTGTTGTAGCGGTTGGTGGGCAAGATTATAATGGTAACTTCGATGTTAATATGGTTGCAACAGTCAATCCGTTAACAAAACAGGTATTAATTGTAACCGTTCCTAGAGATGCATATTCACCATTAGGTGGTGATCCAGACAAAATGGACAAATTATCTTATTCGGGGCAATTAGGCAGCGATGTTTGGTTCAATACCTTTCAGCTTATCTTTGATTATAAGTTTAATTTTTATGCAATAGTTGATTATTATTCTATTAGTGATGTTATTGATGCTGTCGATGGTATAGATATTTACAATCCATATTATTTTACAACTGTAGGAGGAAATGGCCGTAGTCCAAGAGGATATGACTATAGTTTCCCTGAAGGAGAATTACATCTTGACGGTGATAGGACACTTTCATATGTTCGTGAAAGATACAACTTACCTACCTATGATTTAGGCAGAAATGAACACCAAGGAATTGTGTTAAAAGCACTCATAAAAAAACTGACAAGCTCTGAAATCGTCAGCCATGCAGATAGCATTTTAGAAGTTTTAGAGAGTAAGGTAGCAAGTGACTTTACACCTGAAATCATTTACAAATTAGTGAATATGCAATTAAAAGATAATGAAGAATGGAATATTGTAACATACAACATTAAAGGCGAAGTATTCTATACATACAGTTATATGATAGGACATGAATATGGTCCTAACTATGCAATGATGGATTTATATGAAGATACTGTAATCAAAGCAAACTCATTGATGAAACAAGTTTTAGATGGAGAAATAATTACCATTGAGTAATTATTTCTTTTTTTGAATGAGTAACAATCTTGAAATAAATCATTGTTTATATATCAATTGATAGCTAAAATAATTTTGTGTAAAAACTAAAAAGTGAGGTCGTACCTGTAGTAGAATAATTTCGACCAAAAAATCATT
>JAFRLB010000073.1 GCA_017431405.1 Erysipelotrichaceae bacterium | reverse complement strand
TTGAACTGTTGTTCAACCAGTCATCAGTATCCAATGAAATAGTCAAGAAATATAAGTTCATCATCATCTTTTCCATCACCTTTTGGTAAAGGAATATGAATACTATCACAAATCATATCAAATTCTTTTAAGTAACATTAATTTGTTACTTTTCTTAAAAACAACATTTGGCACTCCTAAACTTTGAGTGCCAGTAGTAAAGGAGGACTATTATGGATATTAATCAATTCTCAGAAAAGCTACAGGGAATAGTAATGAAGGCTTTGCAGCAGGCAACGACTTCACGTCATACGGAGATCACGACAGTACACATGCTATATCAGATATTCATGGATGATACTCTTGATGGTCTGTTCAATAAGATTGGAATTGATAAGAATGACTGTGCTCAGATCTGCTTAAACCATCTTAAGAACATCGGAGTCGTTGATTATGTACCACAGCCAGTATTTAACCGTAAAGTAACAGAATCATTCTCCAATGCCTTCGTATGGGCTAATGAGCATGATGAAAAGTATCTGACAGTAGCAACTATCTTCATTGAACTGTTGTTCAACCAGTCATCAGTATCCAATGAAATAGTCAAGAAATATAAGTTAAACAGAAAAGAAGTAACAGATCAGGAATTATTAAGAAGAGGTGGTAAGAAGATGACAGAAGCAACAAGTGAAAACAATCTTGAAGCACTTGAAAAATACGGACATGATCTCGTTCAGGACGTTATAAACGGTAAGATCGACCCGGTCATCGGCCGTGATGAGGAAATAAGAAGAGTCATAGAAATATTATCCAGAAAGACCAAGAATAACCCGGTATTAATTGGTGAACCTGGTGTTGGTAAGACAGCCGTAGTTGAAGGCTTGGCCTGGAGAATCATGAAGAAGGATGTACCTCTGAACTTAAAGGATAAGAGAATCATTGAACTTGACATGGGTGCCTTAATTGCCGGTGCCAAGTACAGAGGTGAATTTGAAGAAAGATTAAAGGCTGTTCTGGAAGAGATCAAGGAAGCTGACGGCAACATCATTCTGTTCATTGATGAAATTCATAACCTGGTAGGTGCAGGTAAGACAGAAGGCAGCATGGATGCCGCTAACTTATTAAAGCCAATGCTGGCAAGGGGTGAATTAAAGTGTATCGGTGCAACAACCTATAATGAATACCGTAAGTACTTTGAAAGCGATAAGGCCCTTGAAAGAAGATTCCAGAAGGTCCAGATCGACGAACCAAGTGTCGAAGATACTATTTCCATTTTAAGAGGTCTGAAAGACAGATTTGAAGCTCATCATGGTGTTCAGATCAAGGATGAAGCCATCATTGCGGCAGCTACACTGTCCAACAGATACATTTCTGACAGATTTTTACCTGATAAGGCCATAGACTTAATTGATGAAGCCTGTGCTTCAATCAGAGTCGAAATGGATTCCATGCCATATGAACTTGATGAACTGAACAGAAAGATCATGCAGCTGGAAATTGAAGAAAAGGCCTTACAGAAGGAAACTGATGAAAAGAGCAGAGAAAGACTGGCAGACATCAGAGAAGAAGCTGCCAAACTTAAGGATGAAAGAGCAACCTTGCATACAAAGTGGCAGGATGAAAAAGCTGCTCTGGATAACAGTAAGAAATACCGTGAACAGCTGGAAAAGGCAAAATTAGATCTTGAACAGGCTCAGAATGAAGCCAGATATGAAGATGCAGCCAAACTGCAGTATGAAACCATTCCTAATCTGGAAAAGCTCATTAAGAGTGACAAGAAAAAGGAAGATGCCCTGATTCAGGAAACTGTCGATGAGGAATTAATTGCCAAGGTAGTTTCAAGATGGACACATATTGAAGTAAGTAAACTGATGGCTACTCAGAGGCAGAAAATACTGGGTTTAAAGAACGTTCTGGCAAGACGTGTAATCGGTCAGGATGAAGCCATAAACCTCGTAGGAAACGCCGTATTACGTAGCAAGGCCCATATTCAGGATGAGAACAGACCAATAGGTTCATTCCTGTTCTTAGGCCCAACCGGTGTAGGTAAGACAGAAGTTGCCAGAGCCTTGGCTGAACAGTTATTCGATGATGAAAACAAAATCGTCAGAATTGACATGAGTGAATACATGGAAAAGTTCAGTGTATCAAGACTGATCGGTGCTCCTCCAGGATATGTCGGTTATGATGAAGGCGGACAACTGACTGAAGCTGTCAGAAGAAAGCCTTATTCAATCGTTTTATTAGATGAAATTGAAAAGGCTCATCCGGATGTCTTCAACATCCTGTTACAGATCCTTGACGACGGACGTATCACTGATTCAAAGGGTGTAACCGTTGACTTCAAGAATACGATAATCATCATGACAAGTAACCTTGGTTCTCAATATGCCTTTGAAGCCGATAAGGAAAAGAAGGAGAGAGAATACATGAATCTGGTAAAGGCAACCTTCAAGCCTGAGTTCGTTAACAGAATTGATGACATCGTAATCTTCAATCCGTTAACTAACGATGTCATGGGCAAGATCGTTGATAAGTTCATGAATCAGTTAGCCAACAGATTAAAGGAGCAGAACATTGAGCTTGAAGTTACTCCAATCGCCAAACAGCACATCATCGAGGACGGCAGTGACTTAACTTATGGTGCAAGACCTTTAAGAAGATTCATTCAGCAGAAGATTGAAACACTGCTTGCTTACAAGATCATTGAAGAAAACATCTCAGGAGATACGACCCTTGTCATTGACTGGGTGGATAACGATTACATTGTCAGAGATAAGGAATACCACAGCGGATTATTATCATAATCCGCTTTTTTTAATATTATTTGAATAATGACGGTAAGATTGTTAAAATTGTAAAAGTGATATTGGATTTGAATGTGCATTGTCGCACATCTGACTTAGGGGGTTTTGATGATTTTACCAGATAACTATCGCAGTTGCCTTGATTTACTACATACTGAAATTGCGATAAAATTAGTTAAAGATACATTCGAAAGACAGCTTGCCAAGCACTTGAGTCTTACCAGAGTTTCTGCTCCTTTAATGGTTTATCAAGATTCTGGTCTTAATGATAATCTGAATGGCTATGAAAGACCGATCGACTTTGATGTCCCAGCCTTATCAGGTCGCAAGCTGGAAATAGTACATTCATTGGCCAAGTGGAAGAGAATGGCCTTGAAAAACTATGGCATCCGCCGCTTCAAGGGCATTTATACTGACATGAATGCCATCAGAAGAGATGAAGAATTAGATAATCTTCATTCCATTTACGTTGACCAGTGGGACTGGGAAAAGGTAATTGAAGAGGAAGACAGAAACATAGATTTCCTTGAAGGTACCGTTGACAGAATCATGAAGGCCATCATGGATACTGAAGAAGTTATCAGTGCCAATTATCCGGAACTGGATATCATCGTCAAGCAACCTGATGTCTGTTACATTACTTCCAAGGAATTATATGAAATGTACCCTAATCTTTCTGCCAAGGAAAGAGAGGAAAAGATCGTTAAGGACAAGAAGACTGTCTTCATCATGCAGATTGGTGACAAGTTACCTGATGGCTTACCACATGCTGGCAGAGCCCCGGACTATGACGACTGGCAGTTAAACGGTGACCTATTGATCTGGTACGACATATTGGAAAAGCCGGTTGAACTTTCCAGCATGGGCATCAGAGTAGATAAGAATTCGCTTGTTTCCCAGCTTGAAAAAGCTGGATGTACCAACAGATTGAATCTTCCATATCATAAAGCCCTGTTAAACGATGAATTACCGTTAACTATGGGCGGAGGAATAGGACAATCAAGATTATGTATGTTATTATTAAATAAAGCACACGTAGGGGAAGTACAGGCCAGCGTTTGGCCTGATGATATGATAAAGGAATGTCATAATAAAAACATAGAACTGTTATAGGAGGAAATAATATGATAGTTGGAGTATTGGGATGTGGAGACATCAGTAAGGAATTCATGTCAGCCAGCAGAAATGCAGATGTTGAAGTAAAAGCCGTTTATCATCGTGAATTTGAAAAGGCATCAGCATTCGCTGAAAGTTACGGTCTGGAAAGAGCTTATGACGATTATGATTCTTTCTTAGCCCAGGAAGATGTTGACACAGTTTATGTTGGCTTGCCTAACAGCCTGCATTATCCATTTGCCAAGAAGGCAATGCAGGCAGGAAAGAACGTGCTGATCGAAAAGCCATTCTGTTCAAACTTAAGAGAGTTTGATGATCTTGTAAATACAAGCAGAGCCAATAATGTTTACCTCATCGAAATGGACAGAGTAACTTCAATGCCTAACTTTGCCATCGTCAGAGACAGATTAGGAGAATTAGGAAAGATCAGAGCATGCCAGTTGGACTTCTCAAAGTATTCACGTAAGTACGATGCATATCTGGCTGGTGAACATGTCAACGTATTTGACAGTGCCTTCTCAGGCGGCGCATTAGCTGACTTAGGCGTATATCTGGTAAACTTTACTGTTGCCTTATTCGGTAAGCCAAACAGCCTGATCTACGTTGCTGACAAGCTTGAAACAGGTGTTGATATTACCGGTGTATTAGTAATGAAATATCCTGAAATGATCGTGTCAATTACCAACAGCAAGAACTCAATCGGTGACATGGTAACTACTATCCAGGGTGAAAAAGCTACCTTCAGATTAGGTACATCTCCTAGTGTATTCTCAACTGTAGATAAGATCTCAAAAGCTGGCACAGAAAGAATTTCTGCTGATCAGGAATTTGACGGTTCAACTTATACATTAATGGAAATGAAGAGAATAATTGACAATGATGACAGAGCCGCAGGAGATATCAGACTTGCTCAGTCAAGAAAAGTAATGGAAGTATTACAGTCTGCCAGAAAGAGTGCTGGTATCGTATTTAAGGCAGACGAAGCTTAGGTGAATTATGAAAATCGCTTTAGCACAGTTAAACATTAAATGCGGACAGTTATCTATAAACTTTAACAAAATCAGGTTATTAATCGATGAGGCCAAAAGAAAAGGGGCTGAACTCATCGTTTTTCCTGCGCTTGCCGTAAGCGGTTTATGCGTTGGTGACAAATGGCTTGAAGAGGACTTCAAGGAAACCATTGAACATTACAATGATGAGATCATAAAGATGTCTAGTGACATTGATATTCTCTTTGGCAGCATTTACCGTCAGCATAACATGTTATTCAGCGCTGCATACTTAGCTTCTAGCGGTTCCTTAGTAAAGGCTAATACAAGTCTTGATGCCATCTTAAAGGATGAACCATCATGCTTTAAGGGCTATGATGAAGACAAGTGGTTTACCTTTGGCGCTGGCAAGCAGTATTATGAATACAAAGGCATGAAACTTGGCGTCAGCATCGCTGATGAATTCGTAGCAAATGACGATGTTGATTTACAGATCATATTAGCTAATAAGCCATATACATTCCAGAATGAAAAGGCTGTCAGAGGAAAGTATCTGTTTGTTAACAGCGTTGGAACTCAGAATACCGGTAATTCAATCTTTGTAATGAAGGGTAACTCAGGTTACTATCAGGACGGTAAGAAGATCTGGGGTGCTGATACAAGCTTTACAGAGCAGCTTATCGTAAGTGAATTAGACGGTAAGGATGATAACGAAACAGAACAGTCAATGCTTGATGCATTATGTTGTGGAATTAAGGAATTTGACCAGGAACAGTTTGCCGGTTCAGTAAAATGGATCATTGGCTTATCTGGGGGCTTGGATAGTTCAGTAACTGCTTCATTATTAGTCAGAGCCTTAGGAACTGACAGAGTTGTCGGCTATAACATGGCTACTCACTATAACAGCATTCAGACAAAGGACAATGCCAGAAATCTTGCCAACAGACTTGGCATGGAAATCAGAGAAGGCAGCATTGAACCTGTTGTTAACGCTACAGTTCAGGTTTTAAAGGAATATGGCTATACTGATGAATATCCGTCATTAGTATATGAAAACATTCAGGCCAGAATCAGAGGACACATGTTATCAACATTTGCTTCTGTAGAAAACGGCGTCATCAGTAATAATGGCAATAAAGTTGAAACAGCATTAGGATATTGCACATTATATGGCGATTCCATTGGTGCATTATGCCCGCTGGCTGATTTAACCAAGGTTCAGTTATTTGATTTATCAAGAGAAATCAACAAGGCATTCAATAAGGAAATCATTCCTCTTAACTTATTACCGGTTGTTACCGATGATGGCATTGACTGGGAAACACCGCCATCTGCTGAATTAAGAGATGCGCAAAGAGATCCTATGAAGTGGTTCTATCATGACTACATCATAGACCACATCATGTCTGATCCTGATTATCTCATTAAACTGTTGAGATCTTATAAGTCAAAGGCGATCCTTACTTCACCAATCGGAAGATGGATCAAGTACTATGGCTTGGATGATCCAAAGGCCTTCATTGAAGATATCGAATGGGTCAGAAAGAACATGCAGCGAAATATCTTCAAGCGTGTTCAGGCACCGCCAATCATTGCCTTAAGTGACTATGCATTCGGTTCTACCAGATATGAAGTACAGGGCAGAGTTGATAACGGCAAGGAATACGAAAAACTTAAGAATGACATATTAAATTCATAGAGAGAGATAATACTCTCTCTTTTTTTAATCATGAAACTATCATTTCAGCGAAATACTCAGTAAAATAATATTAACAGTAAAGGGAGAAATAATAACATGATTTATCACAGTTCAACAATCATCAGTGAATACGGTACATTTGATGGTTACATCAAGGTTGAAAACGGCAAAATTACCGATGTCATCAGAAAGGAAATGCAGGAATTGGAAGCTGATTATGATTTTGGCGATAACATAATCATTCCAGGCATTTTTGACACACATAATCATGGTTATATGGGCTGGGACCCTAGTGATCCAGATGATATTAACCAGGCTTTAGGTTACAGTAAGGCTGTAGCAAGTTCTGCAGTTACTTCCATCTTCCCAACGGTAGTTAATCGTGAAGGTGCCTTTAAAACCCTCGTCAAAGCCATTAAGCAGAATGACGATGGGGCCAGAATTATCGGCATTCACAGTGAAGGACCATATTTAAACAGAGTTGGTGAAAAGGGTGTTGATAACGGTCATCCTGATATTGATTTGGAATATATCAAGAAAATGATCGATGATGCAGAAGGATATCTGAAGCTGGTAGCCATTGCTCCAGAACTTGAAGGCAGTAAGGAAGCCATCAGATTACTTAACCAGAATGGTATCAGAGTAGCATTTGCGCACAGTAATCAGACTTATGAAGAGGCAATGGAATCATTCAAGTATGGCATATCAGTTATTACTCATACAGCCAATGTAATGAGCGGCCTGCATCACCGTAACATGGGTGGCTTAGGTGCCGCAATCCTGAATGACGACGTATTTAATGAACTGATATGTGATGGATTACATGTCAGAAATGAAATGATCGACATTATCTTAAGAGTTAAACACGATGCGTTCAACAAGGTAATGATGATGTCTGACAACACACATCTGGGTGGATTCCCTAAGGGCCGCTATAAGAATACAACCTTTGGCGGTGAGTGTTTCATTACCGAGGAAGGATTCTGCCTGACTGAAACAGGCAGACTTGCCGGCAGCACCAAACCGGTTCTCTATGGCATGAAGAACCTTGTACAGAACCTGAAATTACCATTGGAGACAGTCAGCAAGATGGCATCGCTCAACCCGGCTAAGGTATATGGTTTTGGCGATAAGAAGGGTTCAATAACCATTGGCAAGGATGCTGATTTCGCAGTTATCGACAAAGACTTCAACTGCTTATACACATATAGAGAAGGCAAGAAAGTCTATGATAAAGACATTGATACAGATTTAATCAATCATGATTGCTACAATAATTGTAAGTTAGACTAGGGGAGGTATTTTATGGTAACAATGCTGGATTGTATCAAAAGAAGTCCTGAAAGAGGTAAGGTCATTCTTGCCAAGGCAATTGAAAATACTGATGTTTTAAAGAACGCTATTCCTGATTTTAAAAGAATAAATGAAATCATATTGGTTGGTTCCGGCTCCAGCTATAATGCCATCGTTACAGAAGTTCCATTTATGGAAATGGCAAGTGGAATTCAGGTACATTCATATTATCCTAACGATTTTTCCAAGAAGAGCATTCTGAACCCAGACGCAATTTATGTGTTTGTATCTCAGTCCGGTACTTCTACATTGGTTAAGAACCAGATAATCTCAGTTAACGAAAAAGGCTATGTAACAGTCGCTGTAACAGATTATCCTGAAAGTCCTATTGCTAAAACAGCCAGAATTCATGTTCCATTGGAAGTAGGCGATGAAGAATTCGGGTTCAGAACAGTTGGATTCAACTCAACATTACTGACCTTAAAGATCATTGCTTTAAGAATCGGCTTGGAAAACGGTAACTTAAGCAAGGAACAATATGATGAATTCATTAAGGACGGCCAGTTGGCAATTGAAAACCATCCAAAGGTAGTTGAAAGTGCCTTAGCATGGTTTGAGGCTAATAAGGATGCCTTAAAGCCATTAAGATCTGTCATGTATTATGGTGGAGGAGCATTACGTGGCATCGCAATGGAAGGTGCCTTGAAACTGATGGAAACGCCAAAGATCTACCTGTCTCAGGGCTTTGAAGCTGAAGACGGCATTCACGGTCCTTGTTACGCATTTAATAAGGGAGATGCCATAATCTTCTTAAACGATGGTGATAATGATAATGAATTCGCCGACAGCATGGTCAGATTCTCCAAGAATGAATTAGGTGTTGGCTACATGTTTGGACCAAATTCAGTAGATGATAAGGATCTGTGCATTAAGCCTGCCAGTAAATATTTCCGTGAGTTTGAATTTGCACCGGCTGTACAGATCGTTGCTTATGAAATGGCCATTATTAATGACATACCGGTATTGACCATTGCCGAAAGAACACCACACGTTTCCAGCAAGTATTTCCAGACTCACAAAGGTTAAAACAAAGGAGAGAAATCTCCTTTTTTTGTGAAATTATGTGTTTCAACCAGACATATTGATTCCGATATATTTATTTTCTAGAATAAGTATGAGGATAGTATGGAATACAGAAGTCATAAAATCAAGACAGTGAATATACCGTCTGCCAAGATGGTATATCAGAGTACCAGCAAGCCTTTATCATTTACCATCATCAGTCTGGTTTTAGCCTTACTGGTGTTTTTAACGGAGTATAAGCTGTTGGCACTTATAATGGCTGCCGTTGCCATCGTTTTTTACCTGGTAACTGATAAAAAACAGATAAGCGGCTATGACAGCTTTGTGATCGTATACAACCAGCAGAACAATGAATTCTGTGACATCATATATTTCAGTGAAATCAAATACTGGGAATATCGCATAACCAGAAATGGAAATAAGATAATGCTGTTTCTGAATGATGGTGAAAAATACAGTGTTGATAAAGGTGTAAACATGTCTACACATGCATATTTCCAGAAACATTTACCTGAAAAGGAACTTAAGAGCATAGAAGAAAGACTGAGCAAAGGGCTTTAGTCTTTTTTTGTTGAATAGTTATCTGATTAATGTATAATGTTAGTTAAATATTTAGAAAGAGAGGATAATATGGCATATTTTTTCAAGGATGAATCGCATACATTCAGTGAATACCTGTTAGTTCCAGGTTATTCAGATGAGAACTGCATACCATCAAATGTTAGTTTAAGAACTCCTCTGGTCAAGTTTAATAAAGGCGAAGAACCGGCCTTGCACTTGAATATTCCAATGACAAGCGCAATCATGCAGTCAGTTTCCGGTGACAGGATGGCCATTGCCTTAGCTAAGGAAGGCGGCCTTTCATTCATATACGGTAACCAGACAATTGAAGAAGAAGCTGCAATGGTTGCCAGAGTCAAAAGCCATAAGGCTGGCTTTGTCGTTTCAGATTCTAATCTGGATGAAAACGCAACCTTAAAAGACGTATTACATTTATTAAGAAAAACAGGTCATTCAACAATGGCTGTAACTGATGACGGTACATGTAACGGTAAATTATTAGGCGTTGTTACCAGCCGTGATTACCGTATAACCAGAATGGATCCTGATACAAAGGTTTCAACCTTCATGACACCGTTTGATCATCTTGTGTACGGTTATGAAGGAATTACCTTAACCCAGGCAAATGACATAATCTGGGATAATAAGCTAAATGCCTTGCCAATCATTGATGAGGAACAGAGATTACGTTATTTCGTATTCCGTAAGGACTATGATTCACATAAGGAAAACCCAAATGAACTTCTTGATGATAACAAGAGATTCATGGTTGGTGCCGGCATCAATACACGAGACTTCAAGGAAAGAGTTCCTGCCTTGATCAATGCCGGTGCTGACATTCTTTGTATAGACTCTTCTGAGGGCTTCACAGAATGGCAGAAAATCACGATTAAATGGATCAAGGATAATTATAGCGATTCTGTAAAAGTAGGCGCAGGAAACGTTGTAGACGCTGAAGGATTCAACTTCTTAGTAGCCGCCGGTGCCGATTTCGTTAAGGTAGGCATTGGTGGCGGTTCCATCTGTATTACCAGAGAAACAAAGGGCATTGGCAGAGGCCAGGCTACAGCTGTAATCAGCGTTGCCAAAGCCAGAGATGCCTATTATGAAAAAACTGGTGTCTATGTACCGATCTGTTCAGATGGTGGCATTGTTTATGACTATCACATTACTCTGGCATTAGCCATGGGTGCTGACTTTGTCATGTTAGGCAGATATTTTGCCCGTTTTGATGAATCACCAACCAAGAAACTTGTTGTTAACGGCAACTATGTCAAGGAATACTGGGGCGAAGGTTCTAACCGTGCCAGAAACTGGCAGAGATATGAAGATGAAGGCTCTCTTACATTTGAAGAAGGCGTTGATTCCTATGTTCCATATGCCGGAGCATTAAAGGACAATGTCTTGTTAACAACAGCTAAGATCAAGAGTACAATGACAAACTGTGGTGCCTTGTCTATAAAGGAATTACAGCAGAAAGCCAAACTTACACTTGTATCAAGCACAAGCATCGTAGAAGGCGGTGCGCACGACGTAATAGTAAAGAATAAGGACAATTTCAAGTAGAAGCAATTCTACTTGATTTTGTAAGTGCTCATATGAAAAACAGCACATTCTACACAGCCTTGAAAGCTACCATCCCAGTAATGGCAGGTTACATTATCTTAGGACCAGGCTTTGGCTTATCAATGAAGAATAACGGTTACGGTATCTTAATGATCTTTCTGATGTCGGCTTTCATCTATCAGGTATTATGGAAACATTCTTCCTGGGGCAATTATAGCCATGCTGGTAGTATTCTGTCTAAAAGATACAGCTATTGGAATGAATACAGATACAATAGGAAAACTGCTGGCTTTAGTTGTCATAACAAGAATGCAGTATTGGAAAGATGATTCAATATTAAGCATCATCATCGGAACGATTACTTATATGCTGATCATAAACATATTTTAAATGCCTTAGAGTAAATCTAATGTATTATTTTTACAATTTTTTTATGTTATTTTTATTTAACTAAAAAATGATTATGTTATAATTACATATATTTTTTATGGGAGGAAAATATATGAGTGGTAATGTACGTCCTGAATCTATGGCCAGAATCACTACAAAAGAACTTGCTGAAAAGTTCATTGAAGAACAGGTTGAAGCCATCAGAGAACAGGTAAAAGACAAGAAGGTTTTACTGGCATTAAGCGGTGGTGTTGACTCATCTGTAGTAGCAGCATTACTTATTAAGGCAATCGGCAAACAGCTGACATGTGTTCATGTAAATCATGGTCTGTTAAGAAAAGGTGAACCAGAACAGGTTATCGAAGTATTCAGAAACCAGATGGACGCTAATCTCGTTTACGTTGATGCTACTGACCGTTTCTTAGATCAGTTGGCTGGCGTCAGCGAACCTGAATCAAAGCGTAAGATCATTGGTAAGATCTTCATCGACGTATTCGTTGAAGAAGCAAGAAAGCTTGACGGAATTGAATTCTTAGCTCAGGGAACAATTTATCCTGACATTCTTGAATCAAAGGGTGTTAAGGCTCATCATAACGTAGGCGGTTTACCTGAAGACTTACAGTTCGAATTAGTTGAGCCTGTTAAACTGCTTTATAAGGACGAAGTAAGAGTTGTTGGTGAAACTCTTGGCTTACCACACAATATGGTTTACAGACAGCCATTCCCAGGTCCATGCTTAGGTGTAAGATGCACAGGTGCCATTACCAGAGACCGTCTGAATTCATTAAGAGAAGCTGACGCAATCGTCAGAGAAGAAATCGGCAAGTTAAAAAGACTGCCATGGCAGTTCTTCGCCGTAATTCCTGACATTCAGTCAACAGGCATTAAGGATGGCAAGAGATACATGGGCTGGCCAGTTGTCATCAGAGCAATCGATACTGTTGATGCCGTAACAGCTAAGAGTGTCTTATTACCAATGGAAACTCTGTTAAAGATTCGTGACAGAATCATTGCTGAAGTTCCTGGTGTTAACCGTGTATTATGGGATTATACAGATAAGCCTGTAAGCACAATAGAGTGGGAATAAAACAGAAACAAACAACAAGCACCAGCATTATTGCTGGTGCTTTTCTTAGTTTTGGGTAAATCTGCGATTATCTTATCTGCGGTAACACTAATGATCAGCTTGATTATCTTTTGTCAACAGTGACATATCCATATAAGAAACTGATAAGGATATTTGGAAACAAATAGAAAATGCCACAATTAGTTGACTTCATACATAATTCCAAAATGAATATACTTGACAAAAGCAATAAATAGTCAATAAAATTCTAAATATAATCGAATAATTTTTACGAAAGCCGCTACATTAGCGGTTTTTTGATTCTAAAATCTATAAATAAGATATATTGAACCGCTCACATATTACATTTTTGATTTTTGGTTATGTGGCTCCTTCCGTATTATGTAACTGTAATTAATCAAGGAGGATTACACAATGAAAAAGACAGTTAAAAGATTATTCGGATCATTATTAGCATTCTGTTTAGTTTTAAATTTATTACCTGCACAGGTATTCGCAGACGAAGGAGACGTACCTGCAGAACCTGTTAACCAGGAAGAAGTAATGAATGAGGAAGTTGAAGTAGTAAAGCCTGAAAAGATCAAAATCACCGTAACCTTCACAGGCATCTACAATGCCAACGGAACCATCAAGACATCTAGCCAGTCAAACACTCTTTCAAGTGGCGTAGGCTGGTCATTAATGGAAAAGAAGTTCCATAACATGGTCAATCCTAAGAACTTCTCAAATCAGGGAACCAAATATGTTTACACAAGCCAGTGGGCATATGAAGACGGCACACTAGTAACATTCCCATTACAATTCAAATATGATGATTTCTCAGAAGATACAAACATCATCGTTCATCCGATCTACGACATCATTGAACCAGCCCGGCTGAACTTCTACAAGGTTGACAACATCTCAACAGCATCAGGCTCATGGAGCAACACAGCCGGATCATTCGGAACATACACCTGTACATTCAAGCAGCCTGAAGCTCAGCCACATTACCTGTTCGTATACTGGGAAGATGCAGAGACAGGCATGAGATTCAACGCAGGCGAAAAGATGTCAGTAACTGAAACATCTATCGGCAGTGGCAATACCAAGGACGTATATGTATATGCAACATATCAGCCATCTGTAACCATAAACTATCACGACATGGACGGCCAGTTGATTTCAAGCAATGAATCATTTGAAGCTATAGACGCATACAGCTTCAATGCACCAGAAGTTAGCGGATACAACTTCTTAGGATGGAGCGAAAGTGCAAACGGAAGCATCATCAGCAGTGCAACAAGATATGAAATACCAACATTAACAACTGAAAGAGTTTCACAGAAGATCCATGACTTATACGCAGTATACTCAACATCTTACAAGGTCGAACACTATATCGAAGAACTTGATGGAAGCTATACACTAAATGATGCAGAAAACTTTGAAGACATCATGTATAACGCAGCAGTAAAGGCAAACGCCAAGGATTATGAAGGATTCACATTAAATTCTTCAAGCGAAACAGAAGCTTACGCAAAGGCAGACTTAGTATTTAAGCTCTATTACGACAGAAATTCATACAGCGTAAATTACGAATACGAAAACGCTCCAGAGAATGCACCAGCATTACCAGAAGCAGCAGAATACAAGTTCGGCAGCGATGTAAAGATCGCAGCAGCAGAACAGATCGAAGGTTACACATTCTCAGGCTGGGATAAGGAAGATTTCCAGATGCCGGCAGAAGATGTAACGATCAAGGGATCATACAACATCAATACTTCCAAGATCACCTGGTTAAATGAAGACGGCAGCATTTTAGAAGAAGACTTAGACGTTGAATATGGCAGCATGCCTTCATACGATGGCGAAGCACCAGTAAAGAACGCCGATGCAAAGTTCACATACGAATTTGACAGCTGGAACGAAGAGATCGCAGCAGTTACTCAGGATATGACTTACACAGCCACGTTCAAGGCTACAGCAATCCCAGCAGCTGAAGAACCAGTAGTAGAAGAGCCAGTTATCGAGGAACCAATCATTGAGGAACCAGTTATTGAAGAACCTGTAATCGAAGAACCAGTAATCGAAGAGCCAATCATTGAAGAACCTGTAATCGAAGAACCTGTAGTAGTCGAACCAGTCATCGATGAACCAGTCATTGAAGAACCAATCGTTGAAGAACCAACAATCGTAGAACCAGCTCCAGTCGCAGAAGAACCAGCAGTAGTTCCTGCACCAGTAGTTGAATACACACCAGCACCTTCTCAGCCAGCTTATGAAGAACCAGCAGCAGTTGAAGAAGTAGTTATCGAAGAAACAGTAATTGA
>JAFRLB010000072.1 GCA_017431405.1 Erysipelotrichaceae bacterium | reverse complement strand
TCAGCATGGTCTTTCTGTACATATGGGTCATCACAGATCCATTCATTTCCTAGTTTGACTCCTTCAATGCATCTGGCAAACATCCAACCCATGAATTCAGCTCCCAGGGTGCCATCTGATTCATTGCCTTTGCCTTCATCAACAAGTCTCTTTACATGGGCAATGTTTTTATCAAGATTTGGCCATACACCGGTAGTTCCGCATATTGTAGCGCCTGTTAAGTCATCGCCATACTTTGCCATGTACTGTCTGGTAATGAATGAGCCCATTGAATGGCCAAACATGAAATATGGCAGGCCAGGGTACTTTTCAACTACTAGGTCGTGGAGTTTCTTTTCATCTTCCATCATGGTGGTAAAGCCCTTGTCACCCCAATCACCCCAGCTGTCATTTTCCAAGGCAGTCTTACCATGACCTACGTGGTCATCAGCGGCGACAATGTAGCCTGCTTCCATGAAAGAAGTGATCATATGTAAATAACGTCTGGAGTGTTCACCAAAGCCGTGGATCAACTGGATTATGCCTAACGGTTCACACGCCGGTACATAGATCCAACCGAAAACTTGGTCACGCTCATTAAATGAGGTAAACTTCACTTCATGCAACATAAAAATGTTTTCCTTTCCTGTACTTATTATTTGTACTTTTTTATCTAACTTAATTATAACATAACGTTAGTTAATGTAATTAGATAATTCACAAAATGCTATAATTATGAAGCGAGGTAGTTTTATGCAATACGAAAAGAGTTTAAATAAGCCATATCTGGTAGACGGTCACATGCATCTTGAACACGGTGACTTAAGTGAAGAATATGTAATGAGATTTGTCGAAGAGGCAGTTAAAAAGGGAATAGATGAAATAGACATTCTTGATCACACCCATCGCTTCGTTGAATTCAGATGCTGCTACGACCATTTAAGACAATACAAGCCGCAGGAAGAATGGCTTGATGGCCAGTATAACTTATGTAATTCAATTGATGAATATCTTGAACTGATCGACAGAATGAAGCAGAAACAGCTTCCTGTTAAGGTCAAGTTTGGCCTGGAAGTATGTTATACCCCAGATACTGAGGACATGATAAGGGAATTGCTAAGTCATTATCATTTTGACTTCCTGACAGGGGCAGTACATTCAATAAACCACATTTTATATGATCTGCCGTTTTCCCGAGAATTACTGTGGAACAGGGTAAGCGCTGATCAGATCTATCATGATTATTATGAATATGTCATGAAGTGCGTTGATACAGGATTATTTAACAGAATTGCTCATCCAGATACCATTAAGCTTTTTAACATATATCCGAAATATGATCTGAAACCTACATATGAAAAACTGGCTCAAAAGATCAAGGAAAAGGGAATGCTGGCAGAGTGCAATACAGGCTGTCATTACCGTTACGGTCACAAAGACATTGGCTTAAGTGATGAATTATTAAGAGTATTCGTTGAAAATGATGTACCGATAATTACTGCCAGTGATGCCCATGAACCGGAATACGTTGGTAATTACATAAGGGAAGCTACGGAAAGAATTGAGGCATGCAGGAATGAATATCAGAACATATAACAAGATCGCTCCTGAAGGCTTGAAACTGCTTAGTAGAGGATATGAAGTTTCAGATAAAACAGAGGATCCAAATGGTATCATTTTAAGAAGTCATTTGTTAACTGAATCAGAACTGACAGAATCATTACAGGTAGTTTCCAGAGCAGGAATTGGTGTTAATAACATACCTGTTGCCAAATGCACTGAAAGGGGCATTGCGGTATTTAATACTCCAGGAGCCAACAGTAATGCGGTTAAGGAATTAGTCATCTGTGGCTTGTTACTGGCAAGCCGTAAGGTACTAGAAGCCAGTCAGTGGCTTGAGTGGGTTGCCGAAGAAAATGACTTACAGACAAGAATAGAAAACAGTAAGAAAAACTATACCGGTCATGAGATCAAGGGTAAGACTGTTGGTGTCATAGGTCTGGGAAACATTGGCATTGAAGTAGCCAATGCCTTAAATGCCCTGGGAATGAAGGTAATAGGTTATAACCGTACAATAAAACCTGAACTAAAGGAATCATTACATGAAAACATTCAGATAACAAGTGACATTAATGAAGTATATGCCAGCAGTGATTACATAACCCTGCATATACCGTTGACTGAATCAACCAGAAACTTCATTAACACAGAAACTATTAACAAAATGAAGGAAAATGTTGTCGTTCTTAACTTTGCCAGAGGTGAATTGGTAAATGAAAACGACATTAGAGATGCTCTAAGCAATTCAAGAATAGCCTGTTATGTAACTGACTTTCCAACTAAAAGCTTAATTGGCTTAAGAAATTTCATCGGTTTGCCTCATCTTGGCGCTTCAACTTATGAAGCAGAAGAAAACTGCGCCATAATGGCCGCAAATAATCTTAAGAATTACCTTGAAGAAGGCCTTACCGTTAACAGTGTTAACTTGCCATCGTTCTCTAAGAAGATGGACAGTAAATACAGAATATGTCTCATCAGTAAAAATGATCTGACGAATCAGATTAATGAACTGAATCTTAAAGATGTAGATATTACCAGTCTGGAAAAGAATGGTATATTCTATATCGTAATTGACACTGACAATGAAGAACATGTAAAAGCATTTAATGATTTGAAGGATGTCATAAGAATCAGAACATTAGTTAAATAATCGGTTATTTCGATTGAATTATTTATTGAGATGAATAGAATTAATGATAAGTTAGACGTAACTAATCATGGAATGGAGGGATATATATGCCATGTACAACAATATTAGTTGGTAAGAAAGCCAGCTATGACGGTTCAACAATGATCGCCAGAAATGATGACGGTTTCTATGATGTAAAGAAACTCATCGTTGTCGAACCTGACAAACAGCCAAGAAAGTATAAGAGTGTCATCGGACATCTGGAAATTGATTTACCGGATAATCCATTACGCTATACCTCAACACCTACAGTCGGTTCAAACAGAGGCATCTGGGCAGCTAACGGCATCAATGAAGCCAATGTTGCCATGACAGCAACTGAAACAATCACATCAAATCCAATCGTCGTAGGAGCTGATCCATATGTAAGATATCAGAAAGCTACCAAGAGAGGAGAAAAGGACATTCCTGGTGGAATCGGTGAAGAAGATCTGGTTGTACTGGTATTGCCATATATCAGAAGTGCAAGAGAAGGTGTCATTCGCTTAGGTGAATTACTTGAAAAATACGGCACCTATGAAGCAAACGGCATTGCCTTCAGTGATGAAGATGAGATCTGGTGGTTAGAAACGATTGGCGGACATCATTGGATGGCCAGAAGAGTCAAAGATGAAGAATATGTCATCATGCCTAACCAGTTAGGTATCGATAAGTTTGACTTCAACGATGCCTATGGCAAGCAGAAGGAATACATGTGTTCAGCTGACTTAAAGGAATTCGTCAAGAAGAATCATCTGGACTTAAACCAGGACGGTAACTTCAATCCACGTAATGTCTTTGGTTCTCATTCAGATTCAGACCATGTCTATAACACCCCAAGAGCCTGGTTTATGGGCCGTTACTTCAATCCTACCACCTATAAGTGGGATGGCCCTAACGCTGACTTCACACCGGAAAGTGACAACATTCCTTGGTCATTTGTTCCTGAAAAGAAGATCACGGTTGAAGATGTTAAATACATCCTGTCGTCTTATTATCAGGGAACACCATATAACCCATACAGCGGTGTTAACTACATGGAGAAGAGCATGTACCGTACCATTGGCATTGCCAGAACCGGAACCATGGCTGTCTTACAGATCAGAGGTTACATGCCTGAAGCCTTAAAGGGTGTTGAATGGGTCTGCTTCGGTTCTAATGCCTTCAATACTGTAATGCCGGTTTACACAATGGTTAAGAAGACTCCTAAGTACTTAAGTGAAGTATCTACAGATGTTTCAACGGAAAACTTCTACTGGGGTTCAAGACTGATCGGTGCCTTAGTAGATCCAAACTTTGGCTCATGCATCCAGTTAGTTGAAAGATATCAGAGTGCCGTTGCTTCTCAAGGCCATCAGTTAATTAATGAATATGATGCCAAGATGATTGCCAGCAAGGACTTCTCATTAACCGAAGAAGCCAACGAAAAGATCTGCGCAATGGCTAAGAAGGAAACCATCAGATGTTTGAATAACGTTCTGTTACAGGCTTCCAAAAACATGAAGAACAACTTCAACAGAGCTGATAACTAAAGAAATAAACTCAGGAATTTCCTGAGTTTTTCATTGGAAAGGTAATTAATCAATTTGTTAAGATTTAAGTGGAGGAATCAACATGGAATATAATGAAAAAGCGTATAAGGTTTTTGAAATGTTTTCCAAGCAGAAGGCTTTAGCTACTGCCGGTAACATTGATGATTATAACTGCTGCACCATTGGCTGGGGCAGCTTAGGAAATATCTGGGACAGGGGAACAAATATCGTTACCATCTACATTAATCCAGACCGCTATACCTGGAAATACTGCATGGAAAAGGATTACTTTACAGTAAGCTTCTTCCCGGAGGAATACATGCCTGACTTAAGGATCTTGGGTACTAAATCAGGAAGAGATGGCGATAAGGTTGCCTTAACAAAGCTGCATCCTGTTGCCCTGGAAAATGGTGTGGACTACGAAGAAGCAACTTTGACATTTGTCTGCCGTAAGCTTTATCAGGGCGAATTCCATAGGGAAGGCTTGGCTGATAAGATCAATAACGGCATCTATAAGGACTGGCATCCTCACTACATGTTTGTCGGTGAAATAATTGATGTAATAGAAAAATAGTCGGTATTAACCGACTATTCGTTTTCATTAAGGAATTCCTTAAGGTTTTTCATGTAGGATTCATTATCTTCAAAGTATGTCATATGGCGGCTGTTTGGATACAGGTGCCATTTTTTAGATGAAGTAATGTTTTCATACATGATCTTGTTCTGCAAAGGTGTAGATTCATCATTTACACCGCTGCATAACATTACCGGACACTTGATGTTTTTCAGCTTGTCCGTATATTCATAGTCTCTCAAGGTACCGGTAGGGTCAAATTCACTCTTGCCCCAGCTTGTTTCATAGGTTTCCTTTGAAGAAGGTTTCTTCCTGGTCAGACATTCAGGTACTTCATTTTTCTTAAATGGTCCAAAGACATACTTGTGATAGTAATAGTTAACGGCTTTCTTAGCCTTAGGACTGTCAAAGTCGTTTTCAGCTTCTGCCTTTAACAAAGTGTTCTTTACTCTGGTATCCAACAGGTTAATCAGTCTGTGAGTTTCCTTACGCCATAATGAGGCACTGGAAAGGGTGCTTGATAAGGTAACGCTCTTTACTCCTTCAGGAGCATAGTCACAAAGGTAAATGATTGCCAGCATGCCACCCCAGGAATGACCCAATAAGTGAATTTCTTTTAAGTTAAGTTTTTCTCTTAAGTTGATTAGTTCATTAGCCCAGGTTTCCTTACGCCATAATTCCTTATGAGAACCTTCAACACTGCTTTTGCCACAGCCTATCTGATCATACATGACTAACGGTCTGTCATCATCATAGGCTAATGGGTCAAACAGTTCATGACTGTTATGAGTAGAGCCAGGACCGCCATGCAAGAGAACTAACGGAGTTTTCTTGCCATTAGGATTAACTATGCGGTAATAGGTCTTATAGCCCAGATAATCAATGTATCCTTCCTTGATTTCCATTTTATGTGACATCCTTACTGTTCAATCTTTACAGTCTTAACATGAATCATGAAGAATAATAACATTAGAGCCTCTCCAACCATGCCAATCAAGAAGTTTAAATCCAGATTTCCGGTTATTGGAGCCAGGGCACTGAATACCAGCATGAATACGCCTGAAAGTAACATGGAAATGTTCTTCTGCTGCTTCAAGACAATTACACCGGCACCGATCAGAATTACTACACCGCCAACTGTCATGATTCTGTCTAAGATTGAAGCCCACTTAGGTGTGGCGCTTGAAGCCGTATAACGGAATATGCCGGCAATTTCAACTGATTCCAACTGAGTAAAGATGCCGGCTGCGATACCGCCACCTAATAAGAACAGAGTAATGATCCAGGTCATGATCTTACCTTGCTTAGTAGGCTGTAAGGCATATAAGCTGATTGGGAACATTAATGGCACCATGATGCCATGTAAGATGTAGCGTCCCTTACTTAACATTACTAATAAGTCGCTGCCTTTTAAGAAAGAGCCAATTGCGACTACAACGCAATCATAAACCAGACCTAAGCCAACTATGCCCATTATCAAGGCCAGGGACTTTGTTTCCTTACGACCGGTAGCCAAAATGGCTAATGTCATTAACAAGTCAAAAGCGGCTAAGCCATAGGTAATATATTTTCCATAACTAAGAATGAATTCTCTCATATAAATCATCTCCTTGTCGTATTATATCACACCCAGTCATTTTCAATTACATTTGGTTTAACCAATTTCTCTTTAATGGTAGAATAGTCAGTGGTTAATAGGAGAATAAGATTATGAGTGAGATACTGGAAATCATCATGTTAATATGTTTTGGCGCATCCTGGCCAATCAATGCGGTAAAAGCCTATAAGGCAAGAAGCACAAAGGGAACTAGCTTACTGTTCCTATGTCTGATATTCATTGGCTACATTGCCGGCATTTCTTCAAAGCTTACAAATGCCAGCTACATGGCTGAGATCTCCAGCAAATGGTATGTATTAATGTTCTACATTTTAAACCTGATTTCACTCATCATAAATCTGATTATTTACTTCCGTAATAAAGCTTTGCAGAATCATGAACAGAATTAAGGTAAATCATGAATTTGGACCTTTATATGACAATGACTCAAAAATACTGATTCTGGGGTCTTTTCCTTCGGTCAAAAGCAGACAACAGGCATTCTACTATGGCCATAAGCAAAACCGCTTCTGGAAACTTGTTTCTGATCTTCTTAATGAAGAAATGCCAATGACAATTGAAGAAAAGAAAAGCATGTTACTTAGAAATCACATAGCTTTATGGGATGTGATTGAGAGCTGTACGATAATAGGTTCTTCAGACAGTTCAATAGAAGATGTAAAGGTAAATGATGTTGCCGGATTAATCAGAAAGACAAACATTAAGAAGATATATCTCAATGGCAACAAGGCTTATGACTTATATCAGAAATACTTAAGAAATGAAACAGGTGTTGAAGGCATTAAGCTTCCTTCTACAAGCCCGGCTAATGCGGCTTGTAATTATGCTAAACTAAGGGAAAGCTGGAACACCATATTGGAGGACTTAAAATGAAGATAATTAGTTTTAACATTCAGACTTCTGAAAAACAGGATGAAAAGGTTAATGATCTTGTTAAGTTCATCGAAACTCAAGGCGCTGATGTAATTGGCTTACAGGAAGTCTGTCCCGGTACCTTAAGGAAACTAAGAGAACAGTTACAAGACTATAATGTATTTGGTGTACCGAGAGATGTAATTGATAAGTTTACTTCCGAAGCTTGTCCTGTATTAGTTAAGAAGAAATATGAAGTGATCAGTAATGAAACCATCTGGCTGTCAGATACACCAGATAAACCAGGCTCAAAGTTCCGTTTTGCCAGTTTTCCTAGAATCGTTACCCATGTCAGATTCATTGTGAATGGTAAAGAAGTTAACTTCTACAACACTCATCTGGAATGGATATTTGAAAAAATCAGAAGGAAACAGGCAAATGTTCTTCTTAAGTACATGGAAAAGGGAACTAACTGCATTTTAACCGGTGACATGAATGCGATGAAGACACATTTAAGCTATAAGATGATAGCTCTTAAATATGACAGCCTGACTTCTGACTTGACGGAAAACACCATCCATGCCAATGGCAAGAAGTCAGTCCGCAAGTTACCGATAGATCATATGTTTGTCAGTCAGGGCTTAAAGGCCACCAAGGCAAAGATAGTTAAGGAAAAGATAAACGGCAGATATCTGTCAGACCATTATCCAATCATGGCTGATATAGATTTGAAGTAAAAGAAAAGTCACTTTTGAAAAGTGACTTTTTAGTTTTCCAATATGTATCCTTCAAACAATGTTGAATATGATGAATCCTGATTAACGGCATCCTGAAGCAGTTTTGAAGCCATTAATGTTTCAGCCTGGATTCTTGTTATTTTTTCCTCAGGCATGTCATAGAAGTCGTTTAACACATCATGTGTTTTTTCATCATCCAAATCAAAGTTTATTCTGATGAACAGGGCAATGAAGAAACTGACAGTATAGTTATCGTCATTGGTTTTAGGATAGTTGATTTCAATCAACTGTTTCCATTTTTCAGCCTTGTTGATCATGAACTTCAGATAGCCAAAGATAAGATCAATCCAGTCATCAGTGGTTGGCGGTAACTTAAAATTGCTGCCTAAGCCATGATTGATGATCTTGATGGTATTAACAGCTATCGCTTTCTTAAATATTTCTTCAGTTTTGCTTGAGTACATTTAAAAACCTCGCTTGATAATATTATAATTGCAATTGTTTAAACATTGAATAATTGTTAAAATATTATAGCGTGTTATCAGGGGGAAGTATATTTATGTCAGAATCCGTATATTCAAGAATAAATGATATTCCAAGAGGAAGTGCATCAGACAAGATCACCGAAGGCTGCCTTGTATTAGAAGGCGGTGCTTTCAGAGGAATGTATACCATGGGCATGCTTGATGCCTTCATGCAGAATGACCTTAACTTCAGATGTACCATTGGCTGCAGTGCCGGTGCCTTGGCTGGCATGAACTATGTTGCCGGCATGATTGGCAGAAGCGCCAGGGCTAATCTGACATACCGTCATGACTCGGATTTCATCGGTGTTGGCTCAGTCCGTAAGGCTCACAGTGTCATTCGTCTTGACTTCCTGTTAAAGGATCTGAACGCCATTGAATTATTAAATGTCAGAAGACTGTTTGACCCACAGAGACGTTATGTTGTTGTAGCGACTAACTGCGATACAGGTAAGGCAATGTACTTTGACCGTGACTATTGCGGTAACATCTTTGACGCCGCAAAGGCCAGTGCTTCAATGCCATATGTAACACCTATGGTAAATGTTGACGGAATTCCTTGTCTTGATGGCGGGGCTTCCTGCAAGATTCCATATCAGTGGGCAATTGATCAGGGCTATGAAAAGATCGTTTTAATCAAGACCAGGGAAAACGGCTTCAGAAAGAAGGTAAGTGACCGTAAGATTGCTCAGCGTATTTACCGCAACCATCAGGCCTTTGCCGTAAGTCTCGATAACAGTTCAGCCAATTACAACAAGCAGTGTGATGAAATTGAACAGTTACAGGCTAAGGGCAGAATGTTTGTAATAGCTCCTTCTCAGAAGGTAACAGTTACCAGAGTAGAAGGGGACGTAGAAAAGTTAGGCGACTTATATTGGTTAGGTTACAACGATGCCTTGAACAATCTTGAAGCCTTAAGAGAATATCTGAATAAGTAAGAAGAAATTCTTACTTTTTTTTCAAAAAAACAACATGGCTCTTGATGTTAGTGATAAAATAAAATTACTAATATAGGGGGCAAAAATAATATGAGCAAGTATGATGCTTTTAATCAACCTTACAAGATCTGTAATGTTGAAATCAAGAACCGTTTCCTTGTCATTCCTATGACCATGGGTGGCTTAGCCTATGATGAAGAAGGCGGATTTTCAGAAAACCTGATCCACTACTTTGAATTAAGAGCAAAGGGTGGATTCGGTCTGATCATTCCAGGTGCTGCTACAACAGACTATCACGTAGACCCTTACAGTGCCTTGGGACCATGTGTTAATACTAACCCGCACTGGCAGGAAAGAGCTAAGGTACTGGTAGAGAGAGTTCATGCAGCAGGTGCTAAGATCTTCTGTCAGCTGACCATGGGCTTGGGCAGAAACTATCCTGGTTTACCTGGACCATCAGAAAACCCTGTATGGCGTAATCCAGACCAGAAGTCACCTGAATTGACAACTGAGCAGATCAAGCAGAAGATTGCTGACATGATCGAAGGTGCACAGGTTGCCAAGGCATGTGGCTATGATGGGGTAGAAATGCATGCCATGCACTGGGGCTATCTGTTAGACCAGATGGCAATGGCTTTCTATAACCGCAGAACAGATGAATATGGCGGCTCTCTGGAAAACAGATTACGTTGTGCCAGGGAAATCGTTGAAGGCATTCATGCCAAGTGTGGCGATGACTTCCCGGTTGGCATGCGTTTAGGCTTAAAGACCTACATTAAGGATTATGATAAGGCAACATTGACTGGCGAAGAGGAAGTAGGACGTACCTTGGAAGAAGGCGTAGAGATCGCTAAGTTACTGGAAAAATATGGTTACAACTTCTTAGATGTAGATACAGGTACCTATGATTCATTCTATTATGCCTGTCCACCAATGTATAATCCTCAAGGCTTCATGATTCCATTAGCTGCAGCAGCTAAGAAAGCTGTTAACATCCCAATCTTAGCCGGTGGCAGAATGCAGGATTATGACCTGGCTGCTGAAGCAATCGCCAAGGGTGAAATCGACGCAGTAGGCTTAGGCAGACCGTCATTGGCTGATCCAGAATATCCTAACAAGGTCATCGCTGGTGAAGTTGAAAGAATCAGACCATGTATCGGATGTAACATGGGTTGTTTCAGAAGATGTGTTGAAACTGGTGAACCTGTATCATGTGCCGTTAACCCACAGGCAGGCAGAGAAACTGTCATGGGCTTAAAGCCGGGCAATGGTGAAAAGAAAGTCGTTGTCGTTGGCGGTGGCGTCGGTGGCATGGAAGCTGCCAGAACAGCTGCCTTAAGAGGCTACAAGGTAACATTATTTGAAAAGAGCGATCACTTAGGAGGTCATATCGTTGAAGCAGGTGCTCACAGCTTCAAGAGTGAAATTGCCAAGTTGAACAAGTGGTATCAGAATGAACTGAAGTTATTGAATGTTGATGTTAAGATGGAACATGAACCATGCATCAACTGCATTAAGAAGCAGGAACCTGATGCCATCGTACTGGCAACCGGATCAGATGTCGCTGCTCCTAGAATTCCAGGTTTGGACAAGGCAATTGATTCATTAACTGCTATTGACCATCCTGAAAAGCTAGGTAAGAAGGTCGTCATTATCGGTGGTGGCTTAGTAGGTTGCGAAATTGCTCTTGATGAAGCAAATCATGGTAAGGATGTAACAGTTGTTGAAGCACTGGATGACATCATGGCATCCGGTGGTGCAGGTGCACCGTATCCAAATAAGCAGATGATCGTTGACTTATTTGAAAATAAGGGTGTCAAGGTATTTACTTCTACCAAGCTGGTTGAAGTAACTGATGAAGGTGCCGTAGTTGAAAAGGCTGACGGCAGCAAGGAATTATTCAAGGCTGATACAGTCGTTTCTGCAATGGGCTTCAGACCTACACCAAACTTAAAGGAACAGTGGGCAGAACTCAATGTTCCAATGTATGAAGTAGGCGATGCTACAGGTGCCGGTACAATTCTGAAGGCAATCTGGGACGCTTACGAAGTAGCTAATAACATTTAGGCATGTTAAAGGGTGGTTTCATAACCACCCATTTTTTTATGCTTTTCTGATACATACCACATGGTATGCATATAACCATAGAATTATTTCAATTAATAATGTTATTGACCAGCTTACCGGGAAGCACATGTATATTGAAGCAAGTGACTGTAATCTTGGGAATACGATTGAGATCCAGGCAATTCTGATGCCGCAGATTCCCGCAACCATCAGGATGGTCGGTAAAGTTGAATAACCCATGCCTCTTAATGAGTTTACGAATGTATCCAGTAAGGCATTCAGTACTAATAATGCTGCTACATAGGTAATTCTGATCATGCCTGCATCAACGACGGCCTGTTCACTGGTATAAAGTCTTAACAGTAGCGGACCGGCAAAGTATACTGCACCGCTCATTATTACGGCAGAAATAAATACAAGTAAACCTGTCTTGATGAGGATTTCCTTAACTCTGTCAGTTCTGCCTGCGCCAATGCATTGGCTGGTAAAGGTTATGGTAGCCTGGTTGAAGGCGGTATAACCAATGTAGACATAGTTTTCAATGTTGGCCCCGGCCGCATTACCGGCAACGATGTTGGTATCCTTGAATGAGTTGATGCTTGACTGTACTACGACGTTTGATAAGGCAAATACAGCGGCTGAAAGACCGGCTGGAATGCCTATGCGCATGATTTGTAACACACTGTCAAAATCAGCATAGAGATGCCTTAAATCAAGCTTAGTGGCATCAGTTTCCTTAACAAGAATTCTTAATACCATGAAGGCAGATACGGATTCACTGGCTACTGTCGCAATGGCAACGCCAGCTACTGACCACTTAAGAACAATAACGGTAAATAAGTTAAGTAATACGTTTATGATGCCTGAATAGATTAGGAAGTACAGAGGTCTTTTTGTATCACCTTTGCTTCTTAAAACGGCACTGCCGAAGTTATACAACAACAAGGCTATTACCCCGGCAAAGTATATTCTCATATACAGGGCACTCTGATCAATGATGTCTTCAGGGGTACCCATTAACTCCAATAACTGTTTAGAAAACAGCACGCCAATGAATGTTAATAAGACACCGCCCCATATGGCAATGAGAATTGAAGAGTGAACGGCATCCTTGATCTTCTGTTGATTACCGGTACCGATGTAACGGGCAATCAGAACATTTGCGCCGGTAGAGAGTCCATAGAAAACAGAGGTTAAAAGGAATACTATTGAACCTGTAGCTCCTACAGCCGCTAAAGCTGCATCACCGGCGAACTTACCGACGATGATCGTATCAGCCGAATTAAAGAGTATCTGCAATAATTCAGATAATGCCAGCGGTATGGCGAAGATAAAGATGTTTTTCATTAATGGCCCGTTGGCCATATCTATGGAGTGCTTGTTATTCATGAGAGATATTATACACTAAAGAATATTTATTTACATAGTAAAATGAAAAAATTACATCAGTAATGAAAAGTAATCATTTTTTCTTTTTTCGTTAATGATTTTGTAATGTGTTACAATAACTTCTGTAATAAAGGTGGTGCTTTATGAGATACAGAATAAACAGAAAAACCGGGGATCGTATCAGTGAAATAGGTATTGGCTCATCTTACATGTTTGAAGCCGGACACGACGAAGCAGTTAAGGCTCTCAGAAAGGCCTATGAAGGTGGCATTAACTATTTTGACTTGGCTGCCGGACATGGTGATTCCTTTCCAATTTATGGGGATGCCTTACACGAGGTCAGAAAGAACATTTTCTATCAGATCCATTTTGGGGCTGATTATACCAATGGTGAATATGGCTGGTCACTTGACCTTGAGACAGTTAAAAGGTCAGTAGCCAAGATGCTGAAGGAACTTAGAACAGATTACATTGATTATGGTTTCATTCACTGTCAGGATGAGGTCAGTGATTGGGAAACATATAAGAAGAACGGCATCTACGATTACATTTTGGAACTTAAGGAGAAGGGGATAGTCAGACATATTGGCCTTTCATCTCATACTCCTGAAGTAATTAATAAAATAATGGATGAAGTGGACATTGATATGCTGATGTTTTCCATAAACCCAGGTTATGATTTCGGTCAGGGTGAGTACGCAAATGGCTCAACCGATGACAGAACTCAGATATACAGAAGATGTGAAAAGGAAGGGGTAGGAATCTCTGTTATGAAACCATTCTCTGGCGGACAGTTATTAGATGCTTCCTTATCACCTTTTGGCAAGGCGCTTACGATTTATCAGTGTCTTAAGTACATACTTGATAAACCAGGCGTTTTAGTAGCCTTACCGGGTGCTCAGAGTGTCAGGGAAGTTGAAGCACTGCTTGAATATGAAAACAAGACAGATGAAGAACTTGATTACTCTGTCATCAGTGAGTTTAAATATGTAGACTTCAACGGCAAGTGCGTATATTGCGGACATTGTAAACCTTGTCCGATGGGCATTGATATCGGATTGGTCAATAAGTATTATGATTTGGCTGTTTCAGGCGATCTCATGGCCGTTGAACACTACAGAACTCTTGAAGTTAACGCCTCTGACTGTATCGGCTGTGGCCATTGCGACTCAAGGTGTCCATTCTCAGTTCATCAGTCGGAAAGAATGCAACAGATACGAGAGTACATGGAGGCAGCATGCGTAAAATAATAGCATTGATGATGTGCTTGTTACTGTTAATGGCCGGCTGCAGTAAAGACACTGAAATCAATGATAACCCAACAGAAACAGAAAGCGAGTCGGAATCAGTTCAGGAGGTTAAGGAAATGAAGATGATGATCAATGATACTTATGTTGAAGTATCATGGGAAGATAACAAAAGCGTCGAAGCCTTAAAGGAAATGTGCAAAAACGGTAATGTTACTGTTGAAATGAGCATGTATGGCGGCTTTGAACAGGTCGGTTATTTAGGAAAGAGCTTGCCAAGTAATGACAGGCAGACAACTACTGCTTCAGGTGACATAGTATTGTATTCCAGTGACAACATCGTTGTTTTCTATGGTTCAAATTCCTGGTCATATACCAGGCTTGGCCATATCACTGATAAGAATGAAAGTGAAATGAAGGAACTGTTGGGTAATGGTGATGTTACCTTAACATTAGTATTGGAGTAAATCATGAATTCATACATAAAGATGCAGTTGAATACGATGTTACAGTATCTGGACAGCTTTGAACAGGCTTGCCAAATGGCAGCGATGGAGGATGACGGCACCATTGATAAGGCTGAAAGAAAGCAGATAGAAAAGATTCAGAAAGCCTGTGAACAGTTCCGAAAGGATCTTAGCGGGATCAGATAGTTTACAAATAACAGATAATAGTGTATATTAACCATACCTATGAAGAGCACACGAGAGACAAGCTCAGTGACTGTGCAGCAACCTGTAAAAACAAGGTGCTAAAGCTTGAACGATGGGTATCATTGTTTGAAGTAATCTCGTCATGGGTCATGACGGGATTTTTTGTAGGTTAGAAATGAGGAAGAATGAAATTATTCAGTAATGAGATCGTCTTCAGAGGTCATCCAGACAAGGTCTGTGATCAGATATCCGCAGCCATATTGGATGAGTGTCTGAAACAGGACAAGACAAGCAGATGCGGCATTGAAACAGTAGGGGGTAAGGGAATAATATTCATTACCGGTGAAGTAACTACCAAGGCCGACATCAACGTAGAAGAAATAGCTAAGAGAGTATTAAGGGATATTGGCTATGAGAATGATTATCAGATCATCGATAACATTGGCAAGCAATCCAGTGACATTGCCTTAGGTACCAATGATGAAGTAGCTGGGGCAGGAGATCAGGGAATGATGTTTGGCTATGGCTGTAACGATACAAAGGAAATGTTGCCGCTGGCAATGGTAATACTACAGAAACTGGCTCAGAAGTATGATGAACTGGTACACACAAATGAAGACTTTTACCCAGACGGCAAGGCCCAGATCACCGGCATATATGATGATGAATTCAAACTGGTAAAAATTAAGGACTTTACTATTTCCTATAACAACTCGGAAACAAACAGGGATGTAACTGATAAGATTTTAAAGGATTATGTTACTGACTTATGTAAGGGCTATGGCATTGAAATAGACAGATTTCTGATCAATCCTACCGGTAAGTTTCTGATTGGTGGTTTTGAAGGAGATGCAGGGTTAACAGGAAGAAAAATAGTTGTTGATGCATACCAGTCATTTGCCAATGTCGGTGGCGGTAACATGAATGGCAAGGATCCTACCAAGGTTGACTTATCAGGAGCATATATTGCCAGAAAGTTTGCCAGGGAATTAATTGTCAAACATGATCTGAAGTGGTGTGAAGTGCAGATCAGCTATGCCATTGGCCTAAGAACTCCATTAGCCATTTACATTGATTCTGACAAGGGTAACATTACTCCAGAAGAAGAAATGTATGTAAGAGCAGAGCCAAGAAATATAATCAATGAATTGAAATTGCTGGAAGTTAACTATGAGGAAAGGGCAAAGTTCGGTCATTTCAGAGATTAAAATCACTTTGTATATATTTAATAAAAGCATTAATGTGTTAAAATGTAAGTGTTCCAGAATTTGAGAGGTCAGGTAATGAATAATAAAATAAAGGCAATATTCTTTGATGTTGATGGC
>JAFRLB010000071.1 GCA_017431405.1 Erysipelotrichaceae bacterium | reverse complement strand
GAGCCTTTAAGTATTCTCTTGAGGAAAATACTGCAGCATATGACATGCATCCTAGAATCGCCGACAGGATTTCAGAAAGCAGACACCGTAAGATCATGAGCTTGCAGCAGAAAATATCACAGCACAATGCCGAAAGATATCTTAACAGTGTTCAGGAAGTACTGGTTGAGGAAAAGGATGCCTTCCGTAACATTTACATCGGAAGAAGCAAGCATCATGCCCCGGATGACATCGACGGTCATATCAGATTTACATCCGAAAAGGAACTGGAACCCGGTACATTTGTAAATGTACTGATAGAAGAAGTCAATGCCTACGACTGGAAGGGCAAGGCATTATAAAACTACAACAAGTCAGCTTCGGCTGGCTTTTTTGTTGAATTAGGGAACATCAAGAAGTATTGTTAAGATAGAAAAGAAAACATGAATAATAGAGAGGGATAATATGGAAACTTGGGAAAAGTATCTTGAAGCAGAGATCTCCTATCTGGAAAAGATCAGAAAGACCCAGAGGGAAAAGATAATGGAAGCTGCAGAGCTTTGTGCTGAATGTACCATGAATGATGGCATCATCAGGGTATTTGGCGTAGGTCACTCGCATCTGGTCGCAGATGATGTCTTCTACCGCTCGGCAACCCTGGGAAACGTTCAGGCAATTCTTGAAGAAACTGCCACCGGCAATTCTGAGATCTTCAAGTCCGGCTTCATTGAAAAACTGGAAGGCTATGCCCCATACATTGTCAGCTATCACAAGATAACCCCACCTGATGTGGCAATTGTCATTTCCAATTCTGGCAATAATCCGATGGCCATTGACTTTGCGGATGCCTGCAGGGAAAGGGGCGTTAAGGTTATCGTACTTACCAATGTTGAGTATTCTGAAACCCTTAAGCCTAGACACACTACGGGCAGACACTTAATGGATGCCGGGGACATTGTGGTTTCAAACTGCAGTGCCATTGGCGATGCGGCAGTAGAAGTGGAAGGAATGGCCATGAAGGTAGGATCTACCTCATCAATACCGTTCATCTATCTCATTAATGCCATACTGGCTCAGGCAGTTGATATCTGTGTAGGTAAGGGATTTAAGCCTGATGTTTACTATAACGGTTCATTGAGAGTCAATAACCCGGAAATAGGCAAGCATAATTTTGCCATCGTAGACAAGTACTATCTGCGGATGAAAAATCTTTAGTGTCACAGATAGATGTTTTTAAAGACAGGAAAGATGTAATTTGTTATAATTCATATAAAGAGGTAAATAAAAATATGGAAGATTTAAAGCTTGTCGCAAACAACATGCGAAAGAACATTGTTAAAATGGTCCATAACGCAAAAGCTGGTCATCCAGGTGGATCATTAAGCTGTACCGATATTCTGGTTGCATTGTATTTTAATGTCATGAATATCGATAAGAATAATCTGAACGATACCAGAAGAGATAAGCTGGTTATGTCTAAGGGACATGCTTCACCGGCCTTATATGCCGTATTGGCTGAAAAGGGCTTCATCCCTGAAGAAGAACTGATGACATTCAGACTTATCAATTCAAGATTACAGGGACATCCAAGCAGAAAGAACTGTCCTGGTGTTGACATGTCTACCGGTTCATTAGGTCAGGGCTTAAGCGTTGGCGTTGGTATGTCAATTGCCAATAAGCTGGATAATAATGAATTCAGAACATATGTCATCTGCGGTGATGGTGAATGTGATGAAGGACAGATCTGGGAAGCTGCAATGGCCGCTGCTCATTACAAACTCGATAATCTGTTACTGGTAATTGACCATAACGGTTTACAGATCGACGGCAGAAATGAAGATGTCATGAATACAGCTCCATTAGGCGAAAAGTTCGCATCATTCGGCTGGAACGTATTTGGCGTTGACGGTCATGACATTGACGCTGTAACTGAAGCTTGCAAGGCTGCAGAACAGATCAAGGGCAAGCCAACCGTTATCATTGCTGAAACAATTAAGGGTAAGGGTGTCAGCTTCATGGAAAACCAGGCAGGCTGGCATGGCAAGGCTCCAAATGATGAAGAATTAGCTCAGGCCTTAAAGGACCTTGGAGGTGAGTAGTATGGCAAAGATCGCTACAAGAGAAGCCTATGGTAAGGCATTAGCCGCATTGGCATTAGAAAATCCAAAAGTTGTTGCACTGGACGCTGACTTAGCTGCATCAACAAAGACTATTGAATTAAAGAAAGTTGCCCCTGAAAGACATTTCGACATGGGCATTGCTGAAGCTAACATGATGGGCGTCGCTGCCGGTATGGCTGCTAACGGCTACATTCCATTTGCTTCAACATTCGCCGTATTTGCTTCAGGAAGAGCATATGACCAGATCAGAACAAGCATTGCCTACGCTAACATGAACGTTAAGATCGGTGCTACTCATGCCGGCTTGACAGTTGGTGAAGACGGTGCAACTCACCAGATGCTGGAAGACATCGCCTTAATGAGAGCACTCCCTGGCATGACAGTTATTCAGCCTGCTGACGGCATTGAAACATATGCAACGATCAAGGCTGCTGCCGAATACAAGGGACCTGTATACATCCGTTTAGGCAGAGCTGCAGTTGAAGACATCAATACTTCTCCTGATTACAAGTTTGAGATCGGCAAGGGTGTCGTAGTTCATGAAGGTACTTCACCAGTTACTTTCGTAGCTACAGGTGTCATGGTTGCTGAAGCACTCAAGGCCATGGAACAGTTGAAGGAACAGGGCATTGATCCTACTTTGATCAACATCCATACAATTAAGCCTCTTGATGAAGAACTCATCATCAAGTACGCTGAAAAGAGTGAATACATCGTTTCATTGGAAGAACATACCGTAATGGGTGGCTTGGGAAGCGCCGTTGCAGAAGTACTGGTTAAGAACTGCCCAAGAAAACAGCTGTTCATTGGTGTTCAGGATGTATTTGGCGAAAGCGGTACACCGGGACCATTACTTGACAAGTATGGCTTATCAGCTAATAAGATAGTTGAAAAGGTTACAGAATTCGTTAAGTAAGAAACATAAGCATAATAAAAGGCTGAGCTAGATGCTCGGCCTTTTTTAAATGTCTTTGGATAATTCATTGATGGTTGTTTCATATCCCTTCATGATGTTAGGATATTCAACTTCCTTATAATCTTCAATTTCCTTAGTTTTTAATATCGTCTTGATGAAGTATCTGGCGAAGTAAGGATTCTTGATCAGAACCGGTCCGATCAACTGGGTTCCGAAGAAGTTTCTCTCATGAATGCCATCACATTCGCTGTTGGTATTGCCAACCTTGCCAACGATTCTGAATAAAGGGGACTTGTAATCAGATAACTTACTGCACTTGTTAATGAAACCGACACACTTCTCACTAAATAAGTCAGTAGTTACGATGACATCTGCCGTATAACGCTTTTCTGACTGTTCAGTAACGTTGAAATCGAAGAAACCGATTCCCTTATCAGGACAGTCATATAGTCCCTTTAAATCACTGCCAAACATCTCATAGGAATTGCCGGTAAACAGGAATACCTTGTCATTGTTATATGCTTCAAGTAATTCCTTTTTATACTGGCTTAAATGCTTGAGACATACGTTTCTGTTTGATTCCATGCCCGGTCCGCAATAGATGACGTCATATTCATTCAGATCATCAAGTTTATCGCCAACGGTCTTTCTTGTGATTTCTACTTCCTGGCCTTGATCCTTCAAGGCCTTTTCCAGAAATCTGATGTTACCGTTATCGCCATAGAGGTTCATGATGTCATGATACAGATATAATACTTTAATCATTTCCTACACCTCCAGTTTATCGGCCAAGGTCAAAAACTTATTCATGTCAGAGAAACAGGTAATTACATATAAGTACTTACCACTCTGTTTCAGATAATCGACAGCTTCAGGAATGCTGACGAATAATTTGATCTTATTATTGTCAGTTTCCGTAAATTCAAATCTGGCGGCCAGATCATAGCAGTATCTTCCAGCCAGAACTATTTCGTTAACGTTCTTTAACTTCTCAAAGTCAATGTCCCATAACCATGAGGTTTCACTGGTAAAGTACTTACGGCTTACGGCATCAACGATGATCATTACATTTACGTTTTCCGCATCCTTGATCGCTACGTCAATTGAACGGTCGTAGGAGATTGAGTTCTCATGCTTGGAAGCAAGTAATGTACCCCTGGTATTGCCAATGACAAACTTCTGAATTCTTCCTGAGTGCAGGGAATAGTTGCTTAATTCTTCAGCAATGATGTTTCTGTCAACGCCAGCCAGGTCACAGGCCGCAAAGGCAGCCAGGGTATTGTAACAATGGTAAATGCTGGTGAATGACAGTTCGATCTTATATTTGTCATCAATTGTAATATAGCCTTTTTCCAGATTAGCTTCGGTTAGTGACCAGTCTGTTTCAGGTCTCTTATAGTCACAGCTTGTACAATGATATGAACCGATGTGATTGTAATGATAGTAGTCATACTTCATTGGCTGCTTACATACCGGACAGTATGCGCCATCGTTATAGATGCTGTCATTGACTGTTGTATCTGAATCCAGGTGGTTTGCTCCAAAGTATCTGACCTTATCACGCTTATAGCCAAAGCGGCTTACTAACGGGTCATCGGCATTTAGTACCAGCGTCATGTCATCGTAAATGCTTTCTGAAATGACATTGTAGACCCACTCCGGATGACCGTTTCTGGTCAGCTGGTCACGGTAAAGGTTTGTGATTACATAGTAGGTAGGATGGAAGTACTTGAAGGTATGTCTGGCATATCTTTCATCTGATTCCAGCAACAGTATTTCACTCCTCATTTTTCCTGATAAGGTACAGTCAGAAAGAATGAGAGTGGTAACGCCTTCGATCTGGTTTGATCCTTCCTTGTTATAGGCAACTGTCTTTCCTGATTTCTCAATGACATTGGCTATCATTTCAACCGTACTGGTCTTGCCGTTACTGCCGGTAACCGCAATGATGGTTTCAGGTAACTTGATGTCAGAAAGAATTGAAGGGAATAACTTCAGGGTAATTGCCCCAGGCAGGCTGCTTCCTCGGCCTAAAAGCTTTGCCATAAATCTGATGGTCTTACATATTAATACGGCAAAGAATACACGTAATTTCTTCATAAAATATCACCTTAACATTTATTGTAGTATAAAAAGGGCATAAAAAAAATAAGACATGAAGTCTTATTTCAGGAAAATTTAATACGGTTGTGTAATACTTTGCCAATAATGCTGACATTCTTTTCCTGTTGTGTCTTGGCATCAAGAATGATTGGCTGATATTCATCATTGGCTGGCTGAAGGATCATTGTGTCTCCCTTGAAGTAAACGGTCTTAACGGTTGCTTCATTATCAATGAGTACGACACCGATGTCACCGTTGTTTAAGTAATCCTGACGGTGAACGTAGAGATAGTCACCAGGCAGGATTCTGGCATCCTTCATTGAATCACCGACTACTTCCAGATAGAAACAGTCACCATGAGCTGCATCATCAGGAATGACGTGTTCAAAGCCCTTGTAATCCTGTTCAGCAAGAATAGGGGAGCCGCCACGTACAAGACCTAAAACAGGTATTTCGGTATTGATGATATTGGAAAGATCGGCATTCATCAAATCATCAACGCTGACATTGAAGAAGTTAGCGAGTTTCTTAATGACAGAATATGGTGGAACAGCAGTGCCGTCTTCCCATTTCTGGATAGTTGTAAAAGACTTATAACCGAATTCATCAGCAATCTGATTCTGAGAATATCTGTTTTTTCTTCTTAGATAACGAAAATTTTTACCAAATGACATAAGAAATCCTCCTGATATTATTTAATCATCTAATTGAAAATAAATCAAGAGACACATTGAAAATGAATCAAGTAAATGCTAGTATTTGAATATGATTAAAGTAAGCTGGTTTAGAGTAACTGTAAGGTGATTCATGAGAATATATGTTGATGTAGTATGTTCATTTTCCAAGACCGGTGCAATAAGGCCACTGTACATTCGCTGGAATAAATGCACCGTTTTTAACATCACTAAAATCAACAGGATCACACCGCAGAAAAATGAAGGTACTTCCAGTCTATTGTTCAATTGCATGATAGGGATCAATGAAAGAGACCTTTATCTGGAAGGCGGCAAATGGTACATTGAGAAAAATGAATTGTATAACTAAAAATGTAATGGTGTTCCCATTACATTTTATCTATCAGATTACTGAAAATGCTTAAGCCGCTGACAAATGAACCAAGTGTACTTCCCAGATTGGCAAATACAACGACCAATAAGATCCTTGTGACCTTGTTCTTCCATAAACCTTTTAAGGACTTAAGGTCTTCATTCAGACTGTCAAAGTCAGCTACCGTTGGATTTCTGAAATGTGCTTCCGTTAACCCGGCAAACCAGCCGGCTGCCAGTAATGGATTTAAGGAAGTGATTGGTGAAGCAATGAAGGCGACTAGTATTGACAGAATATGACCGCCAGCCAACAGTACTCCCAGGGCACTTAATGTCCCATTGAACAAGATCCAGGTCTTGATCTGCTTAAGCCCCATTTCCTTACTGAAGGAGAATGAGAGAATGATTGCGACAACGATGATAAGCGGTATGATCCAGCCAATCAACTTGCTTGTTGTTTTCTTTGGGGGAATGACATCAAACTGAGCTATGTCGTATTCTTCGTTGATGTACTTCTGAATGCCGATGGTATGAGCTGCACCTAAGATGGCTACGATGTTCTTGCCAGGGGCGTTCTTTATCTTATAGGCCAGATAACGGTCTCTTTCCTCAACCAATACCTTGCTAAGGGAAGGGAACTTTTCGCCAACCTCTTTCAAGGCACTGTTAAGCATGTCCTTTTCCTGCATGGCCTTGAGGTCTTCTTCACTGATCTCTTCATCATCAAACAGGGAAGAAATGATCGTTGTGATAAGAGTGAACTTATCTTTCAGGTTCAGCATTGCCCAGACTCTCTTGAAGGTTGTCTGAATCTTACGGTCAGCTAAAACCAGTTTGGCATTCAGTTCTTCAGCCTTTTCAATGCCTATCATCATTTCCTGACCGCTCTTGGAACCTAACTGTTTGGCAAGCTTACGCTGATAATTGCCTAAGATCAGATTTGCCAGCATGAAACCGACTTTTTTCTCCTTGATGATCTTGGTGATGTTTGTCTGTTTATATTTATCAGGATTCTTCAGGGAATTGTAACGGTCCTCATCAAGTTCTATGCAGATGCAGTCAGGCTTTAACTCATCAATGGTGTTTCTGGTGAGTTCAGCACTTTCCTTTGAAACATGGGCAGTAGGGATGAGGGTTATTTCCTTGTCCTTATATTGTAACTTTATTAATTCTATGCTCATCTGGAATTCCTTTCGATAAGTATTATATTACATAATTATCCATAATCATAACATTTTTACACATTGTCGGCTGTTGTAGAATATAACGTGTCGGCTATTTTACTGTTAGCCTAATGGCATATATTATGATATAATAACAAAATGAAAAGAGGTTGATTTAATGGATATTTCTCTAACATATGAATCTATAGTAAGATATGCGTTAATAGCCATCGATATACTCTGTGTTTGGATTTTAATTAACTTTATAATCAAGGCTGCCAAGGCAAGTCAGAAAACAATTCAGATTTTCCAGGGCGTTATTTTCATATTGATCATTCAGGCAGTTTCCCGTCTTATCGGACTTACAACTGTAAAATGGATTACTGATAACCTTGTATCATGGGGCTTTCTGGCTATAATCGTTGTATTCCAGCCGGAAATCAGATCAATTCTGGAAAGACT
>JAFRLB010000070.1 GCA_017431405.1 Erysipelotrichaceae bacterium | reverse complement strand
TTTTCATTCCTCCCGTTTATTTAACATTATCTAATAAATAATTGATTCCCTTTTCAGAGTTTGGAATCCAGAATTCCCAGTTATGAACTCCCGGACTTTCCAGATAGGTGAATCTGGCGTTCTGTTTACTTAGGAAGTCTCTCATCAGGTGGTTAGGTTCCAGTAAGAAGTCTTCACTGCCGCAGGCCATGAAGATGACCGGGTTTTCAACATTGTTCTTCTTATTACGCAGATAGAGAACTTCCGGGTTGTGGTCGCTTTCCAGCGCCTTGCTCAGATCACCGAATGTATCAGTATAATATGCATAGTTGGCCATTACCGGATCGGCATTATCCGGTTTCATGTCCTTTAAGTGGTAAACGATCAGGGCACTTGATAAGGCGATGATGCCGCTGAATGTTTCCGGATACATCAAACCGGTATGTAAGGCACCAAAGCCGCCCATTGATAAGCCGCCTATGAAGGTGTTTTCCTTTTCGGTAGCCAGGTTGAAGGTGTCTCTTAAGTATTCAACAAGATCTTCACCGATGAACTTGCAGTACTTGTGGCCGGTAGCTTCCTTGTCAACATAGAAGCTGACTCCGCCGCTAGGCATTACGATAGCCAGATTGTATTTTAATGAATAGTCGGCAACAGGAGCGTTGTACAGCCAGTCTGTACAGTCTCCGCTGTAGCCATGCAATAAGATCAGTGTCTTAGGTTTTCTCTTGTAATATGGATTGTCTGCCATGAAAGGAGGCAGCTGTTTAGGTGGTATGTGGATATAGAACTCACCGTTACATGACAGTGCTTCACTGCGGAAGCGGACAAAGTGTGTTGACATTATGAAAGTACTCCTTTTATATATCTGATTTCAGTATAGGCAACGGAAAACAATAAAAATATTAAAAATGTCGGTTTTCCTTTTGAGTTTCACATTTTAAAAGTGGAGTTTTTAATAAAAGTATTTATTTCTAAAATTGAAGTGACTTTTTTGAAAGTAATGGGTTTTTATGTATGTTTTAATGAAGATACAGATAAGAACTCGTAATTGGGAGGAAATTAATAATGAAGAAATTATTTGTTCTTTTACTCGCTGTTCTGATGCTTCTGGGACCTTTATCAGGTTGTACACCAAAGGAAGGCGGAGACAGCAAGGAACCTTCAGTAATCACATTGGAAATGTCTACTCTGTTCATCGTTCCATCTCTGGAAGCTACACATAAGGTTGAAGACACAATCAATGACTATCTGAAGAACACATTACATGAAGAGGGATACAAGATTCACTTAAAGATCACTGCTATTTCTGACTATTTCCAGGCAGTACCAATGGAATTGTCAAGCGGCGGCGAAGATGCACCTGACCTCGTACAGGTATTCTCAATGGCTGACTGGGTAAACCAGGGCTTCATTCTGCCATTGGATGATTATCTTGATAAGGAATTAAAGCCAACTGTTGACATGATCGGCAATATCATCGGCAGTGGTAAGATGAGTGGCCATACATACATGATGCCACGTTACTTTGGCACAGTTCTTGACTGGAAGTTCATCTACAACAAGGCTCTCGTTGACGCAGCAGGCGTTGATGTTACAAAGGCAACTGACATCGATTCATTAGGTGACGTATTAGCTGAATTAAAGACAGCTTATCCTGATGAACACTTCTTAGTTTACTGTGACCAGTTCAACAGACTGTACAACTTAAAGACACACACATCTCAGGTTGGTACATACGCTGCTACAGTAGGCGGAAACACAACTCTTTACGACTACTATGAAACAGACGCTTTCAAGAGTGCAATCCAGAAGGCATATGAATTCCGTCAGAAGGGTTACGCTGATCCAGAAGGCTCAGCAAATACATTAAGCCATGACGCAGTAGTAATGGGCGGCTCTTCAAAGGGCGTTATCATGGGCCACAGTGCAGACGCTGAAAGCATCGCAAAGATGTTCACCAGAACAAATACATACGGTGCTGAATTCGGTGCTGTTACAATCGGTAAGGATGACTTAATGACAGATACATTAGGTATCGGTATTGCTCACTACTGTAAGGATCCAGCTGCAGCTGCACGTTTCATCAACCTGTTATACACAGATGAATTCGTATGGATCACATTGATCTATGGCGTAGAAGGCCAGGACTATGTATGGAACGCTGATCATACAAAGGTTAACTATCCAGAAGGATTAGACTTCAACTCAGTACCATACAACTGCATCTACTCTTGCGGCATGATCGGTAACGGTTTCCAGGGTCTCGAATATGAAACATCTGACGAAAGTGGTTCTGACAGAGAATACGGTAAGAAGTTAATGGACGAAGCTTGGTGTCCACCACTGTATGGCTTCACTCCTACAACTGTTAACGTAATGAATGAAGTTACTGCAGTATCTAACGTTGTTGAACAGTACAGTGACGTACTGACATTCGGTGACGTTGATCCAGCCGTTGAATATCCAAAGTTCATCGCAGCATTAAAGGATGCCGGCATTGACAAGATCATTGCGGACTACCAGGCACAGGCAGATGAATGGGTTAAGGCTAACGGCTAATAATTCATAAAAACTAAATACAACAGGCGGGTGGATTACCACCCGCCTTTGTACTATAATTTAAATGCAGGTAGTTTGATGAAAAAATCATTGATAAGACGAATGACGATATTGCTGATCAGTGTACTGATAACCTCAGTACTCTCTTTTACTGCGATTTCTCTGGCCTATAGCAGTGTATACAGAGAGACCGTATTAAATAATAACGGCAGTATTGCTGAACGCTGGACTGAAGGCATCGATACCCGTCTTAACTCAATGTATGAACATTTATATGACCTGCTTGTTACCTTATACAGAACGGCTGAGGTAAGACCTGGATCCATGGGCATGGACTATCAGGACATCACCAAGATCCAGGATGCCATCAATTCAAAGATCATGGCATCTTCTGACCTTAACTGCATCTATCTGATCGATACGGAAAGTGATCTGTATCTCTACAGCAGCAACATGACAGTAACTCAGCCTGACATGTATAATCTGAAACTGTTTCTGCGTGACTATTCCCCGAATAATACCTGCGGCATAAATGACCGTAAGTGGCAGGTAATAGACATACTTGAAAGAGGATACTATTACAAGGCCATCTCACTGGGCAAGTACATAGTCGGTGCAGTCAGCAACTGCAACTACTATCAAATTGAAACCTCAAACAGTTCAGTGGAGAGAATAGTCTGTCAGATATTAAGTCCTGATCATTCCTACACCATTCAGGGGAATAAGAATACAACAGTAGAAGTCTCTAATGACAGAAAGAGTTTCTTCTACAGTGACTATGCGGTAACTGTCAATGAACAGAAATACGCTGATGCCAGAACCGTTTACATTACGCAGAATCCGGAATTCCTGTTCAGATGGCGTATATCAGCCGCATTCATGATCGTTGACAGTGCCATCTGCGTACTTCTGGTCTTCATTCTGATCAGAGATGCAAATAAGAACGTAAAGGAGCTATACAAACTGGTTGATTCCAACCATGAATTATCAGCCGGAAACCTTGATTATAAGATCGATGTCAGTACGGCCGGCAGCAGGGAATTTGAAGAACTGTACGCAAGCTTTAATGACATGAGTGACAAGATCGGTCAGCTGACCATTGAATCGTATGACTTAAAGCTCAAGAGGGAACAGAACCGACTTAAGATGTTAAGAGCACAGGTAAAGCCTCATACTTTCCTGAATGCCATAACAACCATAAGCAACATGACCTATACCGGTAAGCCTGAAGATATCAGAGCTTACATAGCCTCATTTGCCAAGTTTACCAGATACATGCTGCGCACCAGGGATGACTGGACAACGATCGGTGATGAGATCACCAACATTGACAGTTATGTAAAGATGCAGAAGATCAGATTCCCTGACAGCATCGAAATAACCTATGACGTACCTGAAGACATAGCTACGGTCCAGATACCGTATCTGATACTGTTCTCATTAGTAGAGAACTCCTTCAAGCATGCGATGTCACTGGTCGATACCATGTACATCAGCATCAGAGCTGAAAAATATGAAGAAGAAGGCTTCAGGGGCGTCAGAATAATTGAAGAAGATAACGGTTCCGGCTTTACTGAAGAAAGACTTAAGCAGCTGGAAGAAAGTGAAAATGATGATAATTTCACCAAGGAACACCTTGGCTTAACAAATGTACGCTACAGTCTGAACCTGATCTATGGAAGAAACGATCTGTTAAGACTGTCCAACCGAGAAGATAAGGGAGCCCACATTGAAATACTGATCCCTGAACAGGAGAACACCGATGAAACTACTAGTATGTGATGATGACATTTCAACAATCGACGTCATTCAGAGTCAGCTTGACTGTAAGGAGTTAGGCATTTCCAAAATTCTAAGAGCCTATAACGGCATCATGGCCAGAGAGGTAATAGATAAGGAAAATCCTGAACTGATTCTGTGTGACATCGGCATGCCTTTGAGTAACGGTATTGATGTTCTCAAATATGTCTATGAAAAGAATCCGGACATTGAATTCTCGTTTCTGACCTGTTACGAGACCTTTGAATATGCTCAGATAGCCATTAAGTATGGTGTAACAAGTTATCTGACCAAGCCGTTTGATCTGGAAGAGGTCAAGGTCTGCATCCAGAAAATGATCGCCAATGTCAAAAAGAAAAAGAATGAAACAGTCATTCGTGAACAGAGTCAGTATGACATGCTCATGTCATCTGTCTTCAGACAGGCCAGTGACGGCCTTTTAGGCAACAACAGGGAAATGGTAGATGCCGGTCTGAGGTTCAATGGTGTTGACTTTACCGCTGACAGTAAGTGGCGTATCGTCTTCAGCTGTGCTGACATGACTGATGCCATCAGAAAGACCTGGAGCAAGGATCTGTTACTGTTTACGGCCAGCCGCATTCACGATGAAGCCATTCTTGGTTACATTGGCTCAGCTTATACGGTTGTCAATTCCGATGAACGTTTTGTCTGGAGCACCTGCTTTGTCAGAGGGGAAACTGATGACGAAACTCTGAAGACCAAGTGCGAACAGCTTGTTGAATTCGGCGGCAAGTACATGTCACTTGAACCTGTCGTATTGATCAGTGAACCTTTTGAATTCTATAAGGCCAGTGATGTAGTCGCCAATCTGTATGATCAGATGCGCAAGCTGCGTTACTATGGCGGCAAGGTATTCTTTGAAAATGAAGAGCCTAATCTTGAACAGCAGAGCAATGCCATGAATGAGAATCAGATCCTCTGGTATCTGAAGAAACATGATGAAGAAGGCTATAAGGAATATCTGCGCTCACTTCTGGACAGCCAGAAGAGCAATGCGGACAGTCTTGATCATTTCCGTAAGGAGCTTGTAAATGTCTTTGTCACATACTTCAGAGACAATGGCATGAGTTCAAATAACATCTTCATGGATGAGAAGATCATAAAACTGGATGAGAAGGCTGTAACATCAAAAACAGCCATGATGGATTATGCCATCGGACTGTTTGAGATGCAGCAGAACAAGTTAAGAGAACTGACTGATTCTGAAGACATCATTGCCCGAGCCAAGCGTTTCATTGATGAAAACTATCATGAAAACATCGACAGAAACGATGTAGCGGCCGTAGCCTTTGTCACACCTAACTACCTGTCAAAACTGTTTAAGAACAGCATGAACATGAACTTGCGTGAATACATCAATCAGTTAAGAGTTGAGGAAGCCAAGAGACTGTTACTGTCTACTTCCATGTCCGTAAGTGAAATAGCTTCATATGTCGGTTATTTCAACATTTCCTATTTCTCAACGATCTTCCATAAGATCGTTGGCGTATCGCCTTTTGACTGGCGTAATGAAAGGTAAGCTGACTAATGAAGTGGCGTGAGCAGTTGGAAAAGGATAAGAAGCAGCTGGCTGAATTAAAGACAACGGAGAAGAAGATTCAGTTCATCTGGGATTACTATAAGATACCGATCATAACCATAACGGTTGTAGTTGCCATTCTGATCATCAGTGCGATTTCAAACATCGGCAGACAGAATACGAAGATGTATGTCGTACTGCTTAATAATAATTCACTGGTCAGTGAATGTGATGAAACGGTCTTTAACCGGATGCTGGAAAACGGCGGCATTGACATGAGCAAAAGCAAGGTCGATGTAAACAAGGATCTTTCATTAGGCCGGGAACATAATGAAGCTGCCGACATGGAAACCCTGCAGGTCCTAACAGCCCTGTTTTCGATCAGTGACCTTGATGTCTATGTGGCAGATAGGGAAAATTTTGATTATTTCGTAAAGGAAGACGGCTTTGCCAATCTTAATGCCTTGCTGGACAGAAATCTGCTTGAGGAATATGAGGATGACTTATATGTTTATCAGGATTCCCACGGTAATACCGTTACCGGCGGCATCATTCTTCATTCAGATTCCCTGCTGCATAAGGCAGGCTACTATCATGATGACGTCATCATCGGCATAGTGGGCAGGGCAGTAAATCTTGATGAGGCCGTGACATTTGTTAATGAACTTTTACGTAGTAGAAATTGATAAATCCAGTGTACTTTTTTTAATGTTTGATGGTTTATTAACCTTTAATATGAGAATAGGGATTACTGTAACATAAAGGAGTATATTATGTCAGAAAATAATAAAACTCATGATGCTGAATTTGACAATGTCCTTAAGGAACAGTTAAAGCAGCAGAAAAAGGAAAAAATTAAAAATGACTTACCGCTCTATCTTATGATGCTCCCGGGAATGCTGTATCTCATTGCCAATAACTACCTGCCTATGTTTGGTATCTTACTGGCATTCAAGAGAATCAACTATTCCATCGGTATCTTCAAGAGTCCTTGGGTTGCCTTTGACAACTTCGAATACCTCTTCAAGACCAAGGATGCCTTCATAATGATCAGAAACACACTGGCATATAACGCAGTCTGGATTTTAATGGACCTGGTTATAGCCGTATTCATTGCCCTGTGCATGAATGAAATTGCGCAGCGTAAGATTGCCAAGGTAATACAGCCTATCATCTGTTTCCCATCAATGGTATCAGCTGTTATCCTATCATTCCTGGTATACGCATTCTTAAGCCAGAGCTATGGCTATCTGAATGCCACTATTTTCAAGGATAATCCTGTTCAATGGTATAACACAGCCAAGTACTGGCCGTTCATACTGACCATTGTTCATATCTGGCAGGGTGCCGGACAGTCTTCTGTCATTTACATGGCATCCATAGGCGGTATCGACAAGAGTCTTTACGAATCCGCCAGAATTGATGGCGCTACCAAGCTTGAACAGATCAGGTACATTACCTTACCGCTGTTAAAACCAATGATAATAATGATGTTATTACTGTCTGTCGGACGTATCTTCAACTCAGACTTCGGTCTGTTCTATCAGGTACCGTTGGGAAACGGCATGCTGTATGAAACGACCCAGACAATTGATACCTTCGTTTACCGTGCCCTGATGATCAGCAATAACGTTGGTCAGTCATCCGCAGCCAGCGTATTCCAGGCTGTAATCGGATTCTTCCTGGTACTGATCAGTAACCTGATGGTACGTAAGATCAATCCGGAAAACTCACTGTTCTAGGAGATGTGATCATGGCTAAGAGTAATAATAAAATCGTATTAATGAAAGGCGAAAAGGAATTCCATTACATCGCACTTGTCATCATGGTGCTGATGATGATCTTCTGCCTTGTACCGTTAATTCTGATGCTGGCAGTATCATTCTCTTCTGAGAACTCATTGCTGCATGGCTACCGTTTTATTCCTGATGAGTGGTCTCTGGATGCCTACGCATTCATGTGGGCCAAGAGAGCGACAATTTCCCGTGCCTATGGCTTAACCATTCTGGTAACCGTTGTCGGTACGGCACTGTCACTTGTCATCACATCAATGTTTGCCTATCCTTTATCAAGAAAGGATTTCAAACCTAGAAACGTTGTCGCATTCATTCTGTTCTTCACCATGTTATTCAATGGTGGTATGACAGCTACATACATCGTCTGGACCAGACTGTTCCATATCAAGGATACCTTATGGGCATATCTGTTGCCTGGCGCTCTGATGAATGGCATGAACGTCTTACTGGTAAGAAACTACTTCAATGCGAACATTCCATATTCAATCATTGAAGCTGCCAGAATGGACGGTGCCAAGGACTGGACCATTTACTCAAAGATCATGGTTCCGTTATCAAAACCAATTATGACGACTATCGGTCTGTTCAGTGCCTTAGGTTACTGGAACAACTGGTCAGCCGGCTTATACTACATCGGTAATCCAAAACTCTATACAATTCAGGTATATCTGAAGAAACTGATGGACAGCATTCAGTTCTTAAAGACAACTGACCTGACTGATGAAGCAGTATTGCTGGCTCAGCGTACATTGCCTACTGAAAGTGCCCGTATGGCTATCGCAATCATCGCCCTGATTCCAATTCTGGCTGTATATCCATTCATCCAGAAGGAACTCATCAAGGGTATGGTTGACGGTGGTGTTAAGGGTTAATAAGGAGGAACTCTATGAATTACCGCAAACCATTTGAAAAGGCCAGACCTGAGGAAGTCGGCGTTAAAAGCCATCTGATTCTTGAATACATTGACAATCTGGAAAAGAGCCAGACTGAGATGCATGGCTTAATGATCATGCGTCACAATAAGATGATCACCGAAGGCTGGTGGACACCTTATGGACCTAATTTAAGACATGGCTTACAGAGCCATACCAAGACCTATGCCGCAACAGCCGTAGGCATTGCCTATACGGAAGGTCTGTTAAGGCTTGATGAAAGAATCATTGACATCTTCCCTGATGAATCACCGGAAGATCCAAGTGAAAACCTGAAACTGTTAACGGTAAGAGATGTATTATGCATGGGCTGCGGCATGGACACAATGCCAATGCCAACCAAGGACTGGATCAGAGATTTCCTGCATACTCCAGTAAACCACAAGCCTGGTACAACTTATATGTACAACTCAACAGGTTCTACCTTGTTAGGTGCCATCGTCAGAAAGAAAACAGGCTTGGGCCTGCACGATTATCTGACACCTAGATTATTCAATAAGATCGGCATCAATCCTGATAACCTGAAGTGGGCCTGCATGCCTGATGGCATGGAAGTTGGCGGCGGTGGCTTATTCGCTACTACTGAAGATAACTTCCGCTTAATGAAACTGTATGCCGATGGCGGCGTATGGGAAGGCGAAAGAATTCTGGCTGAAGACTATGTCAAGCTGGCTACTACTAACCAGAATGACTCAGCTACCGAATCAATCAATAACCCAGAAGCTTCTGATAACTTCCTAGGCTATGGCTTCCAGATCTGGATGTGCAAGCCGCATAACGCTTACCGCGCTGACGGTGCCATGGGTCAGTTTACGATCGTATTGCCTGACCTTGACATGGAAATTGCCATTACTGAAACGGCAGTTGGTGCGCATTGGGCTCAGAGTACACTGAACATTACCTGGGACTTCATTGAAAAGATCACGGCTGAAAACGCGATTGAAGCTGATGATGAAGGATATGAGGCATTATGCCGTAAGTTATCAAGACTTAACATCGGTAATCCAACCTGTCAGCCATTCAGCCCTAAGGCTGAAGAGATAAGTGGTCAGAAGTACAAGGTTACCAACGGCATCTTCACACCGTTTGGCGGCAACTTCATGAACGGCCAGAAGCCTGACAACATTGATACCTTCTCACTTGACTTTGATCAGTACGGTTTCGTATGGAACTTTACGACAGAATCAGGCAGAAGTGAAAAGGTCAGATTCGCAACCAACGGCACCAGATTTACCAACATGCTTGGTACAGCTGATGACCTGACTCAGGTATATCTTGGCGATGCTTACTGGAGAGAAGACAATGTTCTGGTACTGCATGGCAGATGGGTAGAAACCTGCATTCAGGATACTTACAATCTCGTATTTGAGGGTGATAAGTTCAGAGTAGAATCCGATAACAATTCAGCCTTCCGCTTCTTCAAGCCGGAGCCGATATTCGGAGAAAAGATTTAAACCTTAAGGCCCACTTAATTGTGGGCCTTTTCAGAAAGAGGATACTATGGGAAAGAGATTTGACGTAATGTTATTTCATGGTGGAAAGAAAAAGACTTTTACCTTAAGTTATGATGACGGGGTAATACAGGACAGAAGACTTGTTGAACTGTTTGATAAGTACGGTGTCAAGTGTACCTTTAATCTGGGATATGGCGTACTGGACTATGAAAGTGATCCGAAAATGCCTTTCAGCATTTCCAAGGTCAAACCGGAAGAAGTCAGAAAGCTCTATGAGAATCATGAAGTTGGCGGTCACAGTCTGTATCATTCAGACTTAACAGCCCTGAAGAGTCCGTATGCCATGTATGAGATCCTGGAAGACAAGGTCAATCTGGAAAGACTGGTTGGCAAGCCATTAAAGATGTTTGCTTATCCGTTTGGCTTCTTCAATGAAGACGTTAAGAACTACCTTAAGATAGCGGGCTATAAGGGAGCCAGAACCGTAGTATCGACCCATTCATTTGATCTGCCTGATGATCCATTGGAATTAAATCCAACCTGTCATCACGATGATGAAAAGCTCATGGAATTATTAAGACAGTTCGCTGAAATGAAGACAATCAAGCCAGCCATGTTCTACTTATGGGGTCATGGCTATGAATTTGACGGGCATGATAACTGGCAGGTAATTGAAGAAGCCGTCAGTTACATAGCTCAGTTTGAAAAAGACATCTGGTTTGCCACAAATGGTGAAATACTGGATTATATCAAGGCTTATAAGATGTTAGAATATAGTGTAGATGGATCAATGATATATAATCCAAGTGCCATTGACGTGGAAATAATGACTGCCTTTGGTCAGAATGAAATACTTAAGGCCGGACAGTTGACGCAGATAGGAGATACACCTTTATAAGATGAATTACGACAGTCCTTTCATTAAGATGCTGGAAACGATAGCCAACATGCTCATAGTAAGTTTTCTGTGGGTACTGTTTTCATTGCCGGTAATTACCATCACTGCATCATGCAGTGCTCTTTACCATACCACAAATAAGATCATTTTCGGTGTCGGCAAGGGCAATGGGGTATTTAAGGACTTCTTTGAGACTTATAAGCAGAATCTGATACCTGGCATCAAGTTATCGTTAATAACGGTAGTAGCCATTCTGTTTGTGCTGGAAGGCTTATGGACAGGTTACCAGTTCTATAAGGTCAGCATATTTGGCATGTTGTACTTTATGCTGGGTATTCTGATCACTTTTGTGGTCGTACCGGTAATCGTCTATGCACCGATTCTGTTATCAAGATTTGATGCCCCGATACTGTCCATAATCAGAATGTCTGCTTACTTCGTACTTAAGAAGCCTCTGAAGGCAATATTAATTGTCATATTACTGGCCATAATGGTTCTTTTCGTTGATGTAGTGCCACTGGCACTGTTAATAGTCCCAGCCCTTTACATTGACCTGATCAGAGGATTAGTTGAAAAGGACATGCAGGCATTCATTAAGGAATATGAACTGGAAGAAAAAACTGAACCGGCAGTAAATGAAGAAACTGAGGAAATAACTGAAGCTCAGTCATTAGCTGATCTGGATAAGAAACTTTCTGAAGGACGTAAAAGAGGTAAGAGATAATGCCTGAGATCAAATTACTGGATGTTACTAAAATCTATCCTTTTCAGAAGGTCACAGGCTTATTCGGACGTAAGCAGCAGGAACTGATCCTCAAGCAGCAGAAATCCATGCCTCATCTTTCCAACGAAGGAGTAATAGCTCTTCAGCATTTCACTACTACCATTAAAGACGGTGAGTTTGTGGCTGTATTAGGACCTTCAGGTTCAGGAAAGAGCACCCTGTTACGAGTTATCGCAGGGTTGGAATATCCTTCGGTAGGAATGGTCAGATTTGATGATGTTGACTTTAATGATGTAAGAGCTGAGGATAGAGATGTAGCGATGGTTTTCCAGAACTATTCACTTTATCCTAATCAGACTGTATATAAGAACATTGCCTTCCCATTGGAAGTGAAACACATGCCAAGGGAAGATGTAGAAAGGGAAGTCAGACAGATTGCCGAATTAATGAATCTGGATGATAAGTTGGAAAGACTGCCGCAGGAATTATCAGGTGGTGAGAAACAGAGAGTAGCCATCGCCAGATCACTGGTCAAAAGACCTGGTGTACTGTTATTGGATGAACCTTTCTCAAATCTTGATCCGGAGATGCGGGCTAAATTAAGAGTACAGCTTAAGAAGATTCATAATGTATATAAGACAACATTCATTTATGTTACTCATGATCAGTATGATGCACTTTATCTGGCAGACAGAATAATCATTCTGAAAGACGGCATAACTCAGATGGATGATACGGCAGTTAATGTCTATAACTATCCTGTAAACAGATTCTGTGCTGAATTCATCGGCACACCATTAATGAACTTCTTTGATGATGTAAAGGTTGAAATGGACGGTTCATTTGAGATTCTGGGAAATAGATATCAGCTGTCCAACCAGCAGCGCCATAAGATCAGAAACAACATGATGGTTGATGTGGGAATCAGAGGTACCAACATATCAATTGGCAGGGAAGGTGTCAGTGCAAAGATAGTATATACAGAGATGATTGAATCAGATCTCATCATTCATTTAAAGGCAGCGGAACATGAAATGGTGGCTGTTGAAAAGATCAGCAACTTTGATGAAGTAAAGTATCTGCCTGAGCAGGAAGTAAAGATTACTTTGGACAGCGAATACTTCCATGTCTTTGACAAGGAAGGCAACAGAGTTTAGATAACATTATATTTTGATTAGTTAAATCCATTAAATCAGACATGATTTAGTGGATTTTTATATAGCCACTGAGGTTAAAAATGATAATTCTCGTTACACGTCCAACAAAAAAAAGAAAATAATAGTATATTGAAAGTGTAAAAACGGGTGATGTTATGGATCAAATCAAAATTGGAAAGTTTATAGCTGAGCAAAGAAAGGAAAAGAACCTGACACAGAAACAGCTGGCTGACTTGTTGGGAGTAACAAATAAATCTGTGTCACGTTGGGAAACAGGGGTAAACATGCCTGATATTTCTTTATTTATTCCCCTTAGTGAAGCGTTAGATATCAGTTTGGTAGAATTACTGGAAGGCAGGAAAATAATGGAAGATAAACAGGATAGATTGGAGAACAGTTTGAAGAATACGGTTATCTATTCTGGAAAATCAATAAAAAAAGAGAGACGTAGATTTTATGTTCTGATTCAGATCATAGTTGTAGTATTAGCTATTTTTGCGACATACAAGATCAGCTGGTATTCAAATGAGTTGGGAAAAAAGAAACTGTTTTATGCAATTGAACAGAAAATGAATATCAATACTGTAACTGACATCGTTGGCCAGGCAAACAGAAGTACGGCCTTTGGCACTTATGAATATGACATGATCGATGGCAGTAAGATAAACGTGCTGTGTATCACTCCAACGGTAATGGACGGCGACACTTCAATTGTGGTTCCAGACAATACTAAGGTCATAGCGGTAAAGGAACTGTCAAAGAATGGATCAGAAAAATGGATTTTACCTCCTGTTGAGGGTACCTATGAATCTGATGATGGTGATTTAGTCATTCTGTTTACTGATGGAAAACTAATTGTGGAAAAGGATGAAGCCGGCTTACTTAAGGAAAAAGAATACAATTGTTCTTTTGTTGACTGTGATTCAAAGAATAATTCATTTATTAAAAATGGTTATTACTTTTACATGGATGATTCACATACAACTGAAGAAGACAACTACATATATGTTCATGAAGGAAAAAACGGTGATTTGGAACTTCGTTTGTATTTCGCTAATATGATTACTCCATATGGTGAAGTTTACAATGTAAATCTATTAAAGGGTAAATAGGTTCTGGTATTTAAGAAGGGGTAGTAATGAGTGTTTTCAGAATGAAGTTATCTAAAACAAATGTAATTATATTATGTACCCTTATTATGCTATTTACGTTGATAGTAGAAGCTTTTCTTGTAAGGAAAGCTTCTGATGAATCTATTAGGAAAGTACTCAGCAGTAAGGGTGGTGTAATAATTGTTGAAGGACCATACGATAATAAGCCTAAATCAGGTTTACTGGATAGCAGTGAGTATGAGAACTATAACAAGACCATTAAAAGTGCTGTCAGTGAAATAGAAGAATCATTTGATGTTAAGTATGTTGACTAT
>JAFRLB010000069.1 GCA_017431405.1 Erysipelotrichaceae bacterium | reverse complement strand
AGTTTCAACTTCTACTTCAACTGTTGGATTACCACGTGAGTCAAGCACTTCACGGGCATATACATCAATAATATATGGCATTTTGTTTTGCCCTCCCTTATTTACCGCTTATATAATAACATAAAGCGTTTGTTTTTAGTATAGAAAACAGATTTTCCTTCACTATATTTTTACTTATTTCAGCCCTTTTCCCTATCTGTAAATACTGCTTTAAAACATCAGTTTTTCTTTTCTCTGACTTGTCCATTGTTCACAAGTATTACTTTTTCATTAAAAACGTATATCTTAGTAGAATCTTAAGTAATGATCAACCTAAATCATTAGAATGTCATGCGAAAATGGGTTATGATACATTAGTCTAGGAGGGTTATAAACATGGCTGAAACAACAAAACAGCGTGGTGACAGAAGTGATGGTACATTAGTTCACAGCAGTGATCCAATGCACGTATTCATGCCATACATCATGGGCACACGTACAGAAAACGAAGCATTATTAAACGCAACATTTGACATGACAAATGTCGTTAAATATCTGGAAAAGAAGAACAGTGAAAACCCACAGTTCAAATACACGATTTTCCATGTTGTCGTAGCTGCCTTAGCTAAGACAATTTACTTGAGACCAAAGATGAATATCTTCATTGCCGGTCATAAGCATTACATGAGAAGAGAGATCTCATTCTGCTTTACTGCCAAGAACAAATTCGCTGACAATGCCGGTGAATTCGTAATGTATCTGGTTGCTGAAGACAATGAAACAAAGATCATTGATCAGATTCATGACAAGATCTGTTCTGAAGTATACAAGACCAGAAAAGAAAGTGAAAAGCCAGACGATAAGGGTAATGGCACCGACAAGATGATGAGACTGTTCAATAAGATTCCTAGACCGTTATTACGTCTGGTAATCAGAATTCTGAACTGGATGGTATACCATGACATCCTTCCAAAGGCAATCAAGGAAGTTGACCCATACAGAGCAACAGTATTCATTTCCAACCTTGGAAGTATCAAGATGGAAGCCAGCTATCACCATCTGATCAACTGGTCACTTAACTCAATCTTCGTATTAGCCAACAGAATGCATAAGATGCCTTTCTTCAATGATGACGGCACTTATGAAATGAAAGACGGCATGAGCTTTGGATTCACCATTGATGAAAGAATCGCTGACGGTTTCTATTTTGCCAAGAGCTTGGCACTGTTCAAGAACATTCTGGCAAACCCTGAATGTCTTGACGAACCTTTATCTGCTTCATTTGACAAGTACGTCAAGGAAGAAGATTGGTTTAACTAAAAAAATAACCAGGATCACTCCTGGTTTTCTTATGCTTATTTATCGAATTTCTTTCCCGGATCGAGTTTACTGACTATGAAGTAACTTAACCAGGCAACAAACAGACCCAAGACAACATCAATTATGTAATGCTGCTTGGTAAATAATGTGGAAATACAAATGAGAATTGTCATTATCAGTGAATAGTTCTGGAACCCCTTGGATATTTCTTCCTGATCCTTTACGCCAAAGTAACAGCAGGCACTGATCAGACAATGATATGAAGGCATCAGGTTAAAGGCCATCTCGCTACCATCAGCCTGATAGATCATAAACAGCAGCTTGCTGAAAATATCCTTGTTCTCGCCAACCTTCATCAAGCCTTCCGTTACCCTGTCCATGTATGTTGGGATAAAGGCAAAAAACAGGAAGCCAATGAAATATGCCAGTAACATGTAGACACAGAAATTTATGAAGTTTCTCTTTTTAGTAAGTGAAACTGCCATTGGTCCGCAGATCCAGAATATGAAAGAGTAAACATAAATGACGATGAAAACTGGCACAACAGGAATGAGATCATCTATTGTGGCTATCTTACAGGCAAAGGCATGATCAATTGACCCGGTTACCCTGCTTACAAAATCTCCGAGTCTGTACATTCCTCTCTGCAAGGCAAAGAAACCGAAGCCTGTCAATATGCCCCACCAGGGAATTCTTTTAACTTTTGAAATAAACTCTTTCATTTACAGCTATCCTCTATTCCTAAATAATTAAATCTCTTAGTAATCCTTTCTTCTGCCGCAGTCTTCACACTTATAGCCTAAGAATACTTTCTTAAACTGTCCGCTGCAATACTGACAAAGTTAATGGTTGAACTGCTTTAAACTCAATCATTTCAGCCGCATTCTTATCAACCTTGTTTTCTGACTTTTTGGCTTCGGCCCAAGCGTGTTCAACATACTGTAAGATCTGTTCTGAAGCATTCACATTATTTTTTCCTGCCCTTTGTTGTATTTTCTTTTTTATTCTGATTGTTTATCTGTCTTGTCTTAAGCCTTTCACTCTTATGAGTCGAATAGGAAAACTTTCCCAGCTTTTCACCTAAGGCAAAATATTCACCATGGCTATAGGCAACAAGCTCGGCCTTATCCAAATCCAATCTGCCGTTTTCATCAAGTATTTCATCATCAATTGATGTACATACTACTTCAGCAATGAACATGTCATGAGAACCCAGCTCTATTACATCCTTTACCTTGCACTCCAGGCATACCGGGCTTTCGGCAATGCTTGGTGCACTTACAACATGTGAATCCATTCTGGTAAGATGTAGATCACCGAACAGATTAAACTTATCAATGTTCCTTCCTGATTTGATGCCGACATAATCAGCAGCCTTAACAAGTTTCTTATTGGTAAGGTTCATGACAAATTCACCGGTACGTACGATCATGTCGTGAGAATACCTGCTTTTGCGAATGGAAACAGATACCATAACCGGATCTGAACAGATCGTTCCTGCCCAGGCAGCCGTCATGACATTTTCCTTACCGTCCTCATCTCTGCAGCT
>JAFRLB010000068.1 GCA_017431405.1 Erysipelotrichaceae bacterium | reverse complement strand
TTCGGTACAAACGACCTGACACAGATGACATTCGGCTTCTCAAGAGATGATGCCGGTAAGTTCTTAGGTTCATACTATGACAATAAGATCTACGAACAGGATCCATTTGCCAAGTTAGACCAGAAAGGTGTTGGTAAGTTAGTTAAGATGGCTGCTGACTTAGGCAGAAAGACACGTCCAAATATCAAGTTAGGTATCTGTGGCGAACATGGCGGTGAACCAAGCTCAATCGAATTCTGCCATAAGGTAGGATTAACATATGTATCTTGCTCACCATACCGTGTACCAATCGCAAGACTGGCTGCTGCTCAGGCTGCTGTTAAGTTCCCAAAGAACTAATCAGTACTAAAACAAATGAAACTCCATCGAATTGATGGAGTTTTTTTATTATTCATTGGATGTTCACTGTTTCGTCACAATTCAGTGCTTAAATATTAAACGGTAGTTATATGCTATTAAAAACTTACCCCATTTAATGCATATGGCTGCCACTGAATAGCATCCACACAGCCTTACTGTTACATACAGATTTTTAGTCCAAGTATTTGCCGCAGACTTCACCTCTGGTGATCAATTTGCGGTCTTTTTCATTCATGGTCATGCCATATACTACTGCGGCTCTGTATTCCAGATCGCGGTACTGCTTGATGTTCTGAGTGAAATGATTTACGACGATCATTCCATCTTCCTGTAGTTTCTTTATGTATTGCTGGCCAGCCTCATCAAACCATAGCGGTCTGATCCTGTCTAATTCAGGCAACATCTTCATGTCAGCCTTTTTATTGTTGACTAAGAGATGACATAACGTACGCTGAATGCGACTTCTGGTATAACGCTTGGTAACTGCCGCATTAATGAATTCTGCGTAGTTTTCATATGTATTGGCCTGCTTGATAAGGTGATTCTCAATGCCTTCATCCATCAGGAAATATTCTTTCAGTTCATCAGAACTGTGGGTCAACAGGATGGTTTTGACATATGGATACATCTTTTCCCAGGTAGGGAAGTCAGAGGTTAGAGTATCTGCCATCGGAGTTGAATCAGCTATGTTTTTTCCTTCCAAAACGGCCTTTCTTATGGCCTTGGCACTTGGATAGGTTACAGACATGTCATCGTCGTTATAGTCACTTGTTCGCTTAATTGAATAAGCACTCATTTCCGGGTATTTCCGCAAGGCTCTTAAATAAGAAATGCCCAGGATGTCGTTTGGGCCATAACTGTCAGCCATGTAGCCATAGCTGGCCGGGTAGGAGTAACCTTTCTTCATATTCTCTTTGAAGTTATCAATATTGAAACTTAACTGGGATATTTCCTGAAGTTCTTCCAGATTATTGGTTTCTGAACCAAAGACAACGCAGTCACAGCCTGCCATGTGTAATAATCTGATGGCGTTTTCCCCAAACTGAGTAGCGCTTTGAACAACGAAAGGGAACGGTAATTCAATTACCAGATTGACTCCTGCCTTTACAGCTGCCTCAGCACGTTTCCATTTATTTGTGATGGCGAATTCACCACGCTGAACAAAATTACCGCTCATGACCGCCACAATGAGGTCACAGCCGGTAATCTCTCTTACTTTTTCCAAATGATACAAGTGTCCGTTATGCAACGGATTGTATTCAACAACGATTCCTGCTACTTTCATAGAATTATCATATCATTATATGCTAAAGTTGTCATTTTTGTTATAATAAGTGGGATAAGATTGGAATTGGTGATCATGATAGAAAAACAGAAAATGGAATTGGTCAGCACCGTTGACGGACTTAAACTGGCCGCAAATCTTTACATACCAGAAAATCCTAGGGCAATTGTTCACGTAATGCATGGCATGAGTGAACATAAGGAGCGCTACGATGAATTCTGTAATCTTCTGGCCAGACTTAACTGCGTGGTTCTGATCATGGATCACAGAGGCCATGGCGAAAGCATTTCAGAAAAGATCCCGCTGGGTTACTTCGCTGACAAGGAAGGCTGGCTGACAAACTTAAAGGATCTGAACATGTTCGCAATGAATCTTAAGGAACAGTACAGAAGACTTCCTTATTTCATCATCGGACATTCAATGGGTTCCTTATTTGCGACTTCCTATCTGAAGAGATTTGAAGACAGCATTTCAGGAGTCTGCTTCATAGGCATGCCGGCCTATAACAATGCAGTACCAATGGGCCGTAAGTTAGCTGAAGCCATCAGCAAGATGCAGGGACCTAAGAAGCATTCAAAAACATTGATCGCAAAGTCTACACCATTTAATTCCGCAGTCAGAGAACCGCGTACACCATTTGACTGGATCAGTTACAACCAGGAAAACGTTGACCGTTACATTGAAGATCCGTTATGCGGTTTCCCATTTACCAATCAGGGCTACTATGATCTGATGAGCGGTATGATGGATGTGTTCTCCAATAAGGACTGGAGAGTACTGAAACCAAATCTGCCGATATTGTTCTGCGTAGGACAGGATGACCCATGTGCCGATGTTCCAGAGGGCTTCAACCATTCACTTGATAACCTGGCAAAAGCCGGCTACAAGAACATTGAAGCTAACATCTACGAGAACATGAGACATGAGATTCTGAATGAAAATGGCAGGAAGGTAGTATACCGTGATATCCTGAAATGGCTTGATGTACAAATCGAGGCAATTAAGATCGTAGAGGACGAAAAAACCGCTATTTAAAGGGCTTAGTGTGTTGACTAAGCAAAAAAGTTGTAATAAAATAATATGGCTGTACAGGAGATAAGTATGAAATATTCTCGAAAAGATTTGTTACAGTTAGCCAATCATCATCTCAGCTTCGATGAAAAAATCGAATTTGAAGATGAAATCTACAAGCAGTTTCCGAGAATCAGAAGACTTAGAGACGTTAGAGCGATTGGCGATGGTGAGTACGATGTTCAAACCCAACGTCTGTATCTCTATCTTCATGTCACAGGCATAATGACCTGTCCGTGTGACATTACATTTGAGGATGTCGACATTCCATTTGACTCCGAAGCTGATGAGATCATCAGTTTCAATAAGGAAGACGAGGAAAACATTGAGATCCTGAAACCGGATGGAGAGTACATTGAGATGTTGCCGATCATCTTCAGACAGATACTTCTGGAAGTACCGATCAAGGTCAAGAAGGCTGGAGAGATTGAATATCCAAGGGGAGATGGCTGGGAAGTAATTACAGAAGAAGAGTACCAGAAACAGAAAGAAAACAGAATCGACCCGAGACTTGCCGCATTAAAGAACTATGTACCGCAGGATGAATAGGAGGTGTGACAATGGCAGTTCAGCAGAGAAGAGTATCAAAGACACGTAAGAATAAACGTAGAACACACTATAAGTTAGTTGCTCCAACATTAGTTAAATGTCCAAACTGTGGAGAATATAAGTTGCCTCATCACGAATGTGGTGCGTGCGGCCAGAAATAATTTATGGTAAAACTGACACCACTGATTGTGGTGTTTTTTGTGAAATGGGAGACAGTATGAAAAAACCGATCATAGGAATACCGTTAAGATCTGAAGTAGATGAAAACGGCAGATGTTATCAATATATGTTTGAAGCCATCAGACGTTCCATCCAGAAGGCTGGGGGTCTGGTTTTTCCCATTGCCCCAGTTCAGGACATCGATTACTATACGACTCCTAATGCCAAGTGGCCGCAGTTAACCGAAGAGGAAAAGGAAACCATTGACGTTTACCTTAACATGATCGACGGCTTATTCATTCAGGGCGGCACTAAGTTCTGTCAGTATGACCGTTATCTTTTGGACAGGGCAATTGAACTGGACAAGCCGGTATTAGGCGTATGTGTTGGCATGCAGATAATGTCATGTTATAAGGAAGACACCGTAGCTTTCCCAAAGGTAGATAATGAAGAACTGCACTATAACCATCATGATAACTATGCTCATAAGGTAACCATTAACAGGGATTCAAAACTATATGAGATCCTGGGTAAGGAAGAGCTTTCCGTTAACAGTTTCCACAGAAGAATGGTCAGTGCAAACGAAATATACAAGACCGTAGCGGTCAGTGAAGACGGTGTAATTGAAGGGCTGGAATTACCGGGTGCAAGGTTTAATTTCGGGGTCCAGTGGCATCCTGAGATCATGTATGAATATGATGAAGATGCCAGAAAGATAATCAATTATTTCGTCGATTTCTGCCGCGAAAACAAGTAAAAAGCATAATATAATTCAAGTAATGAACCTCGTTGTAAAGACGAGGTTTTTTTATGCAAAAAAGTCAAAAATAATTCATTAAATTTCGAATATTTTATAGACAAATTTACCTGAATTTTATACAATAGTGGTGAAAAGTTGGGAAAAGTGTCGGAAAGTGGGGAAAATTCAGTGTTTTTAGGCGAATATCGTAATAAATTAGACGCTAAAGGCAGAATAGCTGTACCTGCAAAGTTCCGTGGGGAGCTTGGCGATACTGTTATTGTGAACCGTTACTATACTGACGGCTGCTTGGCTATCTACACTGAAGAAACCTGGAAAAAGAAGTATGAACAGATAATCAACCAACCCGACAATAAAGCAAATACCCGTAACATGATAAGAATTCTGACAAGTGCAGCTCAGGACGTACAGTTCGATGCACAGGGCAGGATCCTAGTACCGGCAAGTCTTATTCAGAAAGTAGATCTCAAGAAAAACTGTGTATTCATTGGTGCAGGTGACCATGTTGAACTGTGGCCGGAAGATAAGTGGGAAGCTTACAACAACGAACTGACTGATGAAGAGATAGAAAGAATTTCTGAAAGCCTCTAATGGAACATGTAAGTGTAATGCTGGAAACAACAGTTTCCATGCTTAACATCAAACCTGATGGCATCTACGTAGATGGCACATTAGGCAGAGGGGGCCACAGCAGCGAGATTCTAAAGAGATTAACAACCGGACATTTATACAGCTTTGATATCGACCAGCAGGCAATTGAAGAATCAAGAAGCAGGTTGGAAAAGATAAATCATAACTTCACGCTCATCAAGGCAAACTTCGCCGATATGCAGAAGGAGCTGAATGAACTGGGAGTATATGAAGTAGACGGTGTCTTATTGGACATAGGTGTTTCTTCACCACAATTTGATGACCCGGAAAGAGGTTTTTCATACCGCTATGACACCAGACTCGACATGAGAATGGACCGCAATCAATCACTGGACGCCTATAAAATCGTTAACGAGTATTCCTACAGCGATCTGGTGAGGATTTTGTATCAGTACGGTGAAGAATCCTTCGCCAAGCAAATCGCCCGCAAAATCGAAGCAAAGCGGGCAGAAAAGCCGATTGAAACAACCGGGCAACTGGTTGAAGTAATTAAATCAGCCTTGCCAAACAAAGTGTTAAGCAGGCAGGGCCATCCGGCAAAACAGACTTTCCAGGCATTAAGAATTGAAGTAAATCATGAACTGGATAATCTGAAATCCGGACTACAAGGAGCGTTAAATCTGTTGAAACCAGGTGGTAGGCTGGCGGTCATAAGTTTTCACTCCCTAGAAGACGAAATAGTCAAGCAAATATTCAAATCCAATAGCCAGCCTCCACTAATAGATAAGCGAATTCCTCTTAAGGCAGAGGAAATACCACAGGCCAGATTTACTCTGGTAAATAAAAAGCCGATCACGGCTGAAGAAAGTGAATTGGAAGAAAATCACAGAGCTCACAGTGCAAAGTTAAGGGTAGTAGAAAGAAGGAATGTATTATGAAGAAGGCAACTACAGTTAAGAAAACACACAGAAGAAAATTAAAGGTTTCAGGACTCGTTTTTGTGACCTTCATGTTTACATTCGTGGCTTTTTTAGTCAGCAGCATTGTTTTAAAGTCTCTTAACGTATCACTTGACATCGCCAGACAGGATTATGAGTATCAAATTGCCTCTGTCAGACAGTCAAATGAGCTTTTACAGCTTGAAGTCAGAGACTTAAGCAATTATGATAGAGTCATGGGAAAATTAGACTCTGGTATGTACGTAAATGACAACGTAGTCTTCACAGTCAACGAGTAGGTTCTGTTATGTTCAGACAGAATGTGAAGATACTTATCATTTCAGCAATAGCGTTTTCACTAGGGGCATTGTGTTTGTTCAATGTCCTTTTAATCGATGTCAAGGGCATTCACATGAACAGCGGTATCAATCTGAATGACTACAACGGCATTTCATATGTCGAAGATGAAATAATACCAGCCTCCAGAGGCAAGATATACGATAACCGTGGGGCAGTCTTAGCTCAGGACATTGAAGCCTGGGATGTAATTGCCTATGTATCTCCAGATCGTCCAGGCAACAACCTGGGCACTTACTACGTTGACGATGTCAAGGGCACAGCTGAAAAACTGGCGGCAGTACTTGGCGCTGATCAGCAGGAACTTGAAGACCTGATGTCTCAGGATGTCTTCATGACTTATCTTGGCGCTGCCGGCAGAGGCATCTCAACCGAAAAGAAGGAAGAGATCGAAGCTCTTGAATTAAACGGCATTGAATTTGAAAGAGTAAAGGGCAGATATTACCCTTATACACCATATGCATCACACCTTATCGGCTTTGCCGGATATACCTATGCGGAAGACGGCGGTGAAAATACCTTACAGGGTAAGACAGGTATTGAAGCTGATCTTAATGATTACCTGACCGGTACACCTGGCAGACAGTCATATTACCGCGATACAACCGGTAACAGCATCGTTGGCCAGGTAATTGAAAATACCCCGGCTGTTAACGGTAACGATGTTTATCTGACACTTGATGACCGTATCCAAAGCGCCTTAAAGAGTGCCTTGGTTGAATCATATGACCTGGGCTGGTCAACAGAAAGCGCCTGGGGCATCATCATGGAAGCCAAGACCGGCAAAATCGTCGGTTACGACTGTTATCCAACCTATAACCAGAATACATTGGATATTAAGGACTATCAGGATCTGAATGCGATGCTGGCATATGAACCTGGTTCTACCATGAAGACATTTGCCTACGCAGCTGCCATAGACTATGGTGGACTTGATCCAAACGATACCTTCGATTCCAGCAACTTCATGATCGGTGAAAAGGCCGACGGCAACATTGAAAGATTATACTGGTACGCACCAAACTACGTTAATACGATCACCAACTTCCGTGGCTGGACATACGGTACGGTTGACTACTGGTATGGCTTTGCGGCTTCACTTAATACAGGAGCTGTAAGCCTGCTTGAAAAATACGTTGACAGAGATACCTATGAACAGTACATGGAGAACTTCGGCTTCTTCAAGCCAATCGGCATCCTGGGTATTCCATATGAAGCTGAAGGTGTTAAAAACATGACCTACGTAACAGAAGTAGCTACAACCACATACGGACAGGGTAGTTCATTTACCGCCCTACAGGTAGTGCAGGGCTACAGTGCCTTCGCCAATGGCGGTAAGATGGTTAAACCATACATCATTGACAAGATCGTAGACTCTCAGACCGGGGAAACGGTATATCAGGGTGAAACGGAATATACCGGTCAGCCTGTATCAGAATCAACAGCCAAGACCATCTTACAGATGATGGAAAAGACCAGTGATCCTAACTATGACGGTTCAGGCCGTTACTACTACATTGACGGCGTCAGAATCGCCATCAAGACCGGTACTGCTGAAGTAGTTGACAGTAATGGTGAATACGGTAACCGTTCAATCCACAGTGCCGTAGTCATGATGCCGGCTGATGATCCGGAATTAATCATTTACATGTGTGTAAAGGACAGCGATGCCTACTACACCCATAACCATGACGTCTGGCAGCAGCTTGAAAGAACCTGCGCCGATGTCTACAATCTCTATGACAGACCAGGTGCTTCAAAACGTGAAGAAGTAACACCTAGAGTAGTATATCAGGATGGCATGCCTAACCTGATCAACCACAGTGAACAGTATGCCAATAACAAGCTCAATTCAATGGACATCGACATTGTAAAACTGGGCAGCGGTTCAACCGTCTTGGCTCAATATCCATTACCGGCTACAACGCTGATATCCAAGCAGAGAGTAATGTTATTAATGGGCGGCAATGACTTTGAAATGCCGAACATGATCGGCTGGTCGCGTAAGGAAGTTACGGCTTTCTGGGAATTGACCGGCATTGAGGTAGTATTGGATGGCTCCGGCTATGTAACTTCGCAAAGCATAGAGGCTGGAGAATTAATAAATTCATCATCTCAGATAACTGTCAAATTAGAGTAATTGTAAATGACTGAAATGATGCTATAATATGTATTCGATTTCGGAGGTTTTATTATGGTACTTGGAAAGATGTTACTGGCCATGGTCCTGTCATTAGGCATTTCGTTAATTGCCTACCCGCAAGCCATACCGTTTCTGCATAAACTGAAATTCGGACAGACAGTCCGTGAGGAAGGGCCGCAATCACATAAGGCTAAAACCGGAACACCGACAATGGGTGGTCTGGTCTTTATCTTTTCAAGCATCATCTCTTCTCTGATCGTTAATTTCAACGCGATTCACTCAGTAGGGTTCTTAGTAGTCTTACTGGCTTTCGTAGGATATGGATTCATCGGCTTTGTCGATGATTTTCTGATTGTCGTAAAGAAAAACAATGACGGCTTAAAACCATCTGTCAAGTTTCTGATGCAGTCAATTCTTGCCGTTGTTTTCTACATAATCTACCGTAACGTAACAAACTCATTGGTAATCGTTCCATTCATGAACGTTTATCTTGATCTGGGCATTTTCTATTACGTTGTCGTATTCATCATGTTTACAGGTGAAAGTAATGCCGTAAACCTTTCTGACGGCTTAGATGGCTTATGCGCCGGCCTGGTATTACTGGCCTTACTGCCATTCATTTATTTCTGTGTCCGTATTGAGGAATATGACATTGCCATCTTCTTATGCGCCGTAATAGGTGGCCTTATCGGTTACTTGCAATACAACATGCATCCGGCAAAGATCTTCATGGGTGATACCGGTTCCTTGGCACTGGGTGGCTTACTTGCTGCCGTAGCCATGGTAACCAAGGAAGAGATCGCTCTGATCTTCATTGGCGGCGTGTTCGTCATGGAAGCTGTTTCCGTAATCTTACAGGTAGGATATTTCAAGTTAACACATGGCAAGAGATTATTCAGAATGGCCCCGATCCATCACCACTTTGAGTTAGGTGGCATGGATGAACAGAAGGTTGTTTATCTGTTCTGGACCATTGGCGCATTCTTAAGCATCATTGGATTTGTTATGGGGGCATTCATGTAATATGAGTAACGTATTGGTAATTGGAGCGGCCTTATCAGGTATTTCCGTAGCTAAGTTCTTAAACAAGCAGGGCTACACGATCTATCTTACAGACGCTAGGGAAATAAAGGAAAAGAAAGAACTGGAAGATCTTGGCATCAGGGTTTTCGATAACGGGCATCCTGACTGCCTGAAGGACATTGACTATGAGTTCATCGTCAAAAACCCGGGCATCAAATACAGTGTGCCTTTTGTAAAGCACTTCGTTGACAAGGGCTATCAGATGCTTAATGAAACCGAGATCGCCTTAAAGGATCAGCCGCAGATCAAGCTGGGTGCCATTACAGGTACAAACGGCAAGACAACTACGACAATGATGTTAGGATCATTATTGAAGAGTCTTGATGAGAAAAACGGCTATGTCGGCAACATGGGCTTACCGTTATGTGATTTCGTAAGTGAGCATGACGGTGAAAACTTATCATTGGCCATTGAAATTGCGGCATTGCAGTTGATTGGCTGTCCGAGTTTCCACCCGCAGGTTTCCGTAATCATGAACCTGACACCTGATCACATCGACTATTTTGGTGATGTTGATACCTATTCCAGAGCCAAGACTCTGATATATAAGAATCAGGATGAAAACGATTATTTCATCAGAAACGTTGATGATGAAAATGTCGTTAAGTATACAACTGACGTAAAGTGTCAGGTAATTGACTTCTCACTTGTAAGGGAAGACGTTGATCTGCACATTAAGGACCGCAAGGCATACTACAAGGATGTTGAGCTGTTTGATCTTGATCAGTTCCCATTACCGGGCATGCATAACGTTGAAAACGCTATGATCGCCGGCTGCATGGCTTACCTATTAGGAGTCAAGCCAGCTGACATCAAGGAGATACTTGAACATTTCAAGGGTGTTGAACACCGCATTGAATATGTTAATGAGATAAATGGAGTTAAGTATTACAACGACTCCAAGGGCACAAATGTTGATTCAACCATCATGGCTCTGAAGTCATTCAGCTGTCCGATTCATTTACTGGTTGGCGGCTATGACAAGAAGACCGGCTTTGAGGGCTTAAAGCCATACTTGGGCAATGTAAAGACAATGTATGCCTATGGCGATACCAAGATGCAGTTTGTTCCATTGCATGATGATGTAAGATTATACGAAAACATGTTTGAAGCCCTGAATGCGGCAAAGGAAAACGCCGTTAAGGGAGAAGTAGTCTTACTGTCACCGGCCTGTGCTTCCTGGGATCAGTTCCCTAACTATGAAGTAAGAGGAAGACAGTTCAAGGAAATGGTCAACTCATTCTCCAACGACTAGGTTTCAAGGTTTACACTCGAAAATTATTATTATATAATTATACGGAATCGGGTGAAACAATGGATAGAAACAGAGAGGAAACAATTGAGTTTCTGCTTCAGCTGAAACTGGAGAACTTACAGAGAAATCACCTGGCAACATTAACATATGACCAGGTAAGAAAAACTATCTATAATACAAAATGGCAGGGGAAGGTTCCTGCCCATTTGTGTCATATAGCCCAGGATATTAAGGACCTGACAGTGGAAGATGTGGTCAATTATCTGACCATGGAAAACATCACTTCCAAGCAGGATCTGGCAGAACTAGTAAGTGAATTTGAAGGTGATTAAAATGAGAAAGAATAATGGAAAATTATTATTGGCGTTGATTGGAGTAGTTCTGGCTCTCATCATCAGCGTATTTGGCGGTAAGGGTCTCATTAACGATTCTTACTACGACAGTGAATTAAGTGATGGCTACAAGGTCGTCTATACTGTAGATTCTACTGACGCAGCAGTCGTAAAGCAGACTGCCGATGTCATTGCCAGAAGATTCAAACTTCTGGGAGCTGCTTCAGCAGAAACAACTGTTGAGGGTTCAGAAATCACAGCCATCGTAACAGGATTTGAAAGTCTGGATACTATCAGTCCATTAATGCTTAAGACAGGTGAACTGTCATTCCGTAACAGTGATGACGAATTAGTAATGGATGCCAGCGTACTGGACGCTGATGCACCACTTACCGTAACCACAAACGAAAACAGCACATACATTCAGATCAAGGTAAAGGATACTGAAACATTCGCTGCCAAGACTAAGGAAATAGCCCTTACAACATCAAAGATGATGGTTCTATGGGTAGACTTCGTTGAAGGCACATCAAGCTACAGTGCTGAAAGCACCAAGAACATTCCGGCATACTTAGGTGCAGCAACCGTAACAAGCGGCATCAATTCTGACTGTTACATTACAACACATCATTCAGTTGACAGTGCTAAGGAAATGGTTGCCATCGTATGTTCAGGCAAGTTACCTGCTTCAGTCAGTGAAAAATCAGCAGAGGCAGTTTCAGCCAGATACGGTAAGAACGCTGCCAAGAATGCATATTTAGGCATCGTTGTCAGCCTGGCAATTCTCCTAGTTGACTTAGTCAGAAGATATGGCGTTGCCGGTTGTGCAACAGGCTTACTGGCATTTGCCTACAGCGGAGTATACTTCAAGAGCGCTCAGTTATTAGGTGTCGTATTCAATAAGGGTTTGATTTCAGCATTCGCCGTTTCTCTTGCCATCGGTATCTTAATGGCAACCGTAAGCTTGTCAAAGGCAAGACTTGAAATGTTAAAGGGCAGAAACGCTGTTTCAGCATATGAAGATGCCTTCAAGGCTTCAGTAAAGAGCGAGTGGGAAGCTTCAGTTGCTCAGATCGTCATCGGCTTAGTCGTAACTCTGTTATATAGAAAGTCATTACTGTCATTTGCGGCAGGCATTACCGCCGGCGGCATCTGCAATGCCATCTTCTTCGCATTGTGGAACAGAATGATGATCAGAGACATCAACGAATCAAATTACTTCGGCATTAAAGCCTACATGATCAAGGAAAGTGAATTACCTGACGTTAAGAAGGGTGAAAATTACGTTCCTACAAATGAAAAGAAGTTCAACTACAGTGCCATCCTGACTAACAAGGCAGGCTTGGCCGTAGCTCTGGTATTAGCCTGCGGCGGTGCGATCTTATTAGTTGTTAACAGCGCAGCCGGCTTAAAGGTATTGGTTGTTGGCTGTATCGCCTTAGTCTTAAGTCTCTTATATGCAGCTTGGCAATATCCAAAGTACGTTAAGAGCTTTATGGCAGGATGTGTAAGCTTACTTGCATCAGGTGCAATTGCCTATCTGTACTTAATGAAGATGACAGATGCAAATGCAGGACAGGCTCTGGTTGGCATGGCATGTGGCGTAGCAAGCGGCTTCATTTACTTCAATGAATTAAGAAGCAACTACAGAAGCATTGCCCGTGAAAAGATCAATGATGAAAAGATCAGTAACGTCATCAATGATTCTTGTCAGGCCTTAGGTTATCCATTATTAATGGGTCTGGCTCTGACACTGATAATTGCCGTATTAAGCCGTACCAACAGCTATGCATCTACTTTATTGTTTGTCGTCAGCGTATTCATGAATTAACCGTATTCACTTATTTCTGGATCGCATCAGTCAAGCTTGGAAATAAGGGCAATAAGGCTAAGAAGACCAACAAGAAGGAATTAAGAGAAAATACCATTTTCGGTATTAACGAACAGAGATAATCAACGAAAGGAATCCAATGAAATACAGAAAAATCAATACTGACAGATATACTGAACTGATGAGCAGGTACCATATCGGCAGCTTATTGGCCAAGGTTGTCAGCAGCTATGATTATTCTGACGATGAGTTGGATTCCTTTTTTAGTGCCAGAAGTTATCCGACCTACTATCATGAATCATTAAAACAGATCGCAGAATTACTCTCTAAGGTAAGAAGTGAGAACCGAAAGGTGTTCATATATGGGGACTATGATTGCGATGGCATCTGTGCCACCAGTATTCTGGTTGACTGCTTAAACAAGCTGTCCATTACCAATGGCTATTACATTCCTAACCGCTTTACGGAAGGCTATGGCCTTAATCTGGAAAGAGTAAAACAGGCAAAGGAAAAGGGCTATGATGTCTTGATGACCGTTGATAATGGCGTAAGTGCTCATGAAGCCTTAAGATGGGCTAAGGAAAATGGCATGACAGTCGTAGTCACCGACCACCATCTGATAAGTGAGGAAGTAGAATGTGACATCTTATGTCACCCGTCACTTTTTGATAAGGATTACAGCTATCTGTGTGGGGCAGGAGTAGTTTATCTTTTAGCTGACTACATGGGCCTTACCGATAACAGGATAAAGGTACTGGCAATGCTGGCAACGATTGGCGATGTCATGGAACTCAAGGGCTTCAATGTGTCTCTGGTTAAAGAAGGCTTACGTATTGTCAATGAGCATGGCTACCGTAACTTGGAAGCTCTGGGTTATGACTTTAACTATCCAATTGATGAGAATGACATATCTTACAAGATCGTACCAAGAATAAATGCCGTGGGTCGAATGGCTGACATAGCCAATCCAAATCAGGTCGTTAGATTCCTGTTGTGTGATAATGAAAAGGACATAAGTGCCTTAGCTTCCCAAATAAATGAAGTAAATAAAACCAGGCAGTCATTAAGCCGCCAGCAGTATGAAACAGTCAGAAATGAATGCGATGAAAACGATCAGTTCCTCGTTGTATACCATGAAGGATTGCATGAAGGGCTCATTGGTCTCATAGCTTCAAGGATCTGTGATGAATTAAGAAGACCAATCATTGTATTTACTGATTCTGAAGGCGTTTTAAAGGGCTCAGGACGCAGTTTGCCTGATCTTGATATAATGGAATTACTGGAACCTTTCCGCGCCCAGACGCTTAAAATAGGCGGTCACAAGCAGGCTTGCGGAATTACCATTGAAAGAGATAAACTCAATGAATTAAGGGAATATCTTAACAGCCACGTAAACATTGAAGACAGTGAAGCTTACAAGGATTACATTGAAGTAAATGCCCTGGATCTTACCAAAGAAAACCTGAATGAGCTGTTTGCGCATAAGCCTTTTGGCCAGTCACGTTTAATGCCATTAATAAGTTATAAGCTGAATGATATCATTTCATTTAACTACCAGAAGAACAACAAGAACTATCTGAAGTGGCAGTGTAAGTGCCAGCTGTCAGTTCTTTCCTTCAGCAACAATGAAGGCTATGACAGTTACCTTGGTAAGACTGTCACGGTATATGGCAAGTTAAGAGAAAACATCTTCAATGGCAACACCTATTACAACCTGATGTGTGATGACATTACATATTAAAATTATTTTCATGAATGCGAAAGAATGTTATAATTATTACGTGTTTTTTGGAGGAACAATAAAATGAATTTAGACGATTATATTGTAAGTATTCCTGATTATCCTGTTGAAGGAGTTTTATTCAGAGACATCACACCATTAATTGGCAGCGGTGAAGCATTTAAGGAAGCATGTTCTAGAATTGCTGCATTTGCCAAGGAACAGGGCGCTGACGTTATCGTTGGACCGGAATCAAGAGGATTCATCTTCGGCTGTCCAGTCGCTTACGACTTAGGTATTGGATTTGTACCAGCTCGTAAGCCAAACAAACTGCCTCGTGAAACAGTTTCATTCGAATATTCATTAGAATATGGCACAAACACCCTGGAAATGCATAAGGATGCCATCAAGCCTGGCCAGAAGGTACTGGTAATTGATGACTTATTAGCAACAGGCGGCACAATCGCAGCTGTAAACAAGTTAATTGAAAGCTTAGGCGGCGAAGTAGTTGGCTGTGCATTCGTAATTGAACTGGAAGACTTGAAGGGTAGAGAAAAACTTGAAGGATATAAAGTCTTTTCATTACTGAAATATTAATCGAAGAGCAATCTTCGATTTTTAGATAGGAGTGGTCGTATGAAACATCCACCAAATGTTACAAGGGAAATGTTTTTCAGTCAGGTCAGGACATACATTAATGATCCTGATTCTTTAGCCATGATTGAAAAGGCATACGACTACGCTGAAGACAAGCATAAGGATCAGAAGAGAAAGAGCGGGGAACCTTATTTCGTTCATCTGCAGAATGTCGGCTACATATTGGCAACCTTGCACTCAGGACCGCAGACCATCGTTGCCGGCTTATTGCACGATACGATGGAAGACTGCGATGTTCCTAAGGAAGAACTGATCAGAGAATTTGATGAAGACGTCGCCAACCTGGTAGAAAGTGTTACCAAGATCGGCCGTCTTGAATTCAAGGATCAGCAGGAATATGAAGCAGCCAACCACCGTAAGATCTTCATTGCCATGGCCAAGGATGTCAGAGTAATCATCATCAAGCTCGTTGACCGTCTGCACAACATGCGTACCCTGGAATACACCAGCAAGGAACAGCAGCAGCGTAAGGCAACAGAGACTTTGAATGTTTACTGTCCGATTGCTCACCGTCTTGGTTTTGGAGACATCAAGAACGAAATGGAAGATCTGTGTTTCTTCTATCTTGACCCTGTTCATTACCATGAAGTAGCCAACATGCTGGAAGCCAAGAAGGTTGAGCGTGAGGCCAGGGTAAACAAGATGATCGAAGAGATCAGTGCTATGTTAAAGGAACATAACTTTGAATTCCGCATTTTCGGACGTTCAAAACACCTTTACAGCATCTACAAGAAGATGATCACCAAGAACAAGCGTTTCGAGGAGATCTATGACCTTTATGCCATAAGAGTAATCACCAAGACGGAATTAAACTGTTATGAAGTATTAGGCTACATTCATGCCGCTTACAGGCCAATGGTAGGACGATTAAAGGACTACATTGCCATGCCTAAGTTCAACATGTATCAGTCACTTCATACCACCATCTTTGACAATGAGGGCAACATCTTTGAAGTACAGATCCGTACCGAGGAAATGGACAGGATCGCTGAACAGGGTATTGCGGCTCACTGGAGCTACAAGGAAGGCAAGAAGTATAATTCCGAAAAGGAACAGAAGGAAATCGAAAACAAGCTGTCATGGTATCATGATCTGGTCGGCATGATGGATGAGGGTGAACTTGAACATCCTACTGAATTCATGAACCTGATCAAGAAGGATATCTTTGAAGCTAACGTATATGTAATGTCACCTAAGGGTAAGGTAGTTGAATTACCGGTCGGTTCTACGCCACTGGATTTTGCCTACCGTATTCATACGGAAGTCGGTCATAAGACCGTTGGCGCCATTGTCAATGGGGCAATGGTACCGTTAAACAAGCCTTTACAGACGGGAGACGTCGTAAACATCAGAACCAGTAAGCAGTCTCCAGGTCCTTCTGAAGACTGGCTGAAGATCGTCAAGACCGCCACAGCCCGTAACAAAATCAGAGCATTCCTCATCAAGCAGGAAACTGAAAAGCGTCAGGATACCATTGATAAGGGCATCAAGATGATGGCTGATGAATTAAAGAAGCGTAATCTTGATGAAAAGGAATACATGGATAAGGGCAAACTGGATTCCATGTACAGTCAGTTCGGCGTAAGTAACTATAATGAAATGATGTATGCCATCGGCATGAAGTCCATTTCACTAGTTCAGTTGATCGATAAGCTGACCAATCAGAAGAGAAGTGCCATTGATAACCTGTCACTAAGCAGACTCTTCCAGGGCAAGAGTTCCCAGCAGAAGCCAAAGGGTGCTTCAGGGGTATCTGTTGAAGGCATCGAAAACATGAAGATATCCATTGCCGGATGCTGCATGCCGGTATATGGCGATGAGATCGTCGGCTACATCACCAAAGGCCAGGGTGTCAAGGTTCACCGTAAGGACTGCCCGAACATCCAGAACGAAAAGGCCAGACTCATTGCGGTACATTGGGAAGACTCTGATGAGAACAAGCAGTATGATTGCTGGTTAAAGATCGATGCCATGGACCGTAACTATCTGGTAAGTGACATCGTAACTGTCGTTGCCCAGTATAAGGCATCATTAACCGGTATTAACTCAGAAGTAATGCCGGACAAGGTAAATGTAACAATTGACATCAAGGTCAAGGTCAAGGATTCTGAGCAGTTAAGACTGGTAATGGCCAACATCAGAAAGCTTGACAGTGTCAATGAAGTAGTCAGAATTATAAAGTAACAGGAGAAACTGTATGAAAGCCAGAAAGGTAGTAATTTACGGCAAGGAAGATGTCAGAATCATAGATTATGACATTGATGAAAATAATCTGGACAAAGATGATGTCCTTATTGAAACAGAAATATCTCTGATCAGTGCCGGTACGGAACTTTCAAGAGTCTTTGCGCTCAAAAAGGGTGCTACTTATCCTGTTTATCCTGGTTACTGTTCCGTTGGCAGAGTGTTGAAGACAGGGGAAAACATTTCGGAAGTGAAAGCCGGTGACAGAGTAATGTTTTCCGGCGCACACGCCTCGGCATTACTCTTCAACCGTGTCAAAAGCGACGGCGGGACACTGTATAAACTAAAGGATGAGACTGACTCTAAGAATGCGGCGTTTATGGTAATGTGCTGGATCGCAATGAACGGAATACTTCCTGCCGAGGTAAAACTGGGTGATAATGTGGCAATAATGGGCTTAGGAACACTGGGTATCATTACGGCATTATATTATCAGTTAGCTGGTTGTAATGTTCTGTGCTTCGATCTTTCAGAAGCAAGATGCAAGCTTGCACAGAAAATGGGAGTCATAAATGTATGTAACTGTTCACCTGATGAACAGGTGGAAAAGGCTATGAAATATTTTGGCTCTGATGGAGCCGACATAGCGGTAGATGCTACAGGTAACAGCCGTTGCATCATGACGGCAGTGGAAATGACCGGTAAATATGGTCAGTTACTGTTATTAGGTTCACCAAGAGAAACGGTAGAGGCTGATGTGTCGATTCCTTTCTACGCCATTCATTCCAAGATGTTAAAGGTGATCGGTGCCTTGAACAGAAAGTATCCTTTCTACCCTGAAAAAGGAAACAGGATCAGTATTAAACGTTATCTGGCTTATATTGAAAAGCTCCTTAGTGAAGGAAAACTCCCTGTAAACAAGATCATCAGTCATGTCATTGAACCTGACGAGAATGTATTATTGGAAGCTTACAGAGGGTTAATGTATAAGAAAGATGAATATACCGGTGTAATAATTGACTGGAGCAGATGATGTCGGCTTTGGGGAGGTATAATAATGGCAAATTTCAGAGACAAACTGGACTCAGAAGTGAAACAATATAATCAAAAAAAGAATGATGCTGCACTCACTGAAAAGCAGTTCATTGATCATAGAATAAGTCAGTATACTGCAGATATAAAGGAATTATGTCTGAAGTATGCGCAAAGAGGACAGAGAAGCATAAAAGGCTTTTTTGTTCCCGGAAGGACTGACTACAATTATGAAACGACTGTAGATGATGCATATGTCATTGATGTCCCTAAGAGTGTAAAAGACAAAAAGCCATCCAAAAATACAATGTATGGTGGGATCAAAGGTGGAAATCTTGAGGTCGTTAGGGCAAACATAAATCTGTTTGACGGTAAATTCAAATCTGATCAAACAGTCAATATTAAGGTCGATCCGGCAATGATTGAAAAAGTCCGCAGCGGAATAGTTAAGAGTCTTTCCACTGAAGGATTCAAAAAGCTATCAATTGAACCTCTTACAGGAACTACGTATGCATTAAAGAAAGGTCTGTTAGGCGAAAGTGTCTCAGCCAGTGGAACAGCCCATTATTATTACGTTGAAATAGAATGGTAAAAGAATTGGTGATTTACCAATTCTTTTTATGTATTGGTTAAATACAATAGTATTTCATGTGGCCGGAAAAAGAATTATTGTATTGTTCTGATTAATTGTTTTTAGTTTGAAACTGCAATTGCATTGTGCTAATATAGTGGCATATCCTGAGATAAAGAAAACGCTCAGCAGACAGTTCAGAGAGAAAACGGTTGGTGCAAGTTTTTACTGAAAACTGAGGGTCAGACACTTTGGAGGATCTTTTCTGAAAAACAGTAGGAAAAGACGTTTCCGGCGTTAACGGGTTAAAGGCATGCTAAGCATGCGAAATAAGGTGGCACCACGTTAAACGTCCTTATCGGACGTTTTTATTTTGAAGGAGGATGGAAAATGGCAAATAAGTATCAGGTTCCGCGTGGAACTCAGGACTTTCTCGGCGAAACCGTAAGCTTATGGCAGAAAGTTGAAACGATCATTCGTGAAGAATGTGCCAGATACGGTTACAGTGAGATCAGAACTCCAATATTCGAACATACAGAAGTTTTCAAGACGGAGAATGATTCCAGTGACATGGTTACCAAGGAAATGTACACATTCAACATGGGTGATTCATCACTTACCTTAAGACCTGAAGGAACAAAGGGTGTAATCAGATCATTTGTTGAACATAAGATGTACGGTAATCCAGCTGAATTACCGCAGAAACTTTACTACATGGGACCTATGTTCAGACATGAAAGACCGCAGAAGGGCAGATACCGTCAGTTCCATCAGTTCGGCATTGAGGCAATCGGTGCCAAATCTCCTTTACTGGATGTTGAGGCAATTGCCTTAGGTTATGACATTTCTAAAAAGCTCGGTCTTAAGAACATCAAGATCTTAGTTAACTCATTAGGTGATGAGGAATCAAGAAACAATTACCGCAATGCCTTAAGAGAGTATTTCAAGCCATATCTTGATGAACTGTGTGAAGACTGTCACAGAAGATATGAACAGAACCCATTGCGTATCCTTGACTGTAAGATCGACAAGGATAAGGAATGCTTCAAGAATGCTCCAAGCATCAAGGATTATCTGAATGAATCTTCTAAGGAATACTTCGCATTGGTATTAAAGGGACTTGATGATCTGGGCATTCCATATGAAATCGATGATCATCTGGTAAGAGGACTTGACTACTATAGCAATACCGTATTTGAAGCCGTACCGGTTGACGCAACCGGCCAGCAGGCAGCCGTATTTGCCGGCGGCCAGTATGACGGCTTAGTCAATTACTTTGGCGGTGGTGACTTGCCTGGTGTAGGCTTTGGCATGGGATTGGAAAGAATGATCAACTTAGCCGTTGAACAGAACAGCTTACAAGCTGAAACAAGACACAGTGATGTCTATGTCATTTCATTAGGCAATGTTTCAACCTATGGCTTGCAGATAACACAGATGTTAAGAGATGCAGGTTATTCCGTTGAAATGGATTATCAGGGCAGATCACTAAAGGCACAGTTCAAGACCAGCGACAGACTTAACAGTAAGGTCATCATCATCGTCGGTGAAGATGAATGCGGTAATAAGACTGCCCAGGTAAAGGATGTAGCCAATAAGACTCAGGAAACAGTTGAGTTTGCCAGACTGTCAGAAACAGTTGGAAATATATTGAAGGGGAATGAATAGTATGAACAGAACACACAATAACGGTGAATTAAGACTTGCCGATGTTGGCAAGAAAGTTACCCTAATCGGTTGGGTAGGCAAGAGAAGAAATCTGGGAAGTCTCGTCTTCATTGACTTAAGAGACAGATATGGTTATACCCAGATCCTCTGTGATGAAAATACCACTGAAGCAGTAAAGAGTGTCAGAAATGAATACATTCTTTCTGTTACCGGTGAAGTAGTTGAAAGAAAGGACAAGAATCCAAAGCTTCCGACAGGTGAAATTGAAGTTAAGGCTGAAAAGGTTGAAATCATCAATACCGCAGCTACAACACCATTCATCATCGCTGATGAAACCGATGCCTTGGAAGATACCAGACTGAAATACCGTTACCTGGACTTAAGAAGACCGGTATTGCAGCAGAAGTTATTTACCAGAGCCAAGATCGTAAGAACTATGCATGAATATCTCGATGCCAATGAATTCATTGAAGTTGAGACACCTGTATTAGCCAAGAGTACACCGGAAGGCGCCAGAGACTATCTGGTACCGTCACGTGTTCACCCAGGCTGCTTCTATGCCTTACCACAGTCACCTCAGCAGTTCAAGCAGCTGCTCATGGTTGCCGGTTTTGAAAGATATTATCAGGTAGCCAGATGCTTCAGAGATGAAGACTTAAGAGCTGACAGACAGCTTGACTTCACTCAGCTGGACATCGAAACAAGCTTCCTGTCACAGGATGAGATCCTGACCTTGACAGAAGGTCTGTTAAAGAAGGTCATGAAGGATGTCAAGGGCATTGACATTGAAACACCATTCAGAAGATTCAAGTATGTTGATGCCATGAACATGTACGGTTCTGACAAGCCTGATACAAGATTTGAATTAAAGCTTCAGGATGTTACTGAGATCTTCAGAAATTCTGAGTTCAAGGCCTTTGAAGAAGGCCTGGCTGAAAAGGGAGCCATCAAGGCATTAGTAGTCGACCATTGTGAAAACTACAGCCGTAAGGAACAGGATAAGCTGACAGATTTGGCTAAGAAGAACGGTGCCAAGGGTCTTGTCATTCTGAAGTATCAGAATGATGAACTTGAAGGCAGTGCCGTAAAGTTCTTCTCAGAAGAAGAAAAGGAAGGCTTAAAGAATGCCTTAGGCTTAACTAATGGCGACATGGTCATGATCTGCTCAGGCAAGTGGATCAAGACCTGTACAGCATTAGGAGCATTAAGAAGTCACTTTGGCAAGGCCTTAGGCCTGATCAAGCCTGACACATATGATTTCTTATGGATCGTTGAATTCCCAATGTTTGAATGGAGTGCTGAAGACAACCGTTACTATTCAGAACACCACCCATTCACCAGACCAATGGATGAAGACTTACCGTTATTGGATACAGATCCGGAACAGGTACGTTCATATGCCTATGACGTAGTATTGAACGGTTATGAATTAGGCGGCGGCAGCTTGAGAATCTATGACTGTGATTTACAGGAAAAGATCTTCGAACTGTTAAGTTTGTCAAAGGAAGAGATCCAGAACAGATTCGGTTTCTTCATTGATGCCTTAAAGTATGGCACACCACCTCATGGCGGTTTGGCCTTAGGTCTGGACAGAGTTGCGATGATTCTGACCGGCAGTGAGTCATTACGTGACGTAATTGCCTTCCCGAAGAATGCCAGCGCCAAGGATCCAATGTCAGATGCACCAACTGAAGTTGATCAGAAACAGCTTGATGAACTGCACATTAAGATCGTAAAATAGGCTTAACATTAGCATTATTTAAAAATAAATGGCCTCAGGAAACGTTTTCCCAGGCCATTTTTTTAATAAGTTTATTGTCAATACTTTAATTATAAAAAGTGTATTGTTATAATGAAGTTGCCGAAAGAGAAATGCTTTTCCGACACATATGATTTAGGGAATCCGGACGTTGATTCAGTTGTGTTGAATGCCTTTAATTAGGAATCCTGAAACTGAACACAGGGTACCCACCTGGGTAACAGGGAATCGACTTATGTCTTTTGTTAAGGGATTCACAATGTAATCCCT
>JAFRLB010000067.1 GCA_017431405.1 Erysipelotrichaceae bacterium | reverse complement strand
TGTTGCGGAGCGCATCCGCCCGCTTGGCTCGCTCTTTCCCGGCATCGCGCGCCGGGACTTTTCATATACATTTACACTTCCGGTCACAATGACGCTGTCTCCATCCTTAGGGATGAACCCAACGGCATTGTTATAACCTTTGAACATGGCACAGCGAATGCTTGAGCCATTGTCCTTTAAGGTAAAATACCAATGGCCACTACCCTTGTAACTACTAAAATTTCCAAGTTCACCCTGGACTTTTACAGTTCTGAGATTATTATCAAAGGTCAGTTTGTTCTTTATGTAACTGACAAGCTGGGTAATGGTCCATATGGAATCTATCATATCTGATCCAAGACTCCGTTAATCAGTTTTGGAGCATCGTCATCACAGTATTTCTTGGCAATTTCTACGGCCTCATTAATGACGATGGCCTTATCGGTATCACTGTGAAGCAGTTCTTCCGCACTCATTAACAGTATAGCCTGTTCAATGTATCCGAGTCTGTCATAATCCCATGATTCTGTTAAGTGTGAAGAAATGACTTCTCTTAATTCATCCATGTTGTTGATCGTCTCAACAGTTTTTTCAACAATAAAAGATATCGACTGCTTATCATCGATATCAAGATTATCATCAAAAATATCGTCAATAGACTTGTCGGTCAGTAAATACTGATAAATGCAAGTCATAACTCTAATTCTCTGATCGTGTCTCTTCATAATAAATCCTGTTTACTTAATAAAAAATCCTACTACGTTTACGTTTATAATTACATCCTTAAAACTGGTCATCTGGGTGATGGCATCGTGAGCCTTCTTCTGTACCAGTGAAGTAACTTCGTTAATGTTGACACCAGTGGCAACAAGCAGATTCATGGTAATGACGATGTTGTTCTTAACGACCTTACAGCTGACAGGCTTCTTAAGGGTCTTACCATCTGCCAATCTGACGTCATTTATTTCATCAAGGCATAATGAAGCGATAGATTCGAATACAGCGGTTGATAAACCAACTATTCCCAGATTCTTTTCTTCATTTTTTGAAACAATATATTCAGTTGCCATATTTTTTCACCTCTCAATAATAATATCATATTTGTCATATCAATTACAATTTGACTACAGTTCTTTAAGCAGTTCTAAATCATTAACATCTTCACTTACGCCGTTAATTCTCAGGTTGAATGAATTGATCTCAATGATTCTTGTTGAACCGTTCAGCTTACCGACATAAACCCCACGCTCAGGCAATGCATTATGGCTGTTCATAAGACTCATTCCTGTCCACTTGCCATCAATGCGGTAACTGTGTCCTAACATTCTTACCGCTTCAGCAATTTTCCCCTGCTCTATCAAAGGAATGATGGTAGAAGAAGAGATTTTCCTGCCTTCATGATTGACGCAGTCAACAACATCAACAGAGAACTTCTTAAGATTGCTGTTAATAAGATAATCGGCATTACCCTGTCCCTTAAAGCCAAAGGTATAATCGAATCCACATACCAGATGAACAATGTTCATTCTGTTTAACAATGAAATGAATTCATCGGCTGAATAATGACACAGTTCCTCATCAAACCTGATTACGTAAGCCACATCCAAGCCATATTCTTCAAAGTATTTGAGTCTTTGTTCCAGTGTGGTCAGATGCTTATGGACCTTATCTGGATTAAATACGGTTATCGGATCAGGATTAAAGGTTATGATGGCCTTGGCAATGTTATGCTTATTTCCATATTCTACGACCTTGTTGATAAGCTGCTGATGACCAAGGTGGACCCCATCAAAGTTGCCTATGCAACAGACTGTTTCTGCAAAGTCAAAACTCATTTTCGGACATACATTTACTTTTTTCATTACCATAACCCTCTTTTTGAAGCATAGATGCCGTTATCGGTAATTCTTTCATATGCCGCAATGATTCTTTCGTTATTAACTATGAAGATCAGATCTTCATCACATTCTATCTGTATTTTCTTGCCGTCATAAATAGGTTTAAGATCTTCTATCTCAACATATGGGTAGCCTGACAGGATGTCATAAGTACTGACGAACTTACAGTCAGGTGATACCTCATCGATTGAATAACAGTCTTCTAAGGTATAACGGTCAATTCTAGTTCTGGTAAGCTCTTTCATGGTACCGATGTTATTTAATCTTTCAGCAACATCTTCACACAGTACTCTTATGTAAGTACCGGCGGAACAGCTGACGCGGAACTTTATTTCATCATTACCGTTAAAGTCCAGTAATTCTATTTCATGAATTACAATGTCACAGGCTTCCCTTTCTATTTCAATGTCTTCCCTGGCAAGTTCATACAACTTCTTACCGTTTATCTTCTTGGCGGAAAACATCGGCGGCACCTGCTTCTGCGGTCCGGTAAATGATTTGAAGACTTCCCTGATCTGTTCTTCAGTTACTTTATTTATTTCTCTTTCTTCAATAACATCACCTGTTACATCCAGGGTATTTGTTCTGATTCCAAGTTTCAAAACAGCTACATATTCCTTATCGTGATTGGTAATGTATGGCAATATCTTCGTTGCCTTACCAACCGTTAAAATCATGACCCCGTTAGCCAATGGATCAAGAGTTCCCGTATGGCCGATCTTCTGAGTCATGAGTTTCTTTCTTACCTTCATTACCAGATCATGACTGGTTATTCCCGAAGGTTTGTTTACCAATAAAATACCATCCATATTCATGCTAAAATATTACCATATTAACACCTTTTGGTGAAGCAATTAAGTTATAATGAAGTTGGTGATGAAAATGGAAATCAAACGTGTTGTACCGTCCGGCTATTGCCAGGGTGTCATCAGAGCCATCAGAATGGTTCAGGATACCGTCAACAAGTATCCTGACAAGAAAATATATGTTCTGGGAATGATCGTTCATAACCGTTACATAGTTGATGCCTTTAATAATCTCGGTGTCATAACCTTAGAGGATCCTTCCCGTAACAAGTCAGAATTACTAGATGATATCGATGACGGTGTCGTTGTCTTTACGGCTCATGGTATAAGTGAAGCAGTCAAGAACAAGGCAATAAAAAAAGGCCTGATCGTAGTTGATGCGGCCTGTACATATGTCCTAAAGAACATGGCTCTGATAAAGGAATACCTTAACAATGACTACGACATCATATACATTGGCAAGAAGAAGCATCCGGAATCTGTAGCGGCATTATCAATCAGTGAACGCATTCACCTTGTTACTAACAATAAGGACATTGATGAATTGGATCTGACAAATGCAAATATCATGGTTACTAACCAGACCACCATGTCCGTATTTGATACTAAGGAATATATTAATCACATTAAGGAAAAATATCCTGAAGCAGTAGTCTTAGAAGAGATCTGTGATGCCACAAGGCAAAGACAGAAAGCCGTCATGGATCTTAAGGATGCCGATACACTCATCATCGTCGGTGATCCAGCCAGTAACAATACTGCCCAGCTTACCCGCTTAGGCAAACTTAACGGCATTGAAAGAGTAATCCAGATAGAATCAGCAGCTGACCTTAAGGACATTGATCTTACCGGCAGTGAAAAGATTGCGGTAACTTCCGGGGCCAGTACCCCACGCTATCTGACAGATAATACGATAAATTACCTCAAGACAAAAAATCCTGAGTATCTGGAAACAGACATATCACAAATACTAAAATAAGCCCTCCATGGGGCTTATTTTCTTTCTGTTATTGTTACCTTGACATCACAGGTAAATGGGGCCTGGATAAGTTCTACCCCGGCTGCCAGCAGCATTTTCTTACTGGCCTTTACACCGTCTGTTTCAGCGTATTTATCAGATTCGTAAACAATCTTCTTGATTCCTGACTGAATGATGGCCTTGGCACATTCATTACATGGGAATAATGAAACATAAATCGTACAGCCATTAACCGGTCTTGGAGAGTTAAGGATCGCATTGAGTTCAGCGTGAACAACATAGGCATATTTCGTTGTTAAGAAGCCGCCTTCTCTTTCCCAAGGGAATTCATCATCATTACAGTTACGTGGCATGCCATTGTAGCCAATGGAAACAATGCGGTTCATTTCATCAACGATAACTGCTCCAACATTGGTATTTGGATCCTTTGATCTTTCAGCGCTCAAGTGCGCAAGTGCCATGAAATAACTGTCCCAGTCAAGTACGTTTTTGCATTTCATATCTTCTTACCTCCCATAATACGCAGTTACTTTGGTAATTATGTTATCAGATATAGACTTAAAGCCCATATCAGAGAAAACCTTTGCAACTTCATAGTCAGTACCATAATAAACTGTATTCAAATAGAAATTACGGTAACACAGATATACTAATACGGCAATGATGATTACGCCGCTGATGGCAGAATTGATCTTCATGGCCTTTTCACTGTCACTTGAGAATATCAGTGTCAACAAGGCACCTGTCACAAAGCCTCCCAAATGAGCCAGTAAGGATACATTTGGTAAGAAGTTGATCAGTATGTTCATGTATACGGTACTGAGAATGCTTCTTCTTAAGGCCGGCACCTTGAAATAACCTGCCTGCCAGAACAGTATGACCATTGCGGCAAACAATCCATATATGCCGCCAGATAAGCCACAGGCTACGATGTTCTTATCCCCAGCCAGCACGCAGACATTACCGATGATGATTGATAAAATCAGAATGCTGAAGGTCTTAACAAACCCTAATCTGTCTTCAACTATCTTACTGACACTGTATAATGCGATGAGGTTACACCAGATGTGGAATATGCCACTATGGCTGAACCCGGCCGTCAACAAGCGCCAGAAGTCATGGAAGATGACGACAAATGCCTTATAGTAAGAACCCAGGACAATTGAGGCACTTATTTCACTTACACCATATACTCTTGAAATGATGAAGTTGGCTATCGAAATGATTACTGATATCGCAGCCGCAATGATGAATGTCTTGGAAAAGCTCTGAGCAATTTCTCTTTTCTGTCTTTCTCTGACATTGTTATTCTTCATTGCGTAGTCATTGACCTGATTCTGTAACTTACTTACCTCGCTGTCAGCGTCTTCAACATCGAATACCACAAGGTTAAGATCCGGAAATGGGCTTAATACCTTATCCGGAAGCTTGCAGCCTGGATATATGACGATGCTGGTGATCTCACCGTTATCGATGTAACTGCCTTCGGTATCAAGTGATATGTCTAACAGCTGACCCTGACGTTTTAATATGTTAAATAAGGAGTTTGCCTGTGCCCTGATCTGATCCATTCGGGCATTATTAAACGTCTGGGCATTTCTGGTTATGTGAATGACACTGAATGTGGCATTCGGATTAGCCAGCCAGATGTCCTTTTCCTCAGGCATGTCCTTGACTGTATTTACGAATCTGACCTGGGTATAAGCCTTATGCGTAATGAAGTAACGCATTAACTGTAATTCCCAGACTTCCTTCTGTTGAGGCACTATTCATTCCCCTTTCTTAATTCTTCCAGATATTCTTCAAAATCATCCGGACGAGGACAGGTTATGGTCATTCTCTTTAAAGTAGTCGGATGAATGAAGGTAAGTTCAAAGGCGTGTAATAACTGCCCATTGCCCTTCATTTTCCTTGGTGCATACTTAGGGTCATTTACGATTGGATAGCCAATGCATGACATATGTACTCTGATCTGATGAGTACGGCCGGTCATCAGATGACATTCGATTAAGGTATGTTTCCTGAATCTTTCAAGAACAAAGAACTTGGTTACGGCATCCTTGCCGTTCTTATCGGTAACAGCCATTTTCTGACGGTCCTTAGGGTCTCTGCCGATTGGGGCATCAATTGTTCCGTTATCATGTGGTATTACCCCATTCACTAAGGCATAGTACTTTCTGTTCATTGTCTTATCAGCCAGTTGCTGAGAAAGGAACAGGTGCGCCCTGTCATTCTTGGCCATGATGATCAAACCGGTAGTATCCTTATCAATACGGTGAACGACACCAGGTCTGTTTACCCCATTTATGCCGGATAAGTCATGGCAATGGTATAAGACACCGTTAACAAGTGTCGGTTCACTTGTAGTACTGGTTGGATGAACGATCAGACCTCTCGGCTTATTGATAACTATGACATCTTCATCTTCATATCGGATGTCAAGATCCATCTTGATCGGTTCAACCTTATATTCTTCATTTTCCGGAATCTCTATCTCAATCTCATCATTTAATCTGAGCTTGTAATTACTCTTGACAACTTCATCATTAACGGTAACAAGACCTGCATCAATGAGCTGCTGTAATCTTGTACGCGAAAAATCGACCTTACCCAATAAGGCCTTATCTATGCGTACACCCTTGATTTCTTCATCAACTGTAAACTGTAAGTTTTCCATTTTTACTCCTTATTAAATACAACATTAATGATAAGTATTGCTACTCCTATTACCAGGAAACTGTCAGCTATGTTAAATACCGGATAATCATATCCAAATATGTAGAAGTTGAGAAAATCAATGACATAACCGTGAATGATTCTGTCGATCATGTTGCCAATGGCCCCACCGCACACAAAGATGTAGGCTGTTCTTTCCCATTCACTTAGTTTCTTATCCTTTATCAGGTAATAAATGATCCCGGCGGAAACACAGCCGGCTAAGATTATGAAAACAACGCCAAAGCCTTCCAGCATGCTCCAGGCTGCCCCCGTATTTCTGGTATGAGTTATGTAAAAGAAATCCTTAATGACTTCTATACTTTCATGCAGGGCAACTTTGGAAGCCACATAATACTTACTGAACTGATCCAACGCAATTGTAAGGATCAATAATACTATTTCTCTGATTTTCATATCGCTACAATTATACCAAAATTCACTTGTTTAGTGAACTGTAAACGAATAAGATAATAATATGAACACCGCTAACAAATTCATCGGTCACTTGACCACCATAAATAAACATAAGCTATTGGTCATGAAACTATGCTTCAAGATGGGCTTATACTCCCAGGGGCTGAAGCATGACCTGTCAAAATACAGCCCTGTTGAATTTCTTAACGGCGTAAAGTATTACCAGGGTTACCGTTCCCCTATCAATGCCGAAATAACCGATAAGGGTTATTCTGAAGCCTGGCTCCATCATAAAGGCCGTAACAGGCACCATTGGCAATACTGGATAACTGTTAAGAATGGTCAGCTTGCAACCTTGGAAATGCCTCTTAAGTACATTAAGGAAATGACCTGTGACCGCATCGCAGCCTGCATGGTTTACCAGAAAGACAAGTATACAGATGCCAGTGCCCTGGAATTTTTGGAAAACAGCAGAGAAAAGGAACTGATGCCCGAACATACCTATCTGAAACTTAAGAGTTATCTGACTCTGGTAAAGGATCTGGGCATCGATAAGGCCTTTGAAATAATCAGGAAAGAAACAGATTAAAAGTTGGGTTGCCCCAACTTTTTATAATGTCTGCTGATATGCCTTTAAACCCTTGGCAATCTGATCAGGACAGCTTGTATTCTTTAAGCCACATGTCGTACCTTCAAGCTTGTCAATGACATCGTCTACCTTCATACCTTCCAGTAAACGGGATATGCCTTTCAGATTACCGTTGCATCCGCCTACGATTGAAACACTCTTGATGATTCCATCCTCAATGTCAAATGTATATTTAGTACTGCAGACACCCTTTGGTGTGTAACTATACTGCATTTATATCATCTCCCTGTTTTATATTACCAGTTCTATGATTATCATCAAGCAATATGCCTAGAATTCAATAGTAGCCTTAACTGCCTTCTTCCAGCCGTGTACCAGCTTGCCCTGTTCCATGATGCTCATCTCAGGTTCAAATTCTCTGTCAACATGATACTTAGCTCTTAATTCATCAAATGAGCTGAACATGCCGATTGCCAAACCAGCCATCATGCAGGCGCCTAATGCCGTTGTTTCAAAGTTAACAGGTCTTACGATCTTTGTCTGTAAGATGTCTGACTGGAACTGCATCAGATAGTTATTACGGCAGGCACCGCCATCTACCTGTAAGCTCTTCAAGCGCATGCCTGTATCATTGATCAGCGCTTCAATGACATCGAATGTCTGATATGCCAGTGATTCAAGAGTTGCTCTTACTAAGTGTTCATTTGTTGTACCTCTGGTCAAGCCGAAGATTGCACCCTTGGCATTCTTATTCCAATATGGAGCACCTAAGCCGGTAAAGGCAGGAACAACATATACACCGTTTGAATCAGGAACATTAGTAGCCAGTTTTTCACTTTCAGCAGCAGTAGTAATGATCTTTAAACCATCACGCAGCCACTGTATAGCAGCACCGGCTACAAATACGCTTCCTTCCAGAACGTATTTGACATCATTGCCGATCTTCCAACCTACTGTAGATACTAAGCCTGAGTTACTGTTAATACGGTTGTTACCGGTATTGAACAGTAAGAAACAGCCTGTACCGTAGGTGTTCTTACACTGACCGGCATCAAAACAGGTCTGGCCAAATAAGGCACTCTGCTGGTCACCAATTACGGCAGCGATTGGAGTCTTGCAGCCTAACAGATCTGTGTAACCATATACCTGAGAAGAATCGACGATTTCCGGTAACATGTTTCTTGGAATGTTCCAAATCTCCAGTAAATCGTCATCCCACTGTAATGCATCGATATCCATTAACATGGTTCTGCTGGCATTTGATACGTCAGTGATGTGCTTTTCACCATTGGTAAGTTTATAAACCAGCCAGCTGTCAACTGTGCCGAACATTAATTCGCCATTAGCAGCACTTACCTGACCGTTTTCAGTATGATCAAGGATCCAGCGGATCTTGCTGGCTGAGAAATATGGGTCAATTGTCAGACCTGTCTTTTCCTGAATCATGTCACCATACCCTTTACGGCTGACATCTTCACATAAAGCCGCAGTCTGTCTGGACTGCCATACCAAAGCATTGTATACCGGTAAACCTGTCTTCTTATTCCATACTATTGTTGTTTCACGCTGATTGGTAATGCCGATTGCCTTAATATCGGTATTCTTCAATCCTGATTTTTCCAGAGCCTGCAGGCATACATCCTTTACAGAACTCCAGATCTTATTGGCATCCATTTCAACCCAGCCAGGATGTGGGAAATAGTTTTCAATCTCCTGCTGGGTAATGGTAACGATGTTAAGGTCCTCATCAAAAATTATGGCACGTGAACTGGTTGTGCCCTGATCGATAGACATGATATATGATTTCATTCTTACTTATCCCCTTTTTCTTACATTATACCATCATTATGAAAACTTGAGGAAAGATTCTGTAAATGATATGATTATGAGTAGGTGATAACCATGAAGAAAACAGTATTAATTACCTTGTTGATCAGCCTGTTATTTCTCATTGTACCGGTATTTGCGGATGACGAATTTACCTCATCGCTTGACGGTACCACTGAGACTCATAACAAGGAAATGATCGTAATAGATGTTCATATTAACGGTAATGAGATCGATAATGTCAGCGGCGACGTTAATTACTCCAGTAATGACCTGGCAGTGTTTTCCGTTGAAAAGAATCCTGACTTAAGCGATTGGGAAGTTGAATTCAATACCAAGGATACGACCAGAATTTCATTTAAGGCTTCTTCCTCAAATGAAAAGATAAACAGTGACACTGTTCTGTTCACCATCAAGTTTGTCGTATTCAACGAAAGAACGACCTTCACAAACGTTACCACTACCAATGTTCAGTCCGTCATAAAGACAGTTGAAAAGGTCGTCGTTAACCAGGATGAAATTGATAAGGCTCTTGATGAAAAGGCCAACGCCTTCTCAGAAGAAATAGCCAATTCAATCGTTGTTCCTGATCCAATCTACAGAGAAGAAGTTAACGAGCGTATTCAGACCTTCAGCAATGCCAACATTGACATCAACGTTACCGCCAAGGTTTCTGAAAACAATTATCTTAAGAGCGTTGAAGTAAAGAACGGAACCTTAAATCCAAGTTTCAATAAGCTTACCAATTCCTACCGCATCATAGCCAATAACAGTAAAAGCCAGATATCTATCACTGCTCTGGCTGAACTTGACAGCAGCAGCGTTGAAATAAGTGAGGAAATAAATGGCCAGATAGTAGTTACGGTTACAGCTGAAGATGATTCAGTCAACTCCTACATCTTTACGATTGAAAGAACAAACAAAAATCCAGAGGTTGATCCACAGACTCCAACCAAGAATCCTAATGAATTCAGCCCACTGACCATTGCCTTGTTAGCAGGTCTGGGTGTAATTGCCTTAGGCTTTTTAGGCATCGGCGGCTACTACGTATACTTAGGTTCAAGAGAGTAAACAGGAATGCATAATTCCTGTTTTTTGAAAGGAAACACATGAATAAGACAACAGTAAACTACGGCATTATTTCTACAGCTTCAATTGTTCCCCGCTTCGTAAATGGAATCAGGGAAAGCGGAAACGGCAACATCATTGCCCTTTCATCACGTTCCCTAGATAAGGCAAAAGTTCTAAGTGAACAGTTAGGAATTTCTGAATACTATGATGACTATCACATCTTACTAAATGATGAACGCATAGATTGCGTATATGTACCACTGGTAAACAGTCTGCATTACCCTTTTGCTAAGGAAGCCCTGTTACATGGTAAGAATGTCGTCATGGAAAAGCCTTTTGTCTTACATAAGGAAGAAGGAATTGAATTAAAGCAAATAGCCTGGGAGAGAAATCTGTTCATTACCGAAGCAGTAAAGACCCCTTTCCTGCCTGTCTTTAAGGATGTAAAAAGAATAATAGAATCAAAGGAATATGGAAATGTCCACATGATGTTATTCAGACAGTCATATGTTGGCAGTAACTATACCCAGGGCTGGAATACGGTTAGGGCATGCGGTGGCGGTGCCCTATATGGTAATGAAGCCTATTTCCTGACCATGGCTGAATATTTATGCGGCAGGATAACTGATTACAAGGGTCTGGCCAGCTACAAGGATTCTGACAGTGAAAGCCAGTGTACGGTATCAGTATTAACAGAAAACAACGTACTGGCAATCAGTACGGTATCTTCGGAAGTATTGTTGAATAACGGTCTCTTCATTTACCTGGACAATGCCAGAATAGAGATTCCTGATTACTGGAAGGCCACAAAGGCTTACCTTTATCAGGGAAATGAACTAATACAGGAATTTAATTATCCCTGTAAATATGAGATGCAGTATGAAATCAGACATTTCAATGAATGCATGCTTAACGGTCTTTTGGAAAGTCCGGTGATACCGCTTGATGACAGTATCAGACACATTGAGATATGTGAAGACCTCTACTCTGAATGGACAAAAAAATGAGTTCTTATGAACTCATTTTCATTTGATTATAACTGTTCAATTCTGGCTTTGAGTATCTCTAACTCTTCAAGTTCCATCTCTTCCAGAGCGCCATTATCACAGGCCTTGGCAATCTCAGGGTTCAATGGTAAGCGGGCAATGACTTCAAGATCATGCTCTTCAGCGATCTTACTGGTATCGCCAAACAATGATACTCTGTTACCGCAGTTGTCACAGATGACATAACTCATGTTTTCAACGATTCCAACGACCGGAATCTCCATTGTTTCAGCCATTCTCAATGACTTTTCAACGATCATTGATACTAATTCCTGAGGTGTTGTAACAATGATTACACCGCTCAATGGCAATGACTGGAATACTGTCAGTGGTACATCGCCTGTTCCCGGAGGAAGGTCTACGAACATGTAGTCTACATCTCCCCAGGCTACTTCGGTATAGAACTGCTTGATGATGCTGGTGATCATTGGACTTCTCCAGATGATAGGTTCGGTTGGATCTTCCAACATCAGGTTGGCAGATACGACCTTGATTCCCAGATATGTTTCCTGTGGGATGATTCCTTCATCGGTAGCGTACATCTTACTATCAAGACCAAAGATCTGTGGAATGCTTGGACCGGTGATATCGGCATCAAGAATTGCACACTTGTACCCTGCCTTCTGCATGGTAATGGCTGCTAATGATGTAACAAGTGACTTACCTACACCACCCTTACCGCTGACAACGGCAATGATCTTCTTAATGTGGGTGTGATCATTGGCTTTTAATAAAAACTGTGACTTAAACTGCTCTTTAGCTGACATGTGTTTTTCTCCTATTCTTCAACTTCAATTACCGGTAATTCAAACCAGAAATCTGTTCCCTTACCGATTTCACTTTCAACCCCAAATTCTGACTTATGAAGTTCCAGGATTGTTTTTACTATCGAAAGCCCTAAACCGCTTCCGGTTTCCGGCCTGATATGCTTCTTGTCTATTTTGTAATAACGTTGCCAGATCAATGGCAGATCTTCCTTGCTGATGCCAGGACCATGATCTATGACATCCACTCTTATCTTGTCATTGCTTCTTTTTGCCTTTAATACAACGACCTTGTCATCGCCAATGTGCGTAATGGCATTATTGATGAGATTGTATAATACCTGTTCCAGTCTCATTCTGTCCCCGCGGATGTAACATGTCTTATCCTCCAGATCAAGAACAAACTTGAAACCGTTATTCTCCATCATCTTGGTATAGGTATTTGTGACAGCTATCATCATATCATTAACGTTGATATCCGTTAAGGAAATGCCTATTGTACCTGACTGCAGTTTTGAAATGTCCAGCAGGTTATTGACTAATGAGGTCAGTCTGTTAGCCTCATCAATGATTACCTGAATGTTTTCTGCGGTTGCTTCACCAGGAACATCTCTCATAACTTCCCCATATCCTGATATCATCGTTAATGGGGTTCTTAAGTCATGAGATACGTTGGCGATCAGATCCTTTGTCATCTGATCAGCCTTTTTTAACTGTACAGCCGTATCATTGAGCGAATCACTTAACTGTTCAATTTCACTGTAACCCTTGCCATCAAACCTGATGTCATAATTACCGGTGGCCAGAACCTTGGTCTTTTCATTAAGATTTTCAATCGGCTTGGCCAATACCCTGGAAGCAACCTTAGAAATGATAAACGCTATGATTATCAATATGACTGTCAGAATGATGAGCTGTACCTTAAGGGTCTGCACGGCAGTGTCAACCGGCATTAAGTCGGCCATGGTAATGACATACAGATTACTGCCGTTGACATCAGTTGTTTCCACGCCATAGGCAATTAATGAATGCATTTCCTTATTTGATCTTTTCTCACCTGCCGGTGAAAAATCATCAAACTCAGTGGAATAGTAATATGTATTATCCTCATCTTCTAAAAGATTCTGAGTTATTTCCATGATCTTATAATCAAATCTGTTTCCTAACAGATTGAACAGGTTATGCTCAGTTACGATCGTATATTTCTGTGAATCCATGTTATAGATGATAACACTGATGTTATTATCTCTGGACTGACTCATGACAATTTCCTTGATGTCCTCAAGAGAATTATTCTTGATTGCCTCTACGACCTGAGATGAATAACTCTTGGTCTGATTGGTTCTTACGATTCGGTAAGTCTGATCAAGCAAGCCAATCTGAAAGAGCCATAATATTGCTACCAGAATGATGGAAAATACCAGAAAGTACGAGAACAGTCTGAAACGCAGGCTCTTTTTATGCTTCAAAGCGATAACCTACCCCTCTTACCGTAACGATGTATTTCTGATACTGGCCCAAGGAACGGCGTAATAACTTGATGTGTGTATCCAAAGTTCTGTCATCGCCATAGTAGTCATAGCCCCAAACTTCTGTCAGAAGTCTTTCTCTGGAAAGCGCAATGTTCTTGTTTCTGGATAAGAAGAACAGTAGTTCATATTCCTTTGGCGACATTTCTACTCTTTGGCCATCCACTGTAACGATGCGTGCTGTATAGTCGATGGTAAGACCCTCATAACTGACGATCTCGTTATTACTTTCAGAAGTAGCTACTTCCTTTCTTCTGGAAAGGATAGCCTGAATTCTCATCATTAATTCCTTTACTGAGAAAGGCTTGATGACATAATCATCAACTCCTACCTCAAAGCCATGAATGCGGTCATATTCTTCGCCTCTGGCTGATAACATGATGACTGGAGTCTGCTTTACCTTACGGATAGCCTTTACGGCACTGAAACCATCAAGTTCAGGCATCATGACATCCATAACGATCAGATCATAATCGTTTTCTTCAGCCATTTTAACGGCTGTAAAACCGTCAGAAGCCTCTGCAACTTCATGACCTTCAAATACTGCATATTTCTTGATCATCTCACGGATCTTTTCTTCATCATCTACTATTAAAAGTCTTGCCATGATATCACCTCAACTATAGCATAGTGTATTTATGTGAATGTTTACTGAACTTTATCTTTAAATAAACTGAATTAACCCTTTAAGCCATCAGCCTGTCTCTGCATGTTTTCTACGACTACGTCATAGATATCGCCTAAGCTGGCTGCGTACTCAAGAATTTCCCAAGGCTTATTGGTGTGGAAATGAATCTTGATCAGATCTTCATCACCAACGGCTAATAAACTGTCGCCTTCAAAATGCTCAACAATGTAATCAAAGATCTCGTCTTCATCAAGATCATGACCGTCAATCAACAACTGTGTATCAAACTTAAATTCCAACATAACATTTTCCTTTCATTCAATATAGTGTCTCTTAGCCCTTGGCATGATTCTGGAAGCTATCTCGCTGCCTACTGAATCACCCCATGAAGCAAACTCTTCCATTGTTATGACTTCATTCTGATCCCTGCCGATGAGTGTTACCTTATCTTCAACTGAAACATCAGGAATTTCGGTAACATCAACCATGAACTGATCCATGCAGATCCTGCCGACTACCGGTACCTTGTGTCCTCTGATTATGACACTTGCCTTGCCGGTCAGATTTCTAGGATAACCATCGGCGTAACCACATGAAACAGTAGCTATTTTTCTGTCCTTATCTGTAAAATACAGTCTGCCGTAGGAAATTCCTTCATTTGCCTTTACGGTCTTTACATATTCTATCTTACTGTAATACGCAAGAACAGGCTTGGTATCATAGCGCTCAACGATATCACCTACGGTATATCCATAAAGCATGAATCCAGGTCTGAAATAATCATGCTTAAACTCCGGATAATTGAGAACACCGCTGCTGGCACAGACATGTGTTCTGCCAGGATTCAAGCCATTCTTTCTGACCTTATTAACAAAACCGTTGAACCGTTCATTTTGAATTCTGGTAAATATCTTATCGTCTTCAACAAATGAATCAGCGCAACATAGGTGTGTATATGTACCATTGATGTGAATGTTAGGCAAGCTGTAAAGATGTCTAATGACTTCTTCATTTTCTTCAGCGTTTACCCCTAAGCGTCTCATTCCCGTATCAAGTTTTACTTCACATTCAACGGTGATGTTATTTTTAATTGCCCACTTACTTAATCTTTCAGCGTGTTCAACCGAAACTACTGACATGATTAATCCTAACTCATGAGCGCTCATCCAGTCCTGCTGGTCAACGTAACTCAGAATCAGAATACTGCCCTTTATGCCGGCTTCTCTTAATACCTTACCTTCTTCGACGCAGGCAACCCCAAAATCATGAATGCCCATTTCAGATAAGGTTCTGGCAACTTCAACGGCACCATGACCATAACCGTCAGCCTTGACGATGGCAAGTGTCTTTGTATCGCCGACATAATCAAGCATCTGTCTTACATTGTATTTCAAATTGGATAGTGATATTTCAACCCAACATCTGCTTTTATTCATTTGTGCCTCTCTTTAAAGCTATGTCTATCAGATTATTCAACAAGGTAGTATAATCCATTCCAGCGCCCTTGAAGCTGGCTGGATATAAACTGTGGGAAGTGAATCCCGGAATCAGGTTAATTTCATTGAAAATGATCCTGTCGCTGGCAAAGAAGTCTGCACGACCCAGTACGTCACAGCCCAAGGCCTTGTAAACAACCTTGCTTAAACGCTTTACTTCCTCTTCCTGCTCCTTGCTTAAGTTCTTGGTAGGAACATAGATGTTTGTCTTATAGCCGTCATACTTTTCAGCGTAGCCATACATTTCCGTTTCAACAACAATTTCAAAAACTTCACCGACTGTATCATCACCCATGATGCCACAGCCTACTTCCGTACCGGAAATGAATTCCTCAGCTAAGATCTTGTCATCGTACTTGAAGGCATCATCAAAGCCCTTAACGAAGTCTTCATGATTTGAGATCTTATGAGCGCCGAATGAAGAGCCTTCCTTACTAGGCTTAACATAGAATGGCAAGCCCAGCATCTTGACGAGTCTGTCATACAGTTCATCAGGATTGTGATAGTCTCTGCGGTGTAAGGCAACATACTTGGCCATTGGCACACCATAGCTTTCAGCGATGAGATGAGTGAATTCCTTATCCATTGCCATGGCACTGCTGGTTAAATCGCATGACACACATGGAATGTTGGCTAACTGACATAAACCCTGAATGGTTCCGTCTTCGCCATTACGGCCATGCAATATAGGTAAAATTACATGTACATATACGTATTTGTTATTTTCTATTTCATAGAAACCATGATGTTCCGGATTGGTAGAAAGAATGATTTCGGTATTGTCAGGATGCTTTTCCCAATCACCGTTTTCAATGTCGCTTACCGGACCGCTGTAATGATACCAGCAACCTGAAGCGGTAATGCCTACCATGTATATATCATATTTCTTATCCAGGTTATTTAATACTGAAGTTACAGACATAAGGCTGACTGGATGTTCGTGACTCTGTCCGCCAAAAAGAACTGCTAACTTTATGCTCATAACTAATCCTCCAATTGATCGATCAGATCGTAGAATCT
>JAFRLB010000066.1 GCA_017431405.1 Erysipelotrichaceae bacterium | reverse complement strand
ATTACTACTTAAAGAGTTAAAAGATTGTTTCACGTATCCAAAATATTTCTCTTCCAAGTTTAAAGTATATAAAACAAAATTATCAAAAAAACTAGGATACCAAAATTTATCTCCAGTCCAAAATATTTTATCTACCAGTAAACCGCCAATTCTCTCAATTCTAAATCCATCTTTTATTGTAAAGGAGTATGTACCCCTTTCATTTCTCCCTTTAGCAAAAATATCATTAGTATCCTCATCGAAATATTGCTTTTGAACATCATTATAATATTGGATAAACATCTCAGATTCTTGTTGAGTTAACGAATAAGTGATTATTTGATTATCATATGTGGTATATGTCATAACTACTGCTTTTTTTTCTATGCACCATACTAAAAAGAACATTAAAGCAATAGCAAAAACTATAATATAACCTCTGTGTAATTTAACCTTGGAAAACATTTTTTATATATCCACTATCTATTTTTCTAACTAAACTATAACATCAAGATTTCACAATATCAAACACCCAGAGAAACTACAATTTCATAATATGATATATTGATATCTTTAGTTTTAGAATAAATTGTTTAGAAGGATTTAAAAATATCTTCCAGTTTAATAACTCCGGTATTCATCAAAAAAAGTATTATAGAAAAAGAAATAAGTTCTAATCTGAACACCACTATATAACAAACATACAAATGCCATCATACACACAGGTGTACGATGGCTTAATTGTTATTTTACCTTATGGAACTCAGTTTGCCTGCCAGCCAGGTAATATACCTTTCCACCTTTATATAAAATGTCTGTTTCCATGGCAATTGGGATTTCCCCACCCATTGACTCAACATATACTTTGGCATTTAATTCCAGTGAATAAGCTGTATTATCATATAACGGATAATCACCGCTTCCTTCTACGCCACCCTGCTTGTCCCACAAGCCAATGGTAGGTCCGGCAGCGTGTCCATGGAAGCCGAGCGGATGAGTATATATAGTGGCATTGATTCCTTCGCTCTTAGCCTTCTGTAAGGAATTGCGTAAGATCTCATTACCAGTTCTGCCGGTAATGAATTCGCCCTTGGTGATATCCTGCAGTCTGTTTGTTACAGCCATGGCCTTCTTCAGATCTTCAGGCACATCATCCTCATCCATTTTCAGGATATAACATAATTCCTGAGTATCAGTACATAGGTTCAGATATCTGAAGCCAATATCACAATGCAGCATGTCACCAGGCATGATTATCTCATCACCTTCATAGTGTTTACCACCGAATCTCGTTATTGATACCTCATAGTCAAACCAAGGTTCTAAGCCCAGGTCAACTGTTTTCTGCATCATCCAGTACTTAACATCGTCAGCTGTTGTTACACCAGGATGAATTACCTTATTTGAATAAGCTTCTGCAATCATTGTATGAGCGATCTGAACAATGTCATTGTAGGCAGCCATTTCTTCTTCGCTTCTGGTCTCCAGCCAGCCTACTGCCAGTTTTTCTGCAGAAACGATCTTGCCTCTTAATTCATCGTCAAAGGCATCATACATTGCCTGATAAAGGGTATGAGATAAGCCATCAGCGTAGGCAAAGTCCTTTGACATGTTGAAGCCGATCTTTTCAGGATTCAATTCCTTAAGGAAGGCAGCCAATGTGTCCATCTGAGAAATGTCTGTATTGGTCCATTTCTGCTGGTAACCTTCGATTGGATAACGGGTAATGCTGTATTTTTCGACGTTACCTTCCTCGTTCAGATAATAGATCATGATCGTAAGTCTTCTGGCTGTGATCCATGAAAACGGTGTCAGGGTCCAGTAAACAGGATCTTCATTGTATTCTTCATTACAGATGATCCAGCAATCTATTTCAGTTCTCTTCATTAAGGCCGGTAAAATGGTAGACATGCGGATGTTTAACCACTTATCCAGAAACTTTTCACGCTGACGGTAATTCAGGATCTTTGATTTTAAGCTGTCAACTGAAGGAATCTCACTTACCAGTTTTTCCTGATTTGATATAGCCATGTTTTACCTCCTAGACAATGAAGTCTCCATCCTCCATGATGACGATTTCCTGACCGTCATAGGTTGTTCCTACGACTTTCATGTCAAGCGTACCGATCATGAAGTCATTATGTGTTGCGGCTACGTTAACGCCCTTTGCCATTAATTCTTCCTGGCTCATTGAAGTACCGCCCTTGATATTTGAAGGGAAGCTTGTGCCGAATGCCAGATGGCTTGCTGCATTTTCATCAATTAAGCCGTTATAGTAAACTCTGTTTAACTTTGTAATTGCACTTTGTTTTGATACTAAGGCAACTTCACCAAGACGGCGGGTATTTTCATCTCTGAATAACTGAGCTCTTAATACACCTTCGCCTTCAGAAGCACCGCAATCAACTGCCAGACCATTTTCAAATCTGATCCAGAAATCCTTTACCATCTTACCTGAAATAAGCAGCGGTCTTGAAGCATAGGCAATGCCGTTTACCGTAAAGCGGTTAGGGTCGGTAAAGATCTCCTCAGTCGGCATGTTGGCAACGTATGGATACTTTGTCAGGCCTTCGCCCATTGTACCTGCAGAAGTCCAAATATGACCTTCTACAAGGTCCATGCAGATATCAGTACCTAAGCCAGTTGTAATGTGCAATGACTTGAAGTTAAGTTTATTTAACTTGGCACCAAATGTTGAAAGACGTTCGCAATGTTTCTGCCAGGCTGCGACAGGATCATCCTGATCGATGCGCATCATGATGGCAATGTCTTCTTCCAGTCTTTCCAATGCAGCATCTTCATCTAATTCAGGATAAACCTTTACAGCCCATTCCTTGTTTGGATATACCGTACCGGTCCACTGTAAGGTACCGGCATGAATGTACTTTCTGACTACGTTACGGACATCATTGCCGGCTGATGCCAGAGCAATGGCATTTTCTTCAGGAACATCTGACATTAAGGTTGGGTGTGTTCCCATTAAACCCATCTGAGTTCCTGAGCCATCACGCAAATAGTAATCGATCTGTTCCTTCTTATAGTCAGGAACGTTTCTTAAGGTTTCCTTACTGGCGTACTTGGCTCTGATATGATCGATTTCAGAGTCATTGAGTATTACAACAACATCCTTTGCGCCAGCTTCAAAGGCTTCCTTTGTGACTGCTCTGGCAAGTTCAATGGCATCAGGGTCAGACTGTAATACCAATGTCTGTCCCTCATGAAGATTTACGCCAACTCTTACCAGAACCTTAGCGGTTTTATCTATGTATTCCTTTTTCATTGTTCTTTTCTCCTGTTAACCTCAGCCATTACAACTTCCTTGATTCTGGCAGCGGCTGCCTCAGGATCATCATTTGTAACGACGTTGTTGAATAACGGCTCAAGTTCCAGATCCATTTTTGCCTTATTAATACGGTTTTCAGCTGAAGCCGTACCATCGCCATATACCTTATTGATCTGTTCAATTAATTCATCAGGTGAAACAGGCTTTACGAAGAAGGCAATTGAATCAGGCATGTTGAGTTTTAATGGCCCAACACCCTGTGCTTCAACTTCAATCAACACATTCTTTTCATGTTCAATCAGAAATTCGATCTGATTCTTCGGAGTGCCGTAATAGTATCCGTTGAATTCCGTGTATTCCAGTAATTCACGGTTCTTAATGGCTTCCGCAAAGCTCTTAAAACTGACAAAGTAATAATCCTTGCCATCAACTTCCCCGGCCTTTGGCGGACGGGTCGTCATGGAAATTGAGAACATCAGATTCAGATCCTTATCTTCAAGCAGAAGATCTCTGATCTTACCCTTACCTACTGATGAAGCACCAGTTAAAATAATTACTACACCTTTACTCATTGTTACACACCCCTATCTACACAGTTCGATCATGCGAACCAATAATTTATATGCTCTGTCAAATGATTCCAGATCCAGCTTTTCTTCCGGTGTATGAATTCCTGAAGAATTAGCTCCTACTGACAGAATATCCATGTCTTCATACATTGCGCAGAATACGCCGCATTCACAGCCGCCATGACCGGCAACCGTCTTTATTTCTCTGCCATACTGTTCCTTAACAGCCTGGTTCATGATGTCTCTCATGGCTGATTTTTCCTTATAGCTCCAGCCAGGATAATATCCTTCAGTATCAACATTAACCTTCAGATAGCCACCTAAGACCTTAATGGTTTCTACCAGGTGAGAAACACCGCTTTCAAGTGCACTTCTGATGGAAATCGTCATCTTGACATTCTTGTCTTCCATTTCCAGTATGCCGAAGTTCAATGATGTCAGAGTCAGGTTTTCAATGGCCATTGACTTATGTCTGAAGCCATTAGGTACCAGATAAATGAAATCAACTATCTGAGAAGTACTGCCCTTTGTCATTCTTTCAGCAGCGTTTTCAGCTTCTTCAATGACAAATTCAAATCCCGGATCAGAGAATTCCAGTTCTGCCTTGATATCCTTAACAGCCTTGGCAGAAGCCTTCTGAATGTCTTCGCAGCTCATGTCTGTTGCGATAATGGCAACTGCTTCTCTGGCGATCGCATTCATCTTTGCCCCGCCGTTAATGCAGACAAGGTTATAGTCAGCGCCATTAAATGTCATTTCCTTTAAGATACGTCCTAATAATTTAATGCTGTTGCCTTTTTCCAAATGGATCATGCCGCCTGAATGTCCGCCGGTTAAACCGGTAACGGTTAACTTGAAAGTCTTCTTATCATTAGCTTCATATTCAGGCTCAGCCTTTACAATGACACTGCAGCCGCCCGCTGCGGAAATGGCTGTAACATATTCGCCACCGCCATCAAGTGAAATGACACGGTGAGCGGAAATGTCTTCCTTCTTTAGATGCAAAGCACCAATTAAACCTACTTCTTCCTGAACTGTGAAGATGCATTCCAGTGGCGGATGCTTTAAGCTGTCATCTTCCAATACCGCCAGCATGTAGGCGACCCCTACACCATCATCAGCGCCTAATGTCGTGCCTGTGGCATGAAGCCAGCCTTCTTCATCAACATATGTTTTCAAAGGGTCATTCAGGAAGTCATGGTCGACATCGCTGTTTTTCTCAGCGACCATGTCAATGTGAGCCTGAATGCCCAAGACGGGACTGTTTTCATAACCAGGGCTGGCCGGTTTATAGACTATGACATTGTACATGTCGTCCTGCTTATATTTGAAGTCATGCTCCTTAGCCCATTCTACTATCCAGTTACTCAGCTTTTCCTCATGAAATGAAGGATGAGGAATCTTGGTTATCTGATCAAAGTAGTAACAGTATCTTTTATTCAAATCAAAGTTCATAACTTACTCCTTTGTATATTTCTGGATCCACTCAGTAATTTCCTTTAAACGGCGGGATCTGTGCTTTGGCTTGCCGCCTCTGGACAGTTCATGGTTTTCACCCTTGAACAGACACATTCTGGCTTCTACGCCCAATGCTCTGATAGCTGTAAATAACTGTAATCCCTCTGGATATGGACAACGGTAGTCTTCAAATGAGTGAATGAATAACGTTGGTGTCTTTACATTATTGGCGTAGGCCAACGGTGAAACTCTCCAGATCTCCTTTGTACAGTTATGAATGTCTTCAAAACCCATTTCAAATGGAACATCCAGACCGTAGTCACTTGCCAGCATCATGCTCATCCAGTTGGAAATTGATCTCTGAGTAGCTGCACAGCAGAATCTGTCAGTATGGCCAATGATCCAGTTGGTCATGAAGCCACCATAGCTGCCGCCGGTTACCGCAACTCTCTTTTCATCAATTGGATATTGTCTGATTACTTCATCAGTGAAATCCATGATGTCTTCGTAGTCAATAGTTCCATACTTATCCTGACGGATGTCAGCGAACCAGTTACCATAGCCGTCTGAACCACGTGGGTTACAGTAGAATACGATGAATCCCAGATTTGCCCAGTATTGCATCTCATGGTAATAGATCTCACCATAGGCTGTACGCGGTCCGCCATGAATATCCAGAATGCCCGGATATTTCTTATCCTGATCATAATCAAATGGCTTTAATACCCAGCCTTCAACCTCGAAGCCATCCTTCTTGACGACTACCTTTTCAGGTTTGGCGACATAGTATTCTTCCATTAACGGTTCATTGATCTTAGATAACTGTTCAAGTGAACCGTCTTCCTTAACTCTGTATATTTCCTGCAGTTTCTGATCAACCATCGCAATGACGATTATGTCATTGTCGCCAACGCAGTAGTCACATACTACACCGTTGAAATTGGTGATCTTTTCAAAGTCGTTACCGACGATTTTTTCAAGCGGAGCGTTTGACTTAAGAGTTGGAACCAGATAAATCGTTCCCTTTTCATTGCTTAAGCCCTTACCTCTTCCCCACTTGGAATCCGTACCTACGGAATTCCAGAGTGAAGTATCCTTATCGATGAACAGGTTCATTTCACCGTTTTCAAACAAGAACAGCTTGCCGCTTTCATTAACGCCATATTCTTCACCATAGGTACCCATGATCAGAATCTTGCCATCATAGTGCTTAACACCATGAATCAACATGTCATCCTTTGGATACAGACAACTGAATTCTTCCTTTTCTACGTCATACTGGTATACCTGTGACCATTTTGCCTTAACTGCGTCATAGTCAATGCCAGTAATCAGAATGATGTTATCCTTATAGTCAAATGATTCAACATCAAGTGTTGCAGGTCCGATTCGTTTGATTTCGCAGCTCTTCTTATCAACCAGATACAGTGATGTTCTGTTCTTATTAATAAATCCGGCACCGTTAAAGAAGAACGGATATTCATCAACGACCTGATAATCCTGGTTCTCTTCCTTTACCTTTTCATATTTCATCTGATCTTCATTGGATAAGAGATAATAGTCAGGACAGTTAAGATCGGTATTGGCACTTACCAGATACTTGTCCCCGATGTCCTTAATTGTATTTACAGACAACGGCAGCTTGAAGGCTAGATTGGCTTCCCCGCCATCCTTCAGGTTCAGGCGGTAGAATTCGCTGTGAACAGTCTTATCTTCTTCATCACGGTTAGCCATGAAAAGAATGTTGTCGTCATCTTCTAAAATGAAGTATCTTTCTGACTTGCCACTGGTCAGCTGTCTGATCTGACCATCCTTAAGCTGGAAAATGTGGCTTTCATAATTATTCTTTTCGACATTCTGCTTGGTTTTGACAAAAAGAATCTTGCCATCTGAACTGTATGCCAGATTGTTCAGAAAATTAAACTCATGAAATAAATCCTGTGTAATCTTTTTCATAATTCTTCCTTTCATCCTGTATTTGCGTTTTGTTTGATTCGTTATTATAAAAAAGAGGCTGTTACTTCTTCCACTCATAGCACCTTAAAAACATTACTGTTACATTCAGACATGCTGTTGGATAGTGAAGAGTTTTTCCATAACCACCTCTTATTGTTTTCCATCTATTATTTGTTAATTCTTTCCATAAACTAATTATACTTTTAACTATTCAGCTTCTTTCAATGGATGCCTGATTTTTGAACAGAAGCCTTTTGTTTTAAAAAACTTGGGGTCTTGGTAAAGACCCCAAGTCTCATTGTCTTATAAACTGATTATTCTGCGCAGCTAACGTACCAGAAGAATTCGTTTGCCTGAGGAGATGTTGTATATCCTGTTGTTGTAGGTTTTACTAAGTTAGCAGTACCATATCCTAATAATGGGATATTGAAGCACTGTTCTTCAATAGCGTACTTTTCAGCATCGTGTAACTTCTGGAGTCTTTCATCACCGGTCATCTTTGAAGCTTCATCTAACATTGCATCATAAACTTCATCGCCCTGGGTATGTGTTGTAGCTGTTCTGTAGAGCATTAACTCCAAGAATGTTGTTGGGTCCATGTAGTCAGCTGAGAATGCATTTCTTGCTAATTCGAAGTCACCATTAGATCTGTTAGAGAAGAATGTACGTAATTCAGCTGTTTCCTGAACGATCTTAACGCCAATCTTCTTGTATTCAGAAGTGATAACATCAGCGATTGTTGAATGCATTGTTGATGCATTGTAGCTGTAGTTTAATGTTAATACATAGCCTTCAGCATCTGGTGTATCGTAACCAGCCTTAGCCAGTAACTGCTTAGCTTCTTCATAATCGTTGTAGACTAATGTGCCAGCTTCATCATTCCAGTCACCATTGATACCTGGCATGCCATCTGGTAAGAATGAAGATAATGGGTAGTAAACGCCTTCAGCATCAAGAGCTGTTGCTAACAGTTCACGGTCAATACCTAACTGTAATGCTCTACGAACATCTCTGTTTGCTAATGCTTCATTTCCACCATATGCATTAACGTTCATGTAGTAGTTGATAGCACCGGTAACGATAATTGAATCAGCGATTTCTGGGTCGTGTGTTACAACTGTAGCATCTACTGCTGAAGCGAAGTCGATCTGGCCGCTCTTGAACTGAATTAACTGAGCATCCATGTCTTCAACAACCTTAGCTTCTAAGTTTTCTGTAACAACCTTGTCTGCATATACGAAGTAAGGGTTCTTCTTCAATGAGATGTGATCAGCCTTGTCGATGTCTGTAAAGTAGTAAGCACCACTTGTTGGAACAGCTGGGTTGTTTGCCCAAGATGTATCACCGTCAACTGCGAAGTCTGCTCTTACTGGGTAGTAAATGCTGATTGATAATAAGCTTGTGAAATATGGACATGGTTTTGTCAGATGATAGATCAGAGTATGATCATCTGGTGCTTCAACACCTAAATCTGTCATGTCAGCAGCCTTTGTGCCGTTATGAGCATACTGTTCTGCGCCAACAATAAAGTCATAAATGTATGACTGATATCCACAGTCAGCTGTCTCTAAGCTTAAAGAGTGCTTAACACCATAAACATAGTCACCTGCTACAACTGGCTGACCGTCACTCCACTTTGTATCTAAAAGTGTGAATGTGTATGTCAGGCCATCGTCAGAGATCTGCAAATCCTTTGCAGCGTCAGCTACCATTGAACCATCTGGTCCGATATGGTACAAACCGAAGAATGCCTGGTTAGTAACATAAGCAGTAACAGAGTCACCAGCGTTACCTGGGTCCATTGAACTTGGTTCACCGCCGATTGCGTAAGTGAATGTGTCCTTAATGCCACCGCCCTGTGATGGATCTGGAGTTTCACCGCCGCCACCGCCATTGTTACAAGCGGCAAGAGATAAAACCATCATGATAGCTAATAACAAAGTAACAACTTTTCTTATTTTTTTCATAATTTCTTTCTCCTTTCGTTATTACTTTTCATATAAGAAACACCATACCAGTCTGTCACCTACTTTACACGGATCAGGCATGTTGTTTTTACAGCGTTCCGTTGCTCTCTGGCAACGTGTAGAGAACGGGCAACCCTTAGGCGGGTTGATTGGTGAAGGAATTTCTCCTTCAACTACAATTCTTTGTTTGCTCTTTGCTACATCAGGATCAGGGATCGGTATTGCCGATAACAGAGCCTGTGTATATGGGTGTAATGGACGATGATATACATCGTTTGATGGACCCATTTCCATCATGTGGCCAAGATACATGACGCCGATCTTATCGGAAATGTACTTAACCATGCTTAAGTCATGAGCTATGAACAGATAGGAAAATCCCATCTCATTCTGAATTTTCTTTAAGAGGTTGATTACCTGAGCCTGAATTGATACGTCAAGAGCTGAGATAGGTTCGTCACAGACGATGAACTTAGGATTAACAGCTAATGCACGGGCAATTCCGATACGCTGTCTCTGTCCGCCAGAGAACTCAGCCGGATAACGGCGGATGTGGTCAGGTTTCAAGCCTACAATTTGCAGTAACTCTACAACTCTGGCTTCTCTTTCTTCGTCAGTGTTGTAAATGTTGTGGATGATCATTGGTTCCTTAATGATTTCACCAACGGTCATTCTTGGGTTCAAGGATGCATATGGATCCTGGAAGATCATCTGTACATCCTTACGGAAAGCCTTTAATTCAGCTCCCTTGATCTTGGAAATGTCTTTCCCGTCAAACTCAATTGTACCGCCTGCAGGTTCATACAGTTTTACGATGGTACGTCCAAGAGTGGACTTGCCGCATCCTGATTCCCCTACAAGACCGAATGTTTCATTTGGATATACTTCAAAGCTGATTCCGTCAACTGCCTTGACGATCTGCTTTGGAGCAAAGAGGCCTTTGGTAACATCGAAGTAAGTTTTCAGGTCAGTAACCTTTAAGATTGGCTGTACTTCACTCATTACTTATTACCTCCTCTCTCATAATGCAACCAGCAGCTGCATTTATGTGTTGGACTGAACTGCTTCTCTTCAGGAGCATTGTCCTTACAGATCTTCATTGCCTTTTCACAGCGGTCAACGAATGGACATCCCTTTGGCGGGTTCAGCAGATCTGGTGGTGAACCGGCAATTGGTGTCAATGGTTTACGGCTGTCATCTTCCGGATTGGAGATACAGTTCAGTAAGCCTAATGTGTAAGGATGCTTAGGATCGTAGAAGATTTCCTTATCAGTTCCGATTTCAACGATCTTTCCACCGTACATGATGGCGATTCTGTCACACAGTTTGGCAACAACGCCTAAGTCGTGAGTGATCATGATGATTGCTGAATCAGAAGTGTTTCTTAAGTTATCGATCAGTTCCAGAACCTGAGCCTGAATGGTTACGTCCAGGGCTGTTGTTGGTTCATCAGCGATGATAAGCTTAGGACTGCATGCCAAGGCAATCGCAATTACGATACGCTGTCTCATGCCGCCTGAGAATTCAAATGGATATTGAGTTATACGTTTTTCAGGTGAAGGGATACCTACTAAACGCATGAGTTCAAGTGCTCTTTCCTTTGCCTGAGCTCTGGTAAGATCCGTATGTTCCAGAATCGGTTCTACCAACTGTTCTTCAATTTTAAGAATCGGATTCAGGAATGTCATAGGATCCTGGAAGATCATGCCCATGCTGTTGCCGCGGATCTTTCTCATCATTGCGGTGTATTCCTTTTGAGAACTGAAGTTTGATGGCGAAATGTCCTGACCATCAAAGATGATGTTTGACTGTTCACCGATCTTACCGTTAGAGGCTAATAAACCGATGATTGAATACATTGTCTGTGATTTACCGGAACCTGATTCACCAACGATTCCCAGAACCTCACCCTGTTCAAGTTCGAAGGATACATCACGTACAGCAGCAACATTGCCCTGATCTGTAGTGAAATTAGTAACAAGATTCTTAACTTCTAAAAGTGCCATAGTTCTTCCTCCTGTTATCTTCTGTTAATGTCGAAGGCATCAGCCAGACCGTCACCTATGAAGTTGAGTGATAAACAGGTAAGGCTTATTGCCAGCATCGGCCAGATGATCTGAACCGGATATGTAAATACTAATGAACGGCAGTCATTTGCGAGTTTGCCCCAGGATGGGATGGTTGGATCAAGACCGATACCAACGTAACTCAGAGATGACTCCATGAAGATTGCGCTTGGTACCATCATTGTCAAGCTGACGATGATTGGACCGATTGCGTTAATAACCAGATGTTTTAGCAGGATTCTCATGTCACTGGCACCGATTACTCTGGCAGCCAGAGAGAATTCCATTTCCTTTAATGACATGATCTGTGCTCTTACCTGTCTGGCCATGCCTACCCAGGAAGTAAGACAGATGGCGAACATCATTGAACCTAAGGTATTGCCGAAGATCATTAAGATCAGTACTACGTATAATAAGGTAGGAACTGAATAGATGATGTCTACGATACGCATCATGAACATGTCAAGCTTGCCGCCAATGTAACCTGAGATACCGCCATAGATAATACCGATGATCAGGTTAATGAAGGCTGTAGCGAAACCGATTGATAATGAAACACGTCCACCATAGAAGATTCGTGTAAAGATGTCTCTGCCTAACTTATCTGTTCCGAATGGATGAGCTAAGCTTGGCAATAAGTTACGGGCTGAAATGTTCTGTTCTTCATAGCCAAACTGTGAAAACATTGGAACCAGAATTGAACCGATAATCATGATGACGATGAATATCAAACCGGCAACTGCCATTTTATTCTTTCTGAATTTGCTCCAGGCATCCTGAAAGAATGTCTTGGATTCCATGGCGATAAATTCGGAATTCTTTTCGGATTCATCCAGGGCTTCAAACATGTCATCTGTATAGTTAATTAGATTTTCACTCATGATATAGCCCCTTCCTATTTATCAAATTTAATACGTGGGTCAACAATGGCCGCCGTAATATCTGAAACTAAATTCATTACAATGATCAATGCTCCGAAGAACATCGTTACACCCATTACCAGAGTGTAGTCACGGTTGGTAATGGAAGTTGAGAATTCCTTACCTAAACCATGAATTGAGAACAATGCTTCAATTACCATTGAACCGGTAATTGAGTTTGCCAGCATTGGTCCGGCATAGGTAATGATTGGTAATAATGCATTCTTTAAGCCATGCTTTACTGTGACCAGCTTCTCACTTAAGCCCTTTGATCTTGCCAGTGTGATGTAGTCCTTGTTCATTTCATCTCTCAGAGAAGATCTGGTTAAACGGGTAACCATGGAGAGTGATGAAAGTGCCAGGGCCGCTACCGGCAATATGAAGTGCTTAGGTGAGTCCAATCCGGAAGCGGGGAGCCATTTCAGATTTACACAGAATAGCACCATCGCCGCCATGGCGAACATGTAAGACGGCATGGAGACACCGAAGGTTGCCGCCAGAGTTATCAAGCTGTTCACCCATTTCTTTTTGGTCAGGGCACCTACAATTCCAAGCGATACCCCTAAAACAATTGAAACAACGAAGGAAACAAGTCCAAGTTTGAATGTCGGCTGGAATTCCTGCCAGATAATGTCACTTACCTGTCTGTTCTTTTTGGAGATTGATTCACCGAAGTCACCCTTTACAGCGTTCTGTAAGAAGATAACGTACTGTTCTCCCAAACTCTTATCCAAGCCATATTTTGCTCTTAAGGATTCATATTGCTGCTGCGTCATTCTTTTATTATCCTGTTCAAACGGATCACCAGGCATAGCTCTGACACCAAAGAAAGTAATCGTTGTTAGAATAAATAAAGTAAGGGCACCAATTCCCAGTCTTTTTAAAATGTACTTGAACATTTATATTTCCCCTTTCGCTTACTGTTTTTTTGTATAAATGAGATTTTACTATCATTTCTGCAATAACACAACAGTTTTTTACATTTATTTTGTAAATTATTCATTTAATATGAAAATAATTTACACCATAATTGCTTTCATGTCAAAGAAAACAACGTTTTATACGCTTTTTATAGGTCACACGTGAAAAAATGGCCCATTTTTACAACAATTTGGCCATTTATTTATATATGATAATTTTGAAAATATTTTCATTATTTTGTGAAAATAAACTTTTTACCCCTGCTGATGCACTCTAAAATGCTTTCATATCCTTCGTTAATGTGCCCTATGACATTAACTCGTTCATCAGCCTCAAAATTCTCCTTCATTATCTGGATCTCACCGGAATATCTTAAGTACTTTTCATTATCAATTGTTATTGTTCCTCTGTTTCTAGGCAAGGCATAACTCTTAGCAGGTATTTTTTCACCTGCTGAGGCATACTCCCTTGATTCCTTGACACGTACCAGCCAGAATGGGGCATCTGGTCTGTTTGTAAATAGCTTTCCATATAAATACTCATATTCCTTATTTATATATACAGGCAACATTATTGCGTCATTCTTTACACTTTCAGTTATGAGCTTCTGCTGATATTCTGATAGCCCACTGTCACCGGTTAAGATCAGATCTACTTCGTCTCTTAGCTGACAGTATTGCACATAAGGTTTTAATAAACGGTGCTCTTCCAATGTCGGTAATCCTTCAAATAGAGGTCCTCTTTTCTTTTCATCACCCGCAATGAAAGCTCCTGTCTTTATGCCCAGTGCCTTCAGTTCCTTGTTTCTCTCTCTGAAATAACCCCAGTCAAGACCGGTTTCCTTTCTTGGATAATAATTATGTATGGCTATGACATCACCTTTCAGCTTTTTGACAAATGAAGGCTCTATTGTGGACGCATTAACTACGATTCCACAATAATTACTGGCTTCTATTATTTCTTCTTCACTGAAGCCAAAATCAAACCTTATGTAATCAATGCAGTAATCCTTAACCAGCTTTTCCAGGCTGTCATAACCCAGAAACTTTAATCCTCTTGGCGACAAGTCCGCTATTACCTTCTTATTATTCCGTTTGAGTGCTTCTAATAATCTGATTGCCTTATCCTTAAAAGAATCATTAAATTCCTCGGCAATATGAAAAGAAGTAAAATAAATGTCACTATCCTTATTTAATATAATGTCATCTTCAATGTCAGAGACATATATTGAATTACCAAACATTATTATCACCACACTATCTACTATCTAAATATTAGCATATTATTAACCCTTATCAGAGAAAAAAAACAATGAAGGAAGCAGATGGCGCTATACAAAACTAAAACCGAAGCGTTTTATAAAGGAAGATTCTACTTAATGGATCATCCTGGAAGATAGTTTGATGTCTAATCAACTTAACCAACAAAGACTGATCAAGGTTACTGATCAGTCTTCATTTCCCGCAACAATGTTTAAATTTTCGCCCACTGCCACATGGACATAAGCTATTAGGTGAAATTTTGCCCCATTTTTCCAGTCTAATGTTTTTGAGTGATTTCATTATGGCATCAGGGGTTTTGCCATTTTTCAACTGTCTGACAGTTTCATTTAAATAGCTGTCCGCATAATTGAAAAGTTCAAGCATGCCATCACAAAGATAATTATAGTTATCCTTATTTCTGTCTTTCGGGCAGCCACCGTTACAGATCTTTAAATAACGGCAATTCAAGCATTTATCATTAAGATTACGTTTGGCTTTGCCAAAGGAAACCTGCTGGCTGCCGTTCATCATTTCGCCAAAAGTCATTTCTTTAATACTGCCAAGGCAATGATTTTCATTTACGTAGTGATCGCAGGAATATACTTTCCCATCACTTTCCACAACCAGCACCTTGCCACATTCCGGCAATAACCAGCAAACCGTCTGATAACCTCCGGCATAGACATTCAGCATTTCCGCAAAAAGCTGAACATTCGTCTTACCCAGGTCATTGAAAAGCCACTGATTGAATATCGTCTTAAGAAATTCACCGTACTGCCTTGAATCTACTGACTGACCAACAACATTCCCTTCTTCATCCTTATTTACTACCGGTATGAACTGCATCCATCCGGTATTTAGTTTCTTTAAGCTTTCATATACTTCATAAGGACTCTGTGATGTTTCATCATTTACCGTACAGAGCAGATCAGGCTGTATGCCATATTTTTGAAGAAGTTTAATATTAGTTATTATTCTATCGTATGTCGGGTTTTCCTGTTTATCGATTCGATAATAATCATGATTAAACCTGGTACCATCAATACTGATGCCGACATCAAAATGTTCTTCCTTTAAAAATCTGCACCACTCTTCATTCATTAACAGACCGTTTGTCTGCAGGTTGTTCCAGCATTGCCAGCCTTGAGGCAAATACTTCTTCTGTAATTCAACAGCTTTCTTATAAAAAGACAACCCTCTTAACATCGGTTCTCCACCATGCCATATGAAAGAAACTATTGGTCCAGGAGTACTGGCAAAGTAATTTCTGATTACTTCTTCCAATAGTTCTTCATCCATAACAGCGTGCCTGCTGGCTTCGTTATCAATGTAATAACAGTACCTGCACTGCATGTTACATGTTGAACCAACAGGTTTGATCATCAATGTAAAAGGGTATTCTGATTTCATCTACTTTAAATACTTATCAAAGAATTCCAATGTAAGGTTCCAGGATTCCATGGCCTGCTGTTGCCTGTACATCGGCTTATCATAGTACCAGATGCCATGTCCTGCCCCATCATAACGGTGGAATTCATAATTCTTATTCAGTCTCTTTAATTCTGCTTCAAGCTTATCTACTTCCTCAGGTGAAGGATGCTTATCATCATTGCCAAAGATGCCCAATAATGGACAGTCAAGTTTCTCAGTCAGATCAAACGGAGAAACAGGTCTCTTTTCATCCAGCTGTTCTTCAGCCATGATTACCCCGCCGCCCCAGCAGTCTACTGCGGCATCAATGCCACTTAATGAACAGGCTGCCAAAAAGGTATGTCTTCCGCCGGAGCACATGCCAATGACTCCAACCTTGCCATTTGACTGAGGCTGTGATCTGAGGAAATCAATGCAGGCCTGTGAATCACCCATTACTGATTCATCACTTACCCCGCCGTCATCTCTCATTCTGCCACTTACTTCTACAGGTGTACCTGTGCCATAGCGGCAGTAAATGTCAGGAACTATAACTGCATAATTATGTTCGGTAAATCTTCTTGCGGCTTCTCTGCAGAACTCATCCCAGCCAGGCATGTGAGGAATCAGTAAGATTGAACCATATGTTTCCTTGCCGATCGGTCTGGAGTAGTATGCTCTGATTTCATCATCGTTAAATCCTTTCAGAGAAATGGTTTCAGCAATCATACCGCTGTAATCACCGGTGTTAAAACTATTCCACATTATTATTTTCACCACCTTTATTAATTATATTTTAATAGAAACGATCATCATATTTCAAACAGGTAGATACAACAAAAGCAAGCCTCTTTTCAGAAGCTTGCCTTGTAACTTTCAATTTACCATCTGATTAAATAACATAATCAGTAATACAATCATACCAGTGGTAACACACTACCCCGTTAACCGTAATTGTTTCATTACCTTTTAATTTATCATCAAGAATTTCTTCATGATGATCAAAGTTCCAGCGCCAGTTGCTCTTATTAAAGCGACGCCACAAAACAGTTCTGCCATTGGAATCAATATACTGTTCAGAAATGGTGTTTTCATCATAACTGCCGATATCCATCAGACATACCGTATCATAAGTTCTGTTGTTTATTGTTACTTCGTATCTTCCGACAACATCCATTACTTCCCTGCCACTGTCACAAGTTATCTTATCATTATCTCTGATAATTAATCCCCTGCATTTAAGGTTTGTTTCATTCCCTATGTTTTCAGGTCCAAATCCCCAGTTATTCAGGAAAGCTTCCCCATCAAGGAAAGTAAACACTTTCTCAACCCCATTTTCCTCATGTGACTCAGCAAGATAACGGCAGTGAGTATCCGTCAGCTGGGCAATGAAGTTTCTTTCCAGAGTATTTTTTCCAGCCTTCTCAATTGCCCTGACTTTTACTCCTCTTATACCATGTATTTCCGTCTGTCCCTTACAGCTCATTTCGAACTGCTCAGTGAGTGTTTTTTCCGGGTAATCATACATACCCCATTTAAGCTTATTGCCTTCCTTAGGTATCAGAAACCAGCCCATTAACTCTTCCCATTTTGTTTCAAACGGTTCCTTATCTGTTTTTCTGATGACATATTCAGGCATTATTGCTGGCATTTTACTCATTCTCAATTCCTCCTCAGGATAGTTATCTTTGAAGTGCTTACGGGCATTATGTAACCGTGACTTTACTGTTCCAGGTGGAATGTTGAGTCTTTCTGCCATTTCATTAACTGACATGTTCTGCCAGAAGTACATGTACAGGATCTTCTGGTCAATGTCAGTAAGTTTATTTAGTGTTTCATAAACTGCGTAATTAATGGTACGGTTGAGAGAAACATACTGAACATCTTCATCAAGTGGCAATTCAAGTATTCTTGCCTTCTTACGGTAGTAGTCATTGACCTTATTACGGGCAATGCTGATGAGCCATGGCTTAAATGATTCCTCATTTTCCAGATCATCAAAACTCCTAAACGCCTGCATTAAGACATCCTGCAGTATGTCTTCACCATCAGCCTTAGCTTCTACCCTGTATCTTACATAGGTTTCAATGCTCTTTATGTTTTCCTGTATTAATGCCTCAAAACTCTTCATAACTTATTCCTTCGCCTATATAGACGGATCAAAAGCTGAAAAGGTTCACTTTATGCCATTAAACCTGTAAAATTCTTATTTTCTATTTCATCAAGGAGTTCCAGAAGCTTTCTTCTGAAATTTTCAACTTCCAGTCTGGTTGCGGTGTTCATTGCTCTGTTGAACTCATCAATGGCTTCTCCGATCTTTTCCTGATCAGGTCGAAGAGTTTCCTCAAACATTCTGTTAGCCCTCAACAAGGCCAGCGTATTTTCCTCATCATCTCTTGGATTCTGCTTCAGATACTGTAATCTTTCAAAACGCTTTTCGGCTTCTTCTTCAGAAATCTTGTTTTCCTGATTCTGAATAATTACCTTTTTCTTCAGACCGGTTGAAACTACCAGTACTTCAACTTCCAGTAATGAGTTGACATCATATGTATAGGTTATTTCAATGGCTTCCCTGCCCTTAGGTCCGGCAGGTACGTCAATTGACAGTTCACCTAATAACAGATTATTTACGGCAAGCCTGCTTTCACCCTGCAATACCTTTACCGTTACATATTTCTGATTATCATAAGCAGTATAAACGGTCTGTTTTCTGCTTACAGGTATTACGGTATTTCTTTCAATGATTGGCAGGTAATGACCTGATTCTTCAAATGTACCGTTAAACTTGACTACCTCAGTTCCCAGAGTAAACGGGCATACATCAGTAAGTATAACTTCTTCAATCTGTTTGTCACGCTGTTTCATGGCACACTGTAAGGCTGCCCCGACAACTACGGAGGTATCAGGGTCAACGCAGAATTCAGGTACGATGCCTGTGATCTTCTGAACATAGTTTCTGACAATTGACAGCTTTGTTGCCCCACCAACCAGAATGATTCGGTCCAACTCATCAAGTGTTATCTTGGCGTCACGCAGACTCTTTTCTATCGGCTTTCTTAGCTTCTCCAGTAATTCCTTACAGCCTTCTTCATATTCTTCAATGGTAAAGGTTTCTTCAAAATACTGCCCGGCAATGTTTACAGTCATCTTGGCTGTATCACTTTCCGAAAAACTGCACTTGCAATGCTCGGCTGCCTTATAGACATTGTTAAGGCTCTTTATATCCAGCATGGTGATTGGAAGATAGGTTCTCCTTAAGAACATCTCCATTAATACATGTGTAAAGTCTTCACCGCCTAGGAAATTGTCGCCGGCTATGGCATATACCTCCATGATGTTCTTATAGTATTCAAGAATCGTAACATCAAAAGTACCGCCACCTAAATCAAATACCATGCATCTTTCCATCTTGCCGGAATCACCAACGCCATACGATAACGCTGAGGCAGTTGGTTCATTAATGATTCTTGTGACATTTAAACCAGCCAGTTCCCCTGCTCTTTTAGTAGCCTTCCGCTGATTATCATTAAAATAAGCCGGAACTGATATGATGGCTTCTTCTACCTTTTCACCTATGTATACTTCAGCATCTTCCTTTAAGGAACGCAGAACAAAACCTGAGAGTTCTTCAGAATCAAACTTCATGTCTCCCAGTTCATATACCTTATCTGTTCCCATTGAGCGTTTGAAAACCTTAGCACTTCTTTCCGGGTTCAGATAACCGTATTCTCTGGCAGTTTCACCTACCAGAATGTTATTATCATCATCAACAGCCACAACAGACGGTGTCAGTTTCTTTTCCAGACGGTTTGGTATTATTTCCACCTTGCCGTCTTTATAACAGGCAACCAGACTGTTAGTTGTTCCTAAATCTATTCCTACAAGCATTTTCTATACCTTCTTTTTCATAAAGTTTTTGGCAACGACAAATTCTTCTTCATCAGGCCATTTTTCATTTCCCTTTTCCATAAGTTCAAGAGCCTTTGCCTCATTGCCGAATATTTCTTCCATCTCTGCTTCATAAAGATCCATGTCCTTACAGCTGTGGTATGGACAGTCTTCGCATAGTGGATGCTTACGGCATCTTTCAGCCAGTTCCAAAGCTTCTTCCTTACGGTCAGCTAATGCCAGTGCTCTGGCCTTTCTGGTCAGGTATAAGAGCTGAGACAAACCGTACTCATTTAATTTTTCATCCAACACTTCCAGAGCTTTATTGGCGTAATACAGCTGCTTATCATGATCACCGAGATGGAAATAAGCATAAGACAAAGTTCCATATATTCTGGATAAGTCACCGTTTTCTTTTTGCTCTTCTTCTTTCAACCAGTTTTCCAGTAACTTTACTTCTCTGCTGAACTTACCGTTATTACGGGCAAACAGACAGTCAAGTTCCACACGTCTGTTGGCATTAAGGAGGTTATCAACATTAGCCTTGGACAATTTAGCCATGAACATGTTATTCTTCAGCATCTCCAGAGTTATTTCACAATTGAATCTGGATTCCGCATCATTGCGTCTCTTTTTCCAGGCCTTAAGATGTTTCTGAGCTTCCTCAAACATGCCGAACTGGAAATATATTTCACAGATAAGCTTATCAGCGTAGCTGATATTGTATCTGTTCTGCATTTCTCTGACTGTTTCAACAGCCTGTTCAACATTACCCATTCTTCTTAGAATCTGAACCTTACGGTAGTAATAATAAGACTGATTGCCTTCACGCATGTTTATGATGCCAATTGTCTTATTGATGTTTCTTAAGGCTTCCTTATTATCGAACCTCATTTCGTTAATGAAACTCATGCGGTAATAGCTGTCCAGTTCCTTAGGTTCGTTTTCCTGTAAGATGTTGAAATGCTTCTCAGCATTATCAAGATCACCCATGTACATGTAACACATGCCCGCATAGAAATGACCGGCATAATCACCGCCATTTTCAAGTGACTTCAGATAGTACTGTAATGACTGATCCGCCTTATGTTTCAGATCCTGATAGTATATGTAACCGATCTGGGCTTCAATTGCCGGACCGTGTCTTGGGTTATCCAATAGTTTCATGTATATTTCCAGAGCTTCATCGTACTGCTTGCCTCTGGTAAGTACCCAGGCCTTATAGTCCAATAAGCCATAGTAATTCGGATTTACCGCCAGACCCTTTTCAGCTATCTTCAGCATCTGTTCTCTGTCGGCCTGTTCACCAGCATTTAACTTATCACCCTTCAAGCACAGTAAACGGTAATACATTTCATCAGTAAAGGTAAAGTTAACAGCATTTTCTCCAAGTGTTTCATCGGCCTTCTCATACATTTCAATGGCCTTATCTTCATTCCCTTCAGCAAACTGCTGGTAAAGGCCTTCAACAAACTGAACGGATGGATCATCTTCAAGCTTATTGTTAAGCAGGAAATCAATTATTTCCTTAGCTTCCGGATAAGCCTTGTTATTGATGAGGACTCTGATCTTCAAGATGTAGAGTTCCAGATCTGTCTTACATAGATCCAGACCGCGATTTAACGCATCAAACGCTTCATTGTCATAGCGCTGATAATAGTAACCGTAACCAAGGAAAAGATATGCATGATAGGCATCAGGCTTTTCCTTAAGTAACATTTTGGCGTACTCAACAAGCTTACTGTAATTGCGCTCCTTTAATGCGCCCTGACATAACTGAGTAATAATTGACGCCTTGTCCTTAGCTGTCTTCAAGGCTATTTCATAGGCTTCCATGGACTTCTCATTGTCTTTTAATACGTAATAGTAATAGCCAAGACGGCCATACATTTCCCCAAGTCGGCCTTTTTTCTTTCTGGTATCCGCATCGCCATCTTCCGGCAGATTCTTAATTGTTTCTATTAACTGATTAAGATCTTCCAGTGCTTCATCATATCTTTCAAAACTGAAGGCAATGTTGCTCATTAAGTTATAGTAGTTAAATGCGTCAACATTTTCCTTCCTCAAGGTTCTGGTTACTTCCTCAGCTTCCTTATCCTGATAGTTTTCCAGATAAGCCCAGGCAAGATCGATCTTTACTTCATCGTCATCAGGATTTTCAGCCAGCTTGGCCTTCTTCTCTTCTATTACCTTCAGACTCAGTTCCCTTCTCTTCATGTCTATTTCATAAATGTTCTGCTGGTCGCCACCGGCATTTCTTAACAGATCATTTAACTGGGTTATGGCTTCTTCATTCTTACCGGTTTCAGCTAAAGCCATGGCATACTGCCACTTTAACTGGCCGTGGTCAGGATGGGTTTGTAATAACTGTTCACAGATCTGAATGTCTTCTTCATATCTCCCCAAATGAAACAGTTCGTTTATTAAAACCAGGGCAATGAAGGTGTCATCACTGTACTGCTTCTGTAATTCGATCAGATCATTGATCTTGTTTTTGTCTTCAAAGAATATCTGATATGATAAGGCAATTGCGTTACCGTAAGGGTGCTGCTCAGGCAGGCTGAGCATTTCATCAATTGACTTCTTAGCCTCTTCACCGTTAGCCTTACGGGCCTTAAGATAAATTCCCAGATACTTCTGACAACATTCTCCATCTACCCCGGGAATGAACATGTTCATAGGTAAGGTATCACCATAGGAAACACCGTTTACCAGTACATATTCAACAAAGTCTCTTGGATAACGTTCTGACAGTTCTTCCTGTCGTTCAACGAAATGAAACTCTTCATCAAGATAGACCCAGACATCATGAGTAATGAAGTAATTGTCCATCAGGAACTTAAACAGTTCGTCTTCCGCCATCATTCTTGTATCTATGGTCTGGCAGATGTCTTCATTCATCAGTTTCTTCCATTCATCAACTGAATTTCTCTTCTTAAAATCAGCATAGATGTCTGAAAGCTTATCTCTCCATAACTGTAAGGCTGTTTTCTCTTCAGTGGATTCTGATTTCTGACTTTCCAGGTATCTTAAAGCTTCTTCGTACGCATTACGAAGTTCCATGAATTCTTCAGGCTTATCCTCAGGATTCGTATTGACCAGTTTTTCACGGTAAGCCCTGTCTATTTCTCTCTTATTAGTTGTTGGTTCTATACCCAGAATTTTCCAAAACACATTATCAGCCTCTTTTCACCTATTACCATTGTATCAAAAAATACGGCCCATATGGTCATTGTAAGAAAAAAGCGGGAAATTTCCCGCATTAATTGCTTAATTCCGTTGTAAGGTTGACTGCCCAGCGGTTAGATGTAAACCGGCGCATGCCAATCAGTATTCTTACCACCAGTTCCAATTGAGCCAGTAAGTAAATAGATACAAAGTCCTGTAACTGTAAGACAAGAATCAGTCCATACAGTAATGGGATGCCAACACACCAGACAATGCCGCAATCCAGTAACATTAAGAACTTTGAATCGCCGCCAGCTCTTAAGGAAGAGAATATGACAACGACAATCATTCTTAGGGCAACTCTTACGGCTGATACCCTTACAATGCCTCTTGATAACTGAACAACTGAAGGGTCACTCAGATTAAACAGACTGACTAATATATTTGATGCGCCAATGATGATTATGCCTAATACTCCTGATAAGGCAATCCCCAGATAGAGGAACCAACGGCTCTGCTTGACGGCTTCTTCTACATCACCCTTACCAAGTTCGGCACCTAAGATCATACTGCCGGAAACGGACATGCCGTTGCATACTGAGAAGAACATGTTGGTAATCGTATTGGCAACGTAATAGGCATCGGTAACCTTTGTACCAAGTAATGCATATGCCTTAACATATAAAGATGTTCCAAAGCCAAACAGTGTTTCATTAATGATCGTAGGATAGGTTCTGATCATGACCTTCTTAAAGAAGAATGGTTTGATGTCCAGCATTGTGGAAAGCTTACCTAAGAATGGCTGTCTGGTTATCAGAGAATAACTCATGTAGAGAGTAATTGAAACGATCTGAGCAATTACCGTGCCCCAGGCTGCACCGGCAACTGACATTGGGGCAAAGCCAAGCTTACCGTAAATGAGAATGTAGTTTACCAGACAGTTTACTGACATTGAAATGATGCCGATCCACATTGATACGGATGTCTTGTGTATGCATCTGTAGAAATAGTTAAAGGCTAAAGCACAGGTGGTTAACGGATATGACCACTTAACCAGATCAAGATAGATTTTGGCATTGGCAATAGCCTCTGAGTCTGAAACATAGAAATGGATAATGGCTGTATTAAAAAACATGATGGCCGCAAAAAATAACATTCCCACAACCAGGTTTAATATGATCGATAAGCCAAAGGTTCTCTGCAGATTTTTCTTATCATCGGCACCGAAGAACTGGGAAGCGTAAATGCCGGTTCCTTCCATTACGCCAAAGGACACGCAGTTACAGATATTGCCTATCTTTGAAGCAATGCCTACAGGAGTAACCATGCCAATGGCTGATACCATCATGGTATCTACCATGCCCATGGCACTTGATAACAGCTGCTGAAGCATGCTTGGAATGGCTAATCTGGAAACGTTCGCATAGAACTTCTTATTGCCGATGTACTTTGTGTCCATAACAGAGCCCTCTTTTTTGATATGAATATTAAAACTATATCAGTCATTTGACAACTGTGATGCACCAGAAAACGCAGCCGAAGCTGCGTTGACTTTAAACATTTTTCTTTCTGATTATGATGAAACTGCTCACATAGTTAATGCAGATCAGTAACAGATAGACGATCAGAATGTATATTGCCGGTATTACATCATTCGCAACCGTAAGTGATGAAGATGAATCACTTCTGGTAAGATCCATGTCAATCGTCATTGTACTGAATGCATTCATTAAGATGCTTGTTATATCCAGCTGGTTGGAAGTACCGTGTATGCCGCCAAATAAGTCACAGCACCATCTGAACATTGAACCAAAGTGATAGTTCATGTCTACGGCATAGACTTTTGAAGCCATGCCGCCATTGCCGGACAGTTCCATTGTGATTCTGACAATGATAGGTAAGCCTAATATCATGATTACGATTACCAGTAACGGTAATAAGGCAATTACCTTTCTCTTGGCCACACAGCTTAACAATACGCCAAGTGAGCTGAAGAAGAACATGACAATGTAACCATAGATGATGTAAGCAGGCAGGTAGTGTAACAAACCTTTTACGATGTTACCGTCAAAATTGCCGAACACTAATTCAGATATGTAGAGAACTGTCAGTCCTAAGAACATCAGGATGCTGCAGCCTGTTATCATGCCTAAGATTTTAGCCATCAGGATGGTACTTCTTGAATTAGGCTTGGTGATCAGTATTCTTAATGTACCGTCATGTACCTCCCCAGCTATCAAACCGGAAGATATGGAACTGACAATGGTCATTAACACTGCTCCATTTACTAAGAAGAATACTACAACGTGCTGGCGGATCAGAATGCCGTTAAGGTAATACTGAAAGGCCGGTACGGTTGAATATCCGCTGTTACGGGCTAAGATGTATCCGCCTAATGCACTGGCAGCTATGACAATGATAATTGAAGAGATCTTAAGCGTTTCTTCAAGCGTTCTTTTGAATATTACCTTCATCGCTCTTTTCTCCTTCCATTATCTGCTTATACAGTGAGTCAAGTGACAGGACTTCTTCCTTCAACATGTTAAGTGTCAGCTGACTGTTGAATACTATTGATACGATATCTTTCTTCAGTTGTTCCATTTCAACAGTTGCGAATCTGATGTTTCCCTCTTCCAGGGTGTATTCATAACGTCCGTTTAATTCACTTAACAGCTGGTCGTTATTACTTGTATCTACCATCAGGATGCCCTGCTTGAACTTTTCCTGAGCCTCGTGAATCGGGGCATCAAGAATGATGTGACCGTGATCGATCATGATGACATGATTAATGATCGTTTCCAGTTCGGTTAATACATGTGAACTGATCAATACAGTCAGATGTTCCTCTTCAACCATCTTTCTTACCGTATCCAGTATTTCCTGACGGCTGGTTGGATCAAGGTTAGCTGTTGGTTCATCCAATAACAGTACCTTTGGTCTGTGGATCATGGCTTGCGCCAGTGAGACTTTCTTCTTCATACCGGTTGAGAATTTGGCAACTCTTCTGTTGGCATGTTGCTTAAGGTCAAACTGATCCAGTAATTCATTTGTACGTTTAATGGCTTCATCACTGCTTAAGCCGGCAAGTGTTGCCATGTAATATAAGTATTCGATACAGTTCATATCGGAATAGAAGCTTGTAAATTCTGGTGAATAACCTAATACCTTCAAAGCCTCTGGTGAAGCTAAAGGATGTCCGAATACCTTTCCGTTTCCCTTGGTTGGGAACAAGGTTCCCATGATGATGGCCATCGTGGTACTCTTACCGGCACCATTAGGACCAACGAAACCATAAACCTTGCCAGGCTCCAGCTTGATGTTGACATTGTCAACAGCGGTGAATTTACCGAATGTCTTGGTAACATTGTTTAATTCAATGCAATATTCACTCATTTTGAAGCCTCCTTTCTGTATTTACGGTTAATTGCAATCTTCTGATACCTGCCTAACATGAAGGCGATTATCACTAATACTACAGCCACCGCAATCATCCAGATGTAATTTACCGGCTGTGGGGCAACGGTAACATTATAGGTTTCCTGATAACTCTTACCCTGACCGTCATTCATGGATAACATGATTCTGTGATCACCCTGAATCAGCTTAATGTCTGCCTCTTTGTCTGAACCGCTGTATACAGCTCTGTCATTATCATAAATCGTCATGACACTGTAATCCTGTGAGTCTTCCCAGGACAGATGCAAAATGTAATTATCCGTTGTCTCTGGAACAGCAGAAGTAACAGTGAAACTGTTCTGAGTATCAAGTTTATAAAGAACATCTTCATTATTTACAACCAGAATGGTATTCTCATCAAACTGATAACCGCTCTTGGCTGTAACGGCATACTTTGCCAGCATTGACTTATTCTTTAAGTCAACTATTGATATTGAATCCTGTAAGGTAAGCAATGCATAACCATTACTGTTTTCAATTGAACGCAGTGTACCAAGACTGCCGTCATTATTTCTTACAAGCGGAACTGTTTCTTCATTTTCGAAGTTCTCGCCACTCCACATGGAAATGTAAGTCTTGTCTTCTCTGGCCTCTCTGTCATATCTTGATCTGGTAAAGGCTACTGTCTTAACCCCATCAATTTCAGTAACAATGAATCTTGGCTCTTCATCCATTACATAGAATGGAACATTGTAAGTTGGATGATATTCATCACTGTAGTATTCACCCTCATTTACCCATTCAGTGTAATTAACCAGTAAGGCACCGGTCTTACCGTCATAAATGCCATATTGCCAGTTATCACGGCCATAGAGTTCATTATAGCCATCGCCATTAATGTCATAGCTTAACGGCTTGAATGCCTCGCCATCTTCATTAATGCCATCAGGACACAGGTCATACATTTTCTCCAATGTTGCCCCGTTAACGATCTTGAATATCTCAAAGCCGTTATCATTACGGTCGATCATGCCTAATTCCTTGACACCGTCATTGTTGATGTCATCAATTATTACTGTTGTAAGTAAAGGTTCCAGAGTCTTATCCAGGCTCATGGTTGTATTTGTCTTACGGTAATCTGTCTGAATGTAGCCATAACTGTAGGCAACTCTTGATAAGTAGATCCTGCCTTCAGTTTCCGTCATTAACAGAATGTCTGATACGCCATCGCCATTGATGTCACCGATCTTGTACTGACTGCCCTTGGCATCAAGATAGGCACTGGTTGAACCGATAACGGTATTGCTCTTACTGGTGATGATCGTATCACCGCATAACAGTTCGTAGATGCCGTCATCATTGGTATCATTCAATACACCGAATTCTGTTGAAACAAGGTATTCATAAACCTTACTGCCCTGATACCAATATGAATTGGTAACGACATTCTTATTTCTTATTACTTCACCCTTTGAAGAAACAATGATGAAGTTACTGTATACAGCTGCATCATTCTTGTCATAACAGTTCACGATGGCCAAGATGTCCTCTTCACCATCTCTGTCATAATCAATGTCTGTTCTGATGAATTCCAGCCCCTTGTTCTTAAAGTCCTTATCAACATTGAATTCCCATAAGACTGTACTTAAATCTTTATCATACTGAACGATCTTGTCCTTTGTACCGTTAGTACTGTACAGGACAGTCATTCTGTCACCGTATACCTTTAATAAGCTTGAAGTAATACTGTCGTAGCAGTAACTTGTTTCGCTTAAGTCAGCTGATACATTTACTGTTCCGCTGTTTAATACTTCCAATATGTAATTTTCCCCGGTCCATGAAAGTTCAATTTTCTTACCAAAATCAACAATGTCCAGTTTGAGGTCATGCTGAAGCAGTAACTCACCGCTTAAGCTGTATAAAGCCATCTTGGCCAGTCCCTTTTCGGTATAGTTAACTGTGGCTACACATGGCTGTTCTTCAAAGATGCCGAAACAGGTCTTTTCATACATGCAGCCAAAGTTATCCAGTGATATCTTAGAAGCAACTTCATTGGTTGATAAATCATAAACGATTACTCTGGCCGGGTAAGTACTGTCCTGATACTGTGAAACGGAATTCAAATCACCCAGGAAGGCGTCAATAAGAAGATAGTTTTCATTATGATCTACGATCTTATAACCCATGTACTGCCATCTGTTTACACCTGTTATCATGTAGGTAATTGTACCGTCGATCCAGTTGAGCCATCTCTGCAATGTCTGATTGAACATCTCTTCATCCATGACGGAAATTGAAGCTGAAGTCATTTCATCAGTCATTAAATCAAATGAAACAAGTAAACCATCCTCAGTAGTGGCAAAGAGCTTACCGTTAATATATTCGACATCCCAGCAGTTCATTACAGCTTCAAAAGACTGTCTGTCATCCCAGGTTAAGGTTATTGTTCTGTTGGTTGTTGGATTGTATGTTTTCAAAGCAGTACCGTCTGCACCGGAAATGACACCGACAACATTCTGCTGGCCACTGTAAGCTATCTCACTTAAACCATCACCATCAATGTCATCTATTACAACAACATCCCAGATATTATCTGTTTCCGTAAAAGTAAATAAAACCTCACCGCTTAAAAGGTTTACCTTGGCTATGTTATAGTCATAAACGATCAGGGCTTCACCATTGCCTAAGTCAACCATCTGCTGGATGTAGCTGTTGGTATTAATGAAACCAAGGTTTTCATCATAGCCTTCTCTGGTAAACTGCAGTGTTGAAAGAACGTTGCCGTTTAAACCGTCTATTACCAGTAACTGACCGGCAAAGTCAGGTGCTTTCTGGTACGTTAAAAAATCAGTGTAGCCATCATTGTTAATGTCTGAAACACTGATCAGCTTTAATACTTCAAAATATGTTTCCAGGCGAGCCGTCTCATCACCATGTATGATGTTGATGCCACTGGCTCCGTAATAAACGTAGCCTTCCTCTTCGCCATAAGGAATTACTAATCTTGGGCCATTATTACTTATCTGTCCCATGTCGTTAATTGCCTGGATGCTCTTGCCCATGGCAAATACCGTATTCACAGAGAATAACGGGATGGAAAGTAATACCCCCAGGATCGTAATAAGAATTTTCTTTCTCATTATCCTTAACCTCCATAGAAATAACTGAAATCTTCAGTCAGTAATGCTTCATTGTATGTGTTAAGCAGCTCTTCAAGCTGACTGTAAGTCGTGATGTTGTTAATGATGGCCTTTACTCTGTTATTGTTTGGTAATCCATTGATATACCAGCAGGCATGACCTCTCATTTCCTTAATGGCAACTCTTTCACCCTTCAGTTCACATAAGCTTCTGGCATGAGCCAGACACTGCTGAAGTTTAGCACTGAAATCAGGATCCTCAAGCCTTTCCTGATATTTTTCATAATGCACGAGCTGTTGAATCAGCCATGGATTTCCCAGGCAACCTCTGGCAACCATGAAGGCATCACAGTTTGTCTGCTGCTTCATCTGTAACATGTCATCAATTGACTTGATGTCACCGTTACCAATGACTGGAATGGTTGTGATCTTTTCCTTTACCTGACGGATCAGATCCCAGTTTGAGTGACCGCTGTAATACTGTGTTCTGGTTCTTGGATGAATCGCAATGGCGCTGATGCCGCAATGTTGCAGCCTGTCAGCCATTTCTACTACATTGATGTGTTCTTCATCCCAGCCTGCTCTCATTTTTACAGTTACAGGCTTACTGACTGCCGATGTGATTGCCTTCACTACTTCATAAGTATGTTCAGGATCTTTCATCATGGCGCTGCCAGCCAGGTTATTAACAACCTTTGGTACCGGACAGCCCATGTTTATGTCAATGACATCACAGCTTGTTTCCTTATCTAGAAAACAGGCAGCTGTTACCATAGACTCAATGTCATGGCCAAATAACTGTAAAGCCAGAGGTCTTTCCTCTTCAGCAATCTGAGTCATCAGTAATGTTTTCTTACTGTGATAACTGATGGCCTTATCCGATAACATTTCAGAATAAATCATTCCAGGTTCAAACTGTTTTATCATCGTTCTGAAGCCAAGATTACTTATTCCGGCCATTGGGCCTACCAGAACATGGTTACTTAAACTTACATTTCCAATCTTAAATTCAGTGCTCATGCAATAATTATATCAGTTTATATGCTTTTTTACAGACCTCCCATTTCATCATCTATATTATCAGTTAAACTTAGCTTCCATACCATTAAGAAATCATTAAGGTTGCGTTAAAAAAAGTAAGCACTTGGCTTACTTGATTTTCTTCTTTTTCATGAAATAGTAGGTTAGGACCGTCGCTATTATGAAACTTATGACGGCAACCAGTACATATCCCCCGGATGAACCAGACAGAATGAACGAACCTCTGAACTGTATTTCACCGGGATCGAATACCTCGTTATCCAGATGAGCAATGAACAGTATGAGCGCTGTGGAAAGAACTACCAGATTCAATAATGATAAATTAATGATTCTGGCTGATGTCTTTTCGCTGATTTCTCTGGCTCTTCTATACATAGAAATCTTTCTCTCTTCAGTAGTTCTCATGCTCATCAGTCCTCTCTACCTATTAAGATACAGATTCCTGAGTAATTCCCCTGTCATCAGAGACTATTCTTCTTTTTAACGTAATAACATATTGCCCCGACGCATATTCCAGCCAGTGCGGCAATGACAATTACTACAACATACCCCATGTATTTATTATAAGCAAATATACTTGCCAGCATGCCCTGCACTGTTATTGAACTGTCAACATCACTGACTGCAGGCAATCCCAAACCAACCATAATCACAAATAATAACCCGGCTGTCAGAACTGTTACTCGCATTCCAAGTAACCTCGCTTCAGCATTTTTCTGGTTTATTCGCTGCTTATCAGTGAGCATCAGTTATGCCCTCCTTAAGAAGTTCTTCCCTGAGCAGTTTCTTTCCTCTTGTTAATAGCTTGTCAATTCTCTTTGTTTTCACACCCATTACTTCTCCTGCTGCAGCGTAGCTCATTTCTTCAAAATATACCAGCCAGATGGCTTCTCTTACTTCCGGATCAATTCTTTCCAGGCACAAATGCAGTATTCTTTTTTTCTCTTCGTTTAACAGTTCAGTTTCAACAGATTTATGATCAGATAACTCTACAGGCAGACTGTCCATGCTGAAAACATTCATCCTGCTTTTAATGAGATGAAATCTGGCGGCAAGATTCCTGCCTGTTCTGAACAGGTACGCCTTAAAACTTCCCTCACTAATGGAAGGCTTCTTAGCCATGATTCTGGCAAATGCCTCGATCATCAGGTCTTCAGCATCTTCAAGGTTATGAACATAACCGTAGAGATAATACATCAGATTGTCACCATATCTGATCATCAGTTCGTCAAAAGAGGAAGTATTGCCAGCTAAAAATTCATTATACAAAACGCTGTCATTTTGCATAACCTGGTTCCTTTCAACAAAAGTTCAAATACCTCTCCCCATCAGTATTCATTATTATTAAACCACTTTTGTCTCATTTTTGAAATATTTCAGAGACATTAAATAATCTGAACTATCGTGGATTGCCCATCAAATTCTTATATCTTTATGGTTTTTAAAATACTAAAGCTAACATATTCTGAACCTAAAAATACTACTGTAACAAATAGCCCTAATAAAAGATATATTATTCCTAACATCATGTTTTTCAAGTGTTCCACCCACTTAGTCACTTCAAAAAATGAAATGTTTTTTATTGATAATACATTAGAACACATTTGTGAACCGTTATTTTTAATACAATTGAAGTTGCTCAGTTTAACATTGTTCCAATATATGAAAAAACAAAAACTACAGAATACACAGTTAACCACAGAGAGAGTCCAGCCATGAAGAGTTTTATTTTACTGTCACTCTGTATATAGTTCTTCATGCTGGTTGCAAATATGATTGGTGCGGGTATAGAGATAATAAATAATACCAATTTAACCACAAACTCATTATCACTCATAATACTACTGCCCATACTTTCTTCAGGTTAATTATTTCCCAAATCTTTCCATCAGTCGGCGAGTTGCCTCTTCCATGCTGACAGATTCTTTCTTTGGCTTTTCACTCTTAACATTATTCTTATTATTGTTTTTATTCTTATTGCCAGGCTTTTTGAATGATCTGTTTCTCTGTTCCTTTTGTCTGGCTTCCTTCTGAGCAAGCTGTTCTAACGGCAGTAATGAAAGCTGTACTCTGCCTCTGGCTTCATCTACTTCATATACATATACTGTAACGATGTCACCAACTGAAACGACATCACTTGGATGAGAGATTGGGTTCATTGACAGTCTTGTAACGTGAATTAAGCCATCATCATGCAAACCGATGTCTACAAAGGCGCCGAAGTCAACAACGTTTCTGACCGTTCCTGATAATGAGTCACCCTTATGCAGGTTGCTGATGTCCAAGACATCACTCTTCAACAATGCCCCATCAAACTGATCACGGTAATCACGTAACGGCTGTCTAATGGCATCTTCAATGTCCTTTAAGGTATATGCATCAATGCCCAGCTCACTTATGGCCTTTTCATCAAATTCAATGTTTTCCTGTCCAAGCTTTTCAACATGACTTAACTTCATCAGTTTTCTGGTCAGTTCATAGCTTTCAGGGTGAATTGAAGTCTGATCCAATGGTTCATCACCGTCAACGATTCTTAAGAAACCGGCACACTGCTGGAAGGTCTTTTCACCAAGCTTCTTAACCTTCTTTAACTGTTCACGGTTAGTGAATCTGCCGTTTTCATTACGGTAATTAACGATTTCCTTAGCTGTAGCACTGTTTAAGCCTGAAATGTGAGTAAGTAATTCAGGAGAGGCTGTATTAAGGTCTGCACCGGTTCTGTTAACTGCCTTCATGATTGCTTCATCAAGACGTTCATTCAGAGCCTTTTCCGGTAAGTCATGCTGGTACTGACCAACACCAATGCTCTTTGGATCAATCTTGATCAATTCAGCCAATGGGTCTAGTAATCTACGGCCGATTGAAACAGCGCTTCTTTCCTCAACGTGTAAGTCAGGGAATTCTGCACGGGCAATGTCACTTGCGGAATAGACTGAAGCCCCTGCTTCAGAAACGATGGCATAGCTTACATCAAGCTTGTAGTCTCTGATCAGATCAGCGACCAGTTTTTCACTTTCTCTTGAAGCCGTACCATTACCAATGGCTATGATCTTAACATTATATGTACTGATAAGATCCAACAGTTTCTTTCTGGAGCCGGCAACGTCATTCTGCGGTTCATGAGGATAGATCTTATCGATCTTAAGCATCTTACCTGTTTCATCAAGAACGGCTAACTTACAGCCTGTTCTGAATGCCGGGTCAAAACCTAATACTACTCTGCCCTTTAAAGGAGCCTGTAATAATAACTTTTCCAAATTCAGGGAGAAGATCTCAATTGACTTGTTCTGTGCTCTTTCACTTAAGTCAGATCTGATTTCTCTTTCAACACTAGGGAATAACAGTCTCTTTAAGCCGTCATCTACAGCTTCTGTAATCTGGCTTGCACAGATGGTTTGTGTTCCCTTAAGTAATCTCTTTACTTCCTTATCAACAAGGTAATCAACATCATATTCAAATGTTGCGTTAATGACCTTTTCCTTCTCGGCTCTGTCAATGGCCATGACTCTGTGGTCAGCGATTGAACTTACCTTTTCCTTACGGTCATAATACATTTCATATACATGCTTTTCATCAACCGCATCTTTCTTTAATTTCGTTACCAGCATGCCGGTTGTTTCAATGTATTCCTTATATTCCCATCTTAACTGCGCATTGTCACTGACAAATTCCGCAATGATGTCCTTGGCACCCTGAATGGCATCAGCTGTACTCTTTACTTCCTCACTTAAGTACTTTTCAGCTTCCTTTTCCACATCACCGCTTTCAGGTAATGACAACATCCAGTCAGCCAGTGGCTGTAAGCCATTCTTAATGGCAACAGCTGCTCTGGTCTTCTTTTTCTGTACATATGGACGGTATACGTCTTCAACCTGAGAAAGCTTTGTACATTCCATTACGGAAGCTCTTATTTCATCAGTCAGCTTGCCCTGCTGTTCAATTGACTTAAGAACTGCTTCCTTTCTTTCAGCCAGCTTTACCTCATAGGTATACTGCTTTTCAATGTAAAGGATCTGCTCTTCATCAAGATTATGAGTAGCTTCCTTACGGTATCTGGCGATGAAAGGTACGGTATTACCTTCTTCCAAAAGTGATAAGGTATTGTTTACCTGATCAACTGTTATCTTAAGTTTTCTGGCAATTGCCTGAATAATTTCGTTATTCATAAAAATCTCCTACTTCCTTGCATCTATGAAACTCTGTAACAGTTCGCCACTGTATTTATACTTGCGGCCGCAGAACTTACATACGACTTCACATCCGTTATCTTCATCGATCATGGTCTGTAAGTCACTAGTCGGCAACTTCTTTAAAATGGTTGCGAACTTGTTTCTGCTGCACTCGCACTTGAAACGCAGCTGTTGAGTTCCAAGTTCCTTATAGTCATCAAATAAGGCATTTAAAATGTCTACCGGTTCATCATATTCCAGTAACAGCTGTGAAATCGGCTTAATGTTACGTACGATGTCTTCAATGATCCTGATGGTTTCTTCAGTGGCGTTTGGTAATAACTGAATGACCAGTGCCCCGGCTGACTTAACACTTAAGTCCGTATCAATAAGCACACCGACGCTGACGGCTGAAGGTGTCTGTTCACTGACTGCGTAGTAATAGGCAAAGTCATCACCGATCTCACCGGTCTGTATTTCGCTTTCAGAGACAAATGGCTGTTTCATGCCCATGTCCTTGATGACTCTTACAACACCATCAGTACCAACACATCCGCCAATATCAAGTTTTGTTTCACTTAATTCCTTATTTACATGAGGATTGTCAACGTAGCCTCTGACACTGCCGTCATGATAGGCATCTACGACGATGCTGCCTAAAGGTCCCTTGCCATTGATCTGGATCTCAATCTTTTCCTTCTTGTCCTTTAACATGGTTCCCATGACCGTACCAACGGAAAGAGTTCTGCCTAAGGCTGCGGCAGCGGCCGGCCATAGGTCATGTCTATTCTTGGCTTCTCTTACAAGCTCAGTAGTACGGCAACAGTATACTCTAACCTCATCATTCAGAGCTGTTCCTCTTGTTAATGTATCCATATTCACACCTTTTCTTCTTCTAAAACAAACAGCATACTAGGTGCTGCTTATTAATATTTAATTTCTTTTTCTGCAACAACTGCTGTATCAGGATCCTTCTTGCCATACTGCTTAATGTTATCAAGGTCTTCCTTGGTTAATGTTTCGTTGGCAATCAGTTCTCTGGCAATATTATCTAAGACATCACGATGATCCTTAATGATCTTCTTGGCATTTTCATAACACTTGTTGACAATGCTTCTGACTTCCTGATCGATTTCATAGGCAACTGTATCACTGGTAGCCTTATTGCTGGTGTAGTCACGGCCTAAGAATACATTGTCTGAATCTGAAGCATACTGGACAGGTCCAAGTTTGTCACTCATGCCAAATGAGTTGACCATTGCCTTGGCAATCTTGGTTACCTTTTCAAGGTCATTTGAAGCACCGGTGCTTATTTCATTAAATACTAACTCTTCAGCGACACGTCCGCCCAACAGGCCGGTAATCTGAGCGATAAGTTCACTCTTGGTCTGCAAGAACATTGAGTCTTCCTTCGGTGTCATCAAGTTATAACCGCCGGCAACACCTCTAGGAATGATGGTGACCTTCTGAACAATGTCAGCGCCTTCCAAGAACATTCCGACAACGGCATGTCCTGCTTCATGAGTAGCCACAAGTCTCTTTTCCTTATCGGTATACTTACGTGATTTCTTGGCTGGACCGGCCATCGTTCTGTCAATTGCTTCGTCCAGGTCAGCCATGGTTATTTCGTTACGGTGAGCTCTTACAGCTAAAATGGCTGCTTCGTTCAATACGTTTTCCAGATCTGCGCCTGAGAAACCAGGGGTTCTCTGTGCTAAGGCATCAAGATCGATTTCCTTAGCCAACTTCTTATTTCTGGCATGTACTTCCAGAATGGCCTTTCTGCCTCTTCTGTCAGGTAATGATACCGTGATCTGTCTGTCGAAACGGCCAGGTCTTAATAAGGCAGGGTCAAGTACGTCAGGACGGTTGGTAGCCGCAATAATTACGATACCCTTGTTTTCTTCAATACCATCCATTTCAACCAGTAACTGGTTCAATGTCTGTTCTCTTTCATCGTTACCACCGCCTAAGCCGGCACCACGCTGTCTGCCTACGGCATCGATTTCATCGATGAAGATCATGCATGGAGCAGTACTCTTGGCTTTCTTAAACATGTCTCTGACACGGCTGGCACCGACACCGACGAACATTTCAACGAAGTCTGCACCGCTTATTGAGAAGAACGGTACGTCAGCTTCGCCAGCTACGGCCTTGGCCAGTAATGTCTTACCGGTACCAGGGTTACCTACCATTAAGATACCCTTAGGTATTCTGGCACCCATGACCGCAAACTTGTCAGGATTCTTTAAGTAATCTATAATTTCGGCCATTTCTTCCTTTTCTTCATCACAGCCCGCAACATCATCAAATTTTACCTTAATGTTGCTTTCAAGGCGGGCTCTGGACTTGGAGAATTCAAAGGCCTTGTTATTGGATGAACCGTTCATTCTGGTGATCATGAAGATACCGAAACCGAACAGTAATGCCATTGGCACTACCTGTACCAGTACTTCAACCAGATAGTTGGTCGCATATGGATTGACAATGGTAATGTTGCCATCCTTAACTGTCTTGTTTAATTTTTCCAGCAGGTCATTGCTGATATCTTCTGTATTAGGAATCTCTGCTATGAATCTTCTATCAAGATCATTGTCCTTATAAACACCCTTGACGTCAATGACGGTGGAGTTATAAGTAAGGCTTACTTCTGTAATTTCCTTTTTGGAAATGAGATCGTAGAATTCTCCATACTTCAATGTTTCAGTAGTTGAAACTCTGGTATAACTGAATATGCTACCTAACAGTAACATCATGATCAGATATGGCAGAAAATTCATCCATCTGTTGTTTTTCAATTAACTTCACACTCCTTGATGAATCAGTATAATTCTTCTTTTAATACCCCGATATATGGTAAGTTACGGTACCTCTGGTTATAGTCCAGACCAAAGCCAACAACGAATTCATTTTCAACCTCAAACCCTGTATAATCTGCTTCTATGTCAACTTTACGTCTTGAAGGTTTGTCCAATAACGTAACTACTTTTATTTCGTGTGCTCCTTTATTATATAATAATTTCTTCAATTCTTTAATTGTAGTGCCTGTATCTACAATGTCTTCTACCAGCACCAGGTCTCTTCCCTTGATTGAATGGTCAAGGTCCTTAATGATCTTGATGTCACCTACAGACTCTGTGCCACTGTAACTGGATACAGCCATGAAGTCCATTTCAATATCTGAATCAATATGCTTAATGAGTTCAGCCATGAAAGGAACACTTCCCTTTAAGATACCAACAAAAAGCACAGGACTTTTCATTGTCGCAATATCCTTATCCAGCTGTTTGCCTAACTGCTCACATCTTTCAACTATTTCCTTTTCAGATACCAGAATCTTTTTTAAATCGTCTTTAATCATAACTGTTTCCTTTCGACAATATAGTTATTTTATCACAAACAAATTTGCATTAATAGAGAAATGTCGAACATCACAACCCAGTCCGCAGACAAAGATTACTTCGCCTTTGGCGTTTACCACAACCGGCCATGTTTCCCTGTCTTTACGTCTTATCTTACGGTCTATTAAGAATCTTGAAACCTTCTTATGGCCGAACCTCAGCTCTATGGTATCATCAGGTTTCCAGTTTCTGATAACTAATGGAAAGTCTTCAGCATCTACCGTCAGCTGTTCTATCTTTTTGCCGTTAGCTGCCAGGGTAAAGTATGGTGTTGAGAAGCAGGTCAGTTCATTAATGACATATTCATAATCTTCCTGTCTGTCGTAGACATACATGATACCATACTCAAAAGCCAGTACATTGTCATTTTCCAGTTCCACATATCCGTTTTTATCAGTATCAAGAATGTTATTGGTTATGGTGGTTAACTGTCGGGAAGAAAAACTCATTGAACTGTCATGTTTCCATAAGAACCATCTGAGAAGATCTTCCTTGTTTTCTTCATTACGGAAATCACTGATCTTTAATTCCTTACTTTCATAAGTCTCTTCAAAGCGTAACAGCTTGTTCTTCTGTTTCTGATTAAACTCTTCAATTTCCTTCATCCATTCACTGATCTGTTCTTCAGAAGCCGGTTCAACCAGGGAATGACGGATCCTGTTACGCTGATAGTCATCAGTAAAGTTGGATTCATCATCATGATATGGAACATTGTTCTCTTCGCAATAGCTTCTTGTTTCTGCCTTGCGGTAATCCAATAAAGGTCTGATGATGTTCATCTCATGGTGTCGAGTTTCCCTCTGTATCCCATAGTACCAGCCATGAGAACCTCTTTCTAAAGCCATCAGATAGTTTTCCAGATGGTCATCCTTCTGATGTCCCAATAACAGGGCATCACAGTTTTCCTTTTCGTAAACATCCTTATAAAACTCATATCTGGCTTCTCTGGCCCACATCTGAAAGTTACTGTTATCAGTTTTGTGAGGATACAGTACATGACAAGGAATACCGTGTTTTTCACAATACTCTCTGACCATTACTTCCTCATCATCAGCTGTCTTTCTCTTCTTATAATTAACATGACACACAACGACATTAAGCTTTGCCCTTAAGCATAAAGAAAGAAGAGCCATTGAGTCACAGCCCCCTGAGATGCCTAATAAATACTTTCTGTCCTGCGGCAGATCAATCTTCATATTCATATTTTTATATTATCATTATTATTACCTTATTTCTATCTGAGACAGTCAATGAACCTTTCAAAGATCTGCTTGAATAATTCACTGCCCACATCAAGGTGAGCCTTGATGTCTATTATTCTGGCCGTATTAATGAACTTGCCATCATTCAGGAATAATACTGAATACTTGTATAATCCATCCATCTTTCCCAAGCGCATCAAATGCCTTAAGCCTGTTGGATTACTGATTGGATCATAGGCAAGTTCATAGTTTACCGCATTTGAAGTCATGGGAATGACAAAGGCCTTGCCGCAATACACCTTTAAAACAAGACCGAAATGTTGGTAACCTACTTCTGAAATATAAGCCTTACCATAATCTATGTAACAGATGTCCCCGTCTGCTATGTCCAAGCCAAAGCTTCTGCTTGATTTCAGTTTGGCTCTCATCTGATAATTATATTCACTCAGCAAACTGTCTCTGGCCTGCTTAGCATTCATTGCCCGGTACTCATTCTTTACATTAACAATGTAGTCTTCTATGGCTTCACGTAAAACCGGATATTTAATGGCCTCATCATCATATGCCTTTTTTCCTATACTTTTTAAATCTGTCAGTTCCATAATAAAACCCTCCTAATTATCATTAGTGAGGGTTAAATGTTTTTACCTAATTATTCCTGTTTTCCTTACCCCGTTCAGTTAATCTGTCCATTAATGAAAGGATCGGACGGTATTTCGGAGAAATCATTCCGGTATATTCAATGAATATTTCAAAGAGAATGATCAGCATTACCAGTAATGTAACACCAAGCTTTTCATCATATACATACAGATAAGCTGTTAAGCCAAACAATGCGGTAACGATGTAAATCGTTAATACTGCACCTACCTGACCTAAGCCCATGCCATTCATTAAGACATGATGGAAATGGCTCTTGTCAGGAGTGGAAATACTTTCACCTTTAAGTTTTCTTCTGATAATTGCCGAGAATGTATCGAAAATCGGAATGAACAGAAGAATGATCGGTACACCAAGAGTAATGAATGTTGTACTCTTGAAACCGTATAAGGCAATTGATGAAATGAAATAACCTAATAACTGAGAACCGCAGTCTCCCATGAATATGCTGGCGGGATGGAAGTTATAAAACAGGAATCCCATTGTGGCACCGGCCATTACCAGACAAAGGATGAATACATTACGCTGATGTATTACAGTAGTCAAAATGGCAATTGTCATTAAAACGATGATGCTGAAGCCTCCTGCCAGACCATCCAGACCATCAATGAGATTTAAGGCATTGGTTATGCCTATTACCCAGAGATAAGTAATTATGTAGCCTAACAGAGGCATTTTTAAAACAATGCCAAATGGCAGATTGATTTCGTTAAGATATACATTGCCAATGAAAACCAATGCTGTAGTTGCCGCAAACTGGAAAATAAGTTTGAATATAGGCTTGATATCAAAAATGTCATCAGTCAGACCACCTATAAACACAATTGAAGCCCCAATAATAAGGCCGTCAAATGTTCTGTTTTCCTTAACGAAGAGCATTGAAAAAATCATGAAGGAAAGATAAATAGCGACACCGCCGATTCTCGGAATCTTACCGTGGTGGATGGTACGCTTGTTTTCCTTCGCATATAAATTAAGTTTTTTTGCGACCATTCTTACCGGCCAGATAAGTATGGCAGATAGTACTAATGGTGCAACAAAATAAATAATATCCATCTAATCACCAGAATTAAGTATACATTAATTCACTGTTTTTCGCCATTAAGTTTATATATAATGATACAGAGGAATGAAAAATGAGAAAAGCAGTAATATTTGACATAGACGGTACACTGTGGGATGCCAAGAAAACAATCAGAGAATCATGGAATGAGGTATTGTCAGAAAGAGGATACAAACTGTTAACCGATGAAGACATTGAATCAATATTAGGAAAGTCATTGCCTGAAATAGGTGATATATTCTTCTCTTATCTTGGAGAAGAAATAAAGAACTTTCTTACTGATGAATGTTATAGAGTTCAATGCATAAATCTGAAAACAAGAGGCGGCACTCTATATCCGGATGAAGTCACAACATTAAAAAAGCTTCACGAAGACTATTTGCTGATGATTCTGACAAACGCCGGTAAGGGATATATCGAATCATATCTGAATACCAGCCATACCGAAGACCTGTTCATAGATTACATCTGTTATGGCGATACCCTTAAAAACAAGACTGAGAACCTCAGAATCCTGATAGAAAGAAACAACATCGACAAGGCTGTTTACATTGGCGATACCAGAGATGATCAGGTTTATTCAGCTAACGCGAATGTCCCATTCATTTTCGCCAGTTATGGTTTTGGTAAGGCCATTGATCCTGAATATTCAATATCAACCTTCTCAGAAATACCTCAGGTAGTTAAAAAAATATTATAAACATCGAAAAGCCCAGGCACGCACCTGGGCTTCGGTAATTAATAGCCTCTCTCCCCCGGGAGGATATTAAGCAACGGCTTCGTTTTCTTCTTTTTCTTCGTCTTCCTTTTTATTTCTCGTCAGGTAGGCAACTACGAGATTTCCGATCATGATGACCATCATCAGGAGTGTCCACTTGTCGAATAATACCATAGGGTTTCTCATGTCTTCTGTTAAGATGAAGAGAATTACTGATACTGCTGCTGGAATGATTGAGAATAACTTTGATGTCTTTCTTTCGCTGTTTTCTTCTCTGTCTTCGT
>JAFRLB010000065.1 GCA_017431405.1 Erysipelotrichaceae bacterium | reverse complement strand
TCCCAGAATTAAACGGCAAGTTAATCGGATCAGCTCAGAGAGTTCCAACAATCACTGGTTCAACAACAATCTTAGTAGCTGTAGTTAAGGCTCATGACTTTACAGTTGATGCTGTTAACGCTGCTATGAAGGCTCAGGCTACTGAATCATTCGGCTACAACACAGATCCAATCGTTTCAAGCGATATCATCGGTAGCAGATTTGGTTCAATCTTCGATGCTACACAGACAATGGTAGCTAAGGTTGATGAAGACACATACCATGTACAGGTTGTTTCTTGGTATGACAACGAAAATTCTTACACATCACAGATGGTAAGAACAATTAAGTACTTCGCTGAATTAGGCTAAGATTTAATTATCAATCATTAAATGAATACCCGGGCAATTAATGTCCGGGTATTTTTGTATAAGAAAAGCACCTTGCGGTGCTTTTGAATTACTTAAAATACTTTTCCAGTTTTTCGATGTACAGAGGTTTTTCTTCTTCAGGCATGAATGAAGCATTGATTGAGCTAATGTTCATCTGGATGAGGTCATTATAGGTAAAACCAACCTGCTCAATGGCTCTGTCATATTCAAAGTCAAGATTGATGTTTGAAATGCTCTGATTATCAGTATTAAGGGTTACTAAAACACCAGCATCCAGTAACTTCTTGGCAGGATGCAGTTCATATGATGGTTCAGTCTTACAGTGAATGTTACTGGTCAGGCATACTTCAATTGGTGTTTTTGTTTCTATTACTTTCTGTAATACGTCCTTGTCATACCAGCAGTGCTTGCCATGACCTACTCTGTTTGCACCCCAGCCAATTACGGTTGCGACATTCTGAGGCTTGCCATTGTCGCCGGCGTGAATTGTCATTGGATAACCTTTTTTATGGTAATCAGTGAATAAATATGCATAGTTTTCCATTGGAACACTGTCTTCGCCGCCAGCTAAGTCAATGCCGACAACGCCCTTGCCTAAGTATTCTTCGGTCAGTCTGACTGTTTCTTCATTTTCCTTACTGTTGTCTTCTGTTGATAACATGCAGCATAAGATAAGACCAACCTTAATTAACGGGAAATCTACTGCAGCCTGTCTGATGCCTTCAAGTACGGCATCAATGGCATCTCTCTGGGTAAGACCTTTTTCAGTATGCTTCTGAGGAGCAAATCTGATTTCCAGATAGAACAAGCCTTCTTCACATGCTCTCTTAATGGTTGTATAGGTTATTTCCTTAAGATGTTCCTTTGTCTGCATCAGCTTTACTAACAGGTCAAACTTTGCCAAATATTCAAATACGTCAACTTCAACACCGGTTGCCGGTACAGTTGCCATTTTAACGTAGTCTTCATATGTCTTTAAATCCAGGTCTACATCAGGATCCTGAGCAATTTTCCAACCTACTTCTGGAACGATTGAACCGTCGAGATGGAAGTGCAGGTCAACTTTCGGGAATGGGTATTTCATTGTGTTATCCTCCAGTATTTACAGTTAAATTATATATTATTTTTCTGAGATTTGGTGTAATTAGTGAAACGTATTATAATTATTAAAAAGAGAGAAAACGTATGAATATATTCAGCAAGCTAGATAAGAAATTTGGAGACAGCAGTTTATGGCAGTTTGTGAAGTTTAATCTTGTCAGCATGAGCATAACAATAGTTCAATTGTTGTTAGCCAATCTGTTGCCATTGATATTTGACTCAGTAACCACAAAGCTACCTTCATTCTTACAGCCGATATTTGATCCGAAGGTATTATTTGAAGGCGAGAGCAAGTATGTTGTTGACGGGGTCGTAACATTTGGTTATGTCCTGCCGTTCTTTCTGTCCAATTTCATCGCTAATGTCTACGGTTACTTCGTTAACATGAAGGCAACCTTCAAGGGTAAGGGAACCAAGGCAGGATTAATAGGTTATTTTGTGGTATTGGCCTCATTAATATTGTTTACAACATGGCTGCAGGGTTACATAACTGCCTTATTGAATAAGACTTCATTATCCAGGATGGCCAGAACCATTGCGGCACTGGCAGCCGGGACCGTACAGGTAGCTGTATTGTTCCCGTTAGAAAAATATGTATTGTTTAAGGAGAAATAGCCTATGAGTACAGTTAGCATAATCGTTCCTGTTTATAATGGGGAAAAAGTATTAAGAAGATGCGTTGACAGTATATTAGCCCAGGATTACCGGGACATAGAAGTGCTGTTGATTGATGACGGCAGTAAGGATAACTCCTATGCCATAATGAGTGAATATGCTGAAAAGGATCCTAGAATCGTTGCCATTCACAAGGAAAACGGCGGTGTTTCCTCAACCAGAAACTTAGGTTTGGAAAAGGCAACCGGCAAGTACATTCAGTTCATTGACTGTGATGACTGGCTGCCGTTTGACGCAACCAAGTTATTATTAAGAAGCATGACGGAAAATAAGGCTGACATGGTTGTCGGCGATTTCTACAGAGTCGTTGATGACAATGTTTCCAAGAAGGGATCGATCGCTGACGGCGGTCTGATCAGCCGTAAGGAATATGCCGAAAACATGTTATTAACACCGGCTGACTTCTATTACGGTGTTATCTGGAACAAACTGTACAAGAAGGAGATCATTGACAAATACAAGGTCAGAATGGATAACAGGATCAGTTTCTGTGAGGACATGATCTTTAACCTTGAATACCTTTTGCATGTCAATGACATCTACGTCTTAAAAGCACCAATCTACTATTATGTTAAGACAGAGGGTTCACTGGTAGCTCAGAACTTCAATCTGCAGAAGATCGTTAAAATGAAGACCAGCGTGATCAAATACTACAATGATTTCTACAAGAACATTCTTGATGAAGCTGATTATGAAGTAAGAAAACCGGTTATTTACGGCTATTTACTGGCAGTAAGTACCGACAGCTTCTCATTGCCATTTGCTCTTGATACCAAGAAGTTAGGTCAGGAAGATGGAGAGAAGGTCTATTTTGAAGAGCATTACGCTGATTCAGAACAGATGTTTAACTATCTGTGCGACCACATGTTTGAAAGATTACTGAATACCGTTGCCAGTAAGTACAAACTGGAAATAAACGATGTTAAGATCCTTTATCTGCTTTATACCTTAGGCAAGGGGTGCGGCTATGATGAGATATCATCATTAACCGGCATACCGGTTCCTTCCTGCTTATTGTCCATAACCAAGATGGTAACACAGGGATTTGTCAAGATAAGCAATCCATTGGAAGATGTTAACGTCAAGTGTACCTACATTCCTTCAGCCATGGACAGAGACCTGCAGAAGGTTCAGTTTGACTATAACACCATCTGTTATGAAGGCCTAAGTGCTGAGGAAGTAAAGAAATACAGAGAGATCAAACACAAGGTCGTTGAGAATCTGAGAAAAACACTGGTTAAGTAGGAGGGGTATTATGAATAAGGAACTGGAAAGATATTGCGAGCTTCTTGTCGATAACAAGATCATAATGGACGGTATCTTTAAGTTTGAGTGGACAATGAATACGGTAAGTGCAATGTTACTTACCGGTAAGGATACATTGGCAGATGCAGAGAAAATCAGGGAATGCAGGACATTGTTCAAGAAGAACACCAGCATGTTTTCCCTGTTCAGACAGTATCTGTCAGCTCCAATCATCTGTAAGATGGCATTGAGCGAAGATCCTTTATTCTATCTGGAAGCTTTAAAGACGATATGTGATCAGATAGATGACTCAAAGGTGTTCCGCTCAGATTATTCTGTCATAGTTTCAATGATAATTTATGAAAATGTTGAACTGACTGAAGCCAGAAGCTATATTAATAAGACAAAAATGATCTATGAACAGATGAAGGGAAGACATCCTATTCTTAATTCTTCAAGAGACCTCGTTTTTGCTGCCTTACTGGCAGTATCTGACATTGACGTTGATAATCTGTTGTTGGAAATGGAGGAAAACTATAAGCTTCTTGACGGACAGATAATGTTCGCTTCCAACAGGGAATTAAGCAGGATTTTGGCTCTTGACTTAGGCGCTCCAGGCCAGAAATCGGAAAGATTCTTATACATGTATGATGAGCTGAAAGCCAGAAAGATGAACTTTGGCAGAGAATATGAGTTAAGTGTGCTGGCTGTATTATCATGTCTGGACTTTGATACTGAAGAGATCATGAAAATGCTGGAGGAAGTAAATAACTATCTGCGTGTTCAGAAGGGCTTCCATGGCTTATCCATGACTTCTAAGGAAAGACTGATGTATGCGGCAATGCTGGTCATAAAGACCATAAAACCTGAGGACTATGTCATTGATAACATCATTCTTTACATAAATCTAGGCAAGGCAATTGCGACAACTGCCGCAGCTGCTGCAGCAGCTTAACACCTCTCAGAGGTGTTTTTTAATAGTCATTATTAATTAATGATTTCTTCAGTTAATCTTCACAATCCTCTTTTATATTGTAGATGTAAAAAAGGAGGTCATTAAATGACAGAAGAAAAACAGAAATACGAAAAAATCTTTCAATTTGTCTCGCTTGCGGCACTTACAGTCATGGCTGTTACATATATACTCAGAGGAATCTTTTATTACCTGAGGTTATGCTAAAATGAAAAAGCATTTGACTAAGTTTGTCATCGTGCTGGATGTACTGGCCTGTCTGTTCCTGTTTGCGGCCTATGGACCGGTAAGTACTTTCCGTAACTGGCTGGTAACTACTGCCTTGACAACGGCATCTCACCAGTATCTGGCCTATATTCTTTACAGCCCTGAAATGGTTGAGGACATAATGGCTGATAATCAGGTCATAGTATCAGGTAATTCTACTGATGTAAGCCTGATCAACGTCAGTACTGTTGACACAGGCTATTATGAGAATGAATATGAAAGGCAGATCCTGGAACACGATGAAAATGAACTGTATAAGGTAATTGAGATATCAGGCAACGGTTACAGTGGCTGGATTACGGTAATATACGATCCGCAAAGACTGCATCTGGCTGTTTCAGATTCAGATAATGGGCAGAAGGTAAGTGACATGGCTGAAGAATGCGCTGCCATGGTAGCCATAAATGGCGGAGGTTTCGCAGGTAAACGCGGTGAAAAGAGCAGTTATGGAGGTTTAGTAGCGGATGGGCAAGTATATGCCGAATCATATGGAACTGACAGTCTTGTAACTATGACTAATGATGGTAAACTGGTATTGACCTATGGTGAAGCTGAAGAGTTGGAAAATACGGAGTGGGCAGTCTGTTTCTCACCGTTTCTGATCGTTAACGGTGAAAGAACGGAATTTACCGGTAATGCCGGTGGTCAGCAGCCTCGTACAGCCATCGGTCAAAGAAGTGATGGAATAGTACTGTTAGTTACGATTGAAGGCCGTGGGGCCAACGGTTCATTTGGCATTAACTATTCTGACCTGACGGACATTTTTGAAAGATATGGATGCATTAACGCTGCCAACCTTGATGGTGGTGGCAGTACGACCCTGGTGGTTGAACAAAGAGTAGTCAATAACCCTGTTTCCTTCGGTAAGGAAGGGGAAAGAAAGGTATTTGACGCAATAGTGTATTATTAAAGGCAAGCTTTAAGGCTTGCCTTTACTCTGCTAACTGATTGTAAAGCTTGAGGAAATATGGTTTATCATCACCGCAGAGAATATCTCTTAACTCTTCAGTCAGTTTTCTGTCATGTAGATAAGACGTAATGATTGGAGAAAACTGTTTGTGTTCCAGTGAAATGATTTCATTTACCAGAGCATCAAAATTACCGTTAAAGTTATCCTTCATATATGAAGCTACTGCCACAATGTCTACCATCTGGCGGTATGGAGTATTGTTTCTGACATACTCATCCGGATAGCCACCGGCTTCGTTATACCAGCGGTGATGGCCAAAGGCAATGTCGGCAAATCTTTCAGTTGATGCTCTTATCTTCAGATCATCATGGCCGGCATGTACATGCAGCTTATACATCTGGAATTCATTTTCCAGCATTGCTCTGTAAAGATCAGTCTTATCAGTGGTCATCTTTATCAAGCCGAAGTTATAGTACAGACCGCATTCCCTGGCATACTTTCTCAGTTCTTCTTCTTTTACGGTTTCATCATTTATTGCACCAATGAATGGAATGTCATCAAAGAAGGTTTTATCCTGTCTGAAAATGGCTGTGCAGTATGCCTCAATGATTTTACCGACTTTCTGTGAATCAGTGTAAGTAAGACCAATTACCTTGCGCATGAGCCTGGTCGTTATTTTCTTGTAGGTTTCAACTCCTTCAGTTTCATAGTAGTTAGAAAAGACGAGGTTGATCAGATAATGATAGAAATCATTATACTGTGCCGGCGGGCAGGTCATCATTACCTTCATCATCTTCTGATATGAAGCCTTCAGGAAGTCACGGTTTTTCTGCTTTTTCTGTACTGACGGGTTCTCTTTAATCAGTCTTCCATAGTAAATGGCCAACTGGACATTGGCATAAAGGCTTGACTGATCGTACTGATCATCAGGTACACCGTTTATTATTTCTTCTATGCGGTCAAGAGTAGTCTGTGTATCCACAAAGCCACAGGTATATTCCATTTCGTAGTATGGCCACAGCCACCTTATGTTAGGGTTCTTGTTATTTTTTTCTGGTTCAAAAACGACCTGACAGGCTTCAAGTATTTCAGCCAGTTCATTCTGATTCAGGTCACCCTTGGACAGGACGCTGCGGTTTGAACTCATCTGCTGCTGGCTTCTTCTTAAGAAAACATCCCATGGCAGCTCAGGAGCAAGATTACGGTAGTAATCATCCTGAATGATTTTCAGGATTCTAGAACTTACGGCTACCTTGCGCTTGTTATCAGGAGTGCAGATGGCAATGTTCGCCAGGGCTCTGATGATGTAGCCCTTGGTCTCAGTATCTTCAATGTCTTCAAAAAAACTGATATATGATCCCGCTTCGGTAAATACCATTTCATTAGTAAATCTGAATGGGGTTGACCATTCTTTTTCAAGACCCTGGATCTTACGGTCAAGATAGAATAAACCCATGCCAAGCTTATACAATTCCTTAATTATGTTGTTTCTGTCTTTCCGGAAACGGTAAAGGCTTAACAGTGAGTCATGAATGAGAACATACAGACCGCAATCGAGATTATTGACCCAGTCCATGAGCTTATCAGAGAATTCCTCCAGATCATGGATGTCTTCTTCTGAGGCATCATGCAGATTATCAAGCATGCTGAAAAGATGTCTGTTTAGCAGATTTATGTTTTCATTCTTCAGCTTTCGGATCTCTTCCGTGTGAGAGATCTGCATCTCATACCAACTATCAAAATCTGACAGCGGAACACTGTAAATGTCGCTCAGTTCATTTATCCGCTGAATGTTGGCGAGATACTTTTCCTGGTATTCTGTCATACTGCCTTTCCCAATTTAACTGTATTCTTCAAAGTCTGCATCAGTTTCTTGATGTCTATAGGCTTTGCGATGTGGCCGTCCATACCTGCTTCTCTGGCCTTGGCGATATCTTCGGCAAAGGTGTTGGCAGTCATGGCATAGATGGCAATAACTGATGCGTCTTTTCTTCCGCTTGTTCTGATCTGTCTTGTTGCCCCATACCCATCAAGTACCGGCATCTGAATATCCATCAGAATGATGCTGTAATAATTCTCTGGCTTGGCCAGATACATGTTAACGGCTTCCTGGCCGTTTTCGGCATTTTCAATGTTGGCATTTGTTGCTTTGAGGATTTCGTTGGCAATCATGCGGTTAATGGTATTGTCTTCAACCAACAGAATGTTCTTGCCGCTTAAATCCGGTGTTGCAGAATGTGATTCTTCAGAAGTCTTTTCAAAAGCGGTGTTAAGACCGTTTATTAATGATTTTCTGAAGAATGGTGTCGGAATGAACTGTACAATGCCGCTTCTGGTAGCCCTGTATTCGATGCTGCTGAAATCATGATCACTTATCAGAATGATTGGCAGCTGATGATTCTTGCTGATGTATTCGGCTGCGTCAAACATGTTATTACTGTTACCAAATTCCTTGCCGAATATTACGGCGTCATAGTGTTCATTATGGAATTCGGCATCAGTCAGGGCAGCTATGGCATCAGTTGTTGAACTGACTATTTCATGCTTTATACCAAATTCATCAAGGTATCTGTCATATTTCTCAATTTCCTGGTGATTGGCTTCAATTATCAACAGACTGCGGTCCTTAAGGGCAGCTGTGTTGATTGAGATGTTTTCATAGCTCAGAGGAATTGAAATTGTGATATCAGTACCTTTACCAAGTTCACTGTTAACTTCAATGGCCCCATTCATTTTATCAATGAGTCTTTTGACGATGCTCATCCCTAATCCGGTTCCTTCAATTTTGGAAATTGTCGTGGTATTGGCTCTTTCAAAAGGTGTGAAAAGCTTATTCAGGAATTCCGGTGACATTCCTATGCCGTTGTCCTGGCACCGGAAAATCAGCAGGACCTTATCATCTTTCAATTCTTCGCGGAAACTTATGTTGATGTTTCCCCCTTCGTTTGTATATTTAATTGAGTTGTTTATTATGTTCAGGAATATCTGTCTCAGTCTGAGAGCATCACCTACAAGACCTTCGTAAATGATATTGCTTATGTCAACTGTCAGGTTATGGTTTTTGTCAGTGGCCTGAGGTTTTACGATCGTCAGTATTTCATGCAACAGATCGCTCAGACTGAAGGACTCACTTGAAATGACCATTTTCCCTGAATTAATTCTCGACATGTCCAGCACCTCATTTATCAGTGAGAGAAGGTGAGAGCTGGCGACTTCTATTTTTTCCAGAGAGTCCATTACTCTGCTTTTTTCATCAATATGTTTCTTGGCAATGGTGGTCATGCCAATTATGGCATTCATTGGCGTTCTGATGTCATGTGACATGCTGCTTAAAAAAGTTTCCTTGGCAATGTTGGATTCCTCAGCTTCACGCAGTTGCTGGCGAAGCTGTTCATTGGTTTCCTGCAGATCATCATGCCCTGAGATCCAAAGCTCTTTGCCTTCAGAAAGAGGTATTTTCTCTGAAACATCGTTCATGTCAAAAGCAGCTGATTGGTACAGCTTTTTGACTTCATTATCATTGACGGCGACTAATGCGTATTCCTTAGCCATAAAATCACCTCACAGTGGTCTATTATATTTCATATTTTACCATAACCTAATACATTAACTAAACAAAAAAACCAGTTACTGAGGTAAGTAAAAGAAAAAGCATCTTGCGATGCTTAGTCGAATAGATTCAAATCTTTCAGAGTTTCCTTTAGGGCGTTCATTTCATCAAGTGAAAGAGTTACACCCTTGCCCATTTTTGAATGGTCAGGACTCCAGGTTCTAATATCGTATACTGGCTCGCGGTTGTTCCAGCTGACAAGATTTAATTCCTTTTTCCAACCATTGTTCTGTTCAGAAAGAACACAGATGGTTTCTACAACTTCATAACTGAATTCCATAAAACGACATCTCCTTTTATCTATTTACTATTGTAAGAGCCAACAGGATAAAAATCCACATATTTTTAATGCTTGTGAAGGCATTATACAAAATAATAATCTATAATATAGTTAAGTAATAAGGAGAATACATAATGATAATACAGAGTAAAAACGTATATTATGATGAAAAACTGCAGCCTTTAGAGCTGGAGATCGCAGGAAGCAAGATCAGTAAGATCATGCCATACGGTACAGTCAGACCTGACCATGACTATGGTGAAAACTGGATAATTCCTGGTTTGATAGACATTCATAATCATGGCTATAACGGTTGCGATGCTAATCACGCAACCTGCGAATTCATCAGAGAATGGATGAAATATCTGCCTTCAGAAGGCGTTACAAGCACCTTGCCAACGACTTCTTCAGCCCCAAGAGAAACAATGCTGAAGGGCATGGAAGCCATCGCTCAGGTCATTGAAGAAGGCCATGAAGGGACTAACATTCTGGGCATTCATTCAGAAGGGCCTTTCATTTCCGAAGATTTCAGAGGAGCGCAGGATGTAGCTAATCTGGTCGTTCCTACACCTGAGGAAATTGATGTTTATCAGAAAGCCTGCCATGGACACCTGAAGTTAGTAATGCTGGCACCTGAAATGCTGAAGGGTGACATGACTGTCATCAAGTACTGTGTTGAAAACGGCATAAAGGTTACCTGCGGTCATACCGGTGCAACATTTGCGGACATTACTGAAGCCAGAGCAGCCGGGGCCATATCATTTACTCATACATACAATGGCATGAGAGGCTTGCATCACAGAGAACCTGGTGTTGTCGGTGCAGCCATGTACTATGATGACATGTATGCTGAATTAATTGGTGATGGTGTTCATGTATCATTCCCATCAGCCAACATCTTGGCCAAGACAAAGGGACCTCATAAACTTATTTCCGTTACTGACTCAGTTTACTTCAAAGGATTCCCGGTTGGGGAATATGAAGTTGAAGGGCAGAAGAGATATGTCTGTGAAGATGGTGTTGGCAGACTGGCAAATGGAACGATCTGCGGCAGCGCTAACAGATTAAATGTAATTTTAGGCCGTGAAATAACCAAGGCCAACATCCCATATCAGACAGCCATTAACTCATGTACCTGTAACCCAGCAAACATGTTGGGGTTCGGTAACGTAAAGGGTTATATCAAGGAAAACTATGACGCTGACATCGTTGTACTGGATGAAAACTTCAATCCGATTCAGACCTATGTCATGGGTAAGGAAATGCTATAAGTGTTTGTTGATTTAAGTTTGAAGATAACCGGGGAACTTATTAAGTCATCAGCTGATAATGAGAAAAAGGTTCTTTCCGGTCACTACGGCACCCATTTCGATGTAATGAATAAGGAATTCCCTCTGGAGTATCTGGAGAGAAATGGATACATATTTGATGTCAGTGGGCTTGAAGAAATCAGGGTTAATGACATTGATACTGACAGAATAAAGTCAGACATGTTCATAGGCTTTCATACAGGTTTCATTGAAGAAATTGGTTATGGAAATGCCAGATATTTTCATGAACATCCGGTCTTAACCAGGGAACTTATTGAACTGTTAGTGGCAAGACGGGTGTCGATCATCGGCATTGACTTTGCTGGTGTCAGAAGACATGAAGAGCATACGCCAACCGATCAGTATTGCGCTGATAATGGGGTATTCATAGTTGAAAACCTCTGTAATATGAAAGAAGTCACGGGAAAGGAACTGGTTGTTTATACATTTCCATTGAACTATGGAAACTCAAGCGGTCTGCCATGCAGAGTAGTAGCTAAGATATGAAAAAAGGAGTGATCTTAAAGGTCACTCCCTTGTCATTTTTGTAAGTATTATTAATCCAGTGCGTTTACTTCATCAAGAGTTGGAACGGCTGCGGCTGCACCATATCTCTGAACAGTGATTGAACTTGCCTTGGTGGCGATTTCCATGCACTCTGCAGGGGTCATTCCCTTTGATAATGCATATGTGAAGTAACCCATGAAGGTATCACCGGCACCAACAGTATCTACGGCCTTTACCTTTCTGGCCGGGCAGAATACCTTGTTTGTACCGTCGTAATAGTAAGCACCTGTTGAACCTAAGGTTAAAACGATGTTTGCTCTTGGATACTTTAACTTCATGTTTTCCAGAATGTCCTCTGGCTCTGGACAACCTGATAAGATCTCGCCTTCAACTTCATTAATGAAGAAGTAGTCAACTAATTCAAGTGGCTGTTCCTTTAAACTGTCATTACATGGAGAAGGGTTTAATAAGAGCTTCATTCCTTTTTCATGAGCCTTCTGCATGATGTAATCCTGATTGTTTATTTCATTCTGCATGACGATCAGGTCACCTTCATCAAACTGAGCAATTACCTTGTCAACATATTCTTTGGTAATGCAGGCATTTGAACCGCCATAGATGAAGATGCTGTTTTCACCGTTCTTATCGATCTGAATGATGGCATGTCCGTTTGGAACATTCTGTCTGTCCAGTAAGGAAATGTCTACATTGTTTTCCAGCAGAGTCTTTTCTAGTAATTCTGCACCTGTTCCCAATACACCGGCTAAATATACATGTTCACCGGTCTTGGCAATTGCGATTGATGAGTTTAAGCCCTTACCGCCAGCTGCCAGGACAAAGCTGTCCGCAACGATTGTTTCCTTAGGTCTGGCGATATGATCCATATGGTAATCATAATCAACGTTAAGTGAACTGAACACTAAGATTTTCATATTATAAACACCTCTTGTTTCTTATATATATTATAAGATAAATATATATTCTGTTGAAGTGGCTTTTTGTGAGCGTTTAATTACGTTGGAAATGAAAGGGTTAAATGTTATAATCAATATGCAAAAGAGGGGATTCATTATGAAGTTATATAATTCACTGACATTAAAAAACGAAGAATTCAAACCAATACATGAGGGCCAGGTAAACATGTATGTCTGTGGTCCTACCGTATATAATCATGCTCATATCGGCAACGCCAGACCTATCGTTGTCTTTGATACATTAAGAAGAGTTTTTGAAGCTGACGGCTATAAGGTAAAGTATGTTTCCAACTTTACTGACGTTGATGACAAGATCATTAACAAAGCCATTGAAGAAGGCGTAAAGGAAACTGAAATAGCCGAAAGATACATCGATGCCTATAATCAGGTAAGAGAATCGCTTAATACTGAAAAGCTCGATGCAACACCGCAGGTTACCAAGACAATGAATGAAATGATTGAGTTCATTGAAAAGCTTGTTGAAGCAGGAAATGCTTATGTCGTTGATGGTGAAGTATATTTCAGTGTTGACAGTGTAGGTACATACGGTGAACTGTCACACCAGCATACGGAAGATTTGATCGCCGGCGGCAGTGAAAGAGTTGACGAGAATTCTGCCAAAAAGAACCCTCTTGACTTTGCCTTATGGAAAAAGACAGACAAGGGCATTACCTGGGATTCACCTTGGGGTAAGGGCAGACCTGGCTGGCATACAGAATGTGTTGTAATGATCGGTAAGGAATTCAACGGTGAAATGATCGACATTCATGGCGGTGGAAAGGACCTTAAGTTCCCTCACCATGAAAATGAAGTTGCTCAGTCTGAAGCTGTAAACCATCATCATCTGGCAAACTACTGGGTTCATAATGGCATGCTGAACTTTGACGGCGGTAAGATGAGTAAGTCTTTGGGCAATGTAAAGCTGGCCAAGGATGTAATCGCTGAATTAGGCGCCAACGTAACCAGATGGCTGTTACTGTCTGTCAATTACCGTGACATTCTGAACTTCAGTGAAGAAACTTTGGAAGCTGCTCAGAAGGAAGTATCAAGAATCGAAACTGCCTTGAAGCAGACTGAAGTCAAGGCTCAGTTAGCCGATGTATCACTGGAAGCTGAAATAAAGAGTGAAAACTGGCAGAAATTCCTTGATGCAATGAATGATGACTTGAACACACCAAATGCCTATAAGGAAATTTTTGAAACAGTTAAGGAATTGAATCAGGGCTTAAGAGTAAGAGAAATTGACTGGAAGAATGTTGCCTCAGTTTATCAGACCATCAGAAAGATGCTGGAAGTATTGGGCATTTACATCAACCAGGTAGTATTAAGCGCAGAGGATAAGGATATTTATCAGAAGTGGAATGAGGCCAAGAGCCAGAAGGATTTCGAAACAGCTGATAAGTACCGTGCACAGTTACAGGAAAGAGGGATTATCTGATCCCTCTGTTTTGGAGATGCAATATGAATGTTAATGATTACAGTCCATTGGCTTTGGCTTTCATAGGTGATGCCCATTACAACATGGTCGTTAAGAGATATGTAATAGACCATGAGGTTAAGATGGACAAGATGCAGAGACTTACCACCAAGTATGTCAGTGCCAAGGCTCAGGCTAAGATAATGGATAAGCTGTTACACAGTAATGTGCTTACAGAAGAAGAAATAGACTATTACAAGAGAGGTCGCAACAGTAAGGCTCATAAGGCTCCGAAAAACACCGATGCGGTCACTTATCATGTCTCAACAGGCTTTGAAACACTGTGGGGCTACTGGTACCTAAATGGTGATGAGACAAAAATGAGACAAATTTGGGACATAATTGAGACCATGGAGGAAGAATGATATGCCAAAATATGTGTATGGAAAGAACGTCGTCAGCAATCTGCTGAAGAATAACGGAGAAATCCTGAACCTGTATGTTCTTGAAGGCAGAAATCCTTCTGAAATTGAAAAGAAAGCCAAGGACAGACGTGTCAACATCAGAACCGTTTCCAGAAAATATCTTGATAAACTGGTTGATGGAAATCACCAGGGCTACGTAGCTGAGATCAGAGAATACAAGACCTATTCCATTGATGAGATAACTGATTCGGTTCCTGAAGGAAAACTGCCGCTCATCGTAGCTCTTGACGGTGTACAGGATCCGCATAACTTAGGAGCTGTCTTAAGGACAATGGCCTGTGTTGGCGGTGACGGTGTCATCATTGAAAAGGACCGCAGTGTATCACTTAACGGTACGGTCGCCAAGGTTTCAGTTGGGGCAATTGATACGATCAAGGTTGCTCAGGTAACCAACCTGGCTCAGACACTGCGCAAGCTTAAGGAAAAAGGGTATTGGGTAGTAGGAACAGACATGGATAATGCGCTTGATTACCGTCAGCCACGTTATGATGTACCAATCGTATTAGTCATAGGTGCTGAAGGAACAGGTATCCGCAGACTTACAAGCGAGATATGTGATTATAAAATTAAGTTACCTATGGAAGGTGATATCGGATCACTTAACGCTTCGGTCGCCTGTGGCATTATTCTTTATCAGATTTACTCACAACGTTCTCCATTATAGGGAGAACTTTTTTATGGAGGAAAAGAAAAAGGACCACGAATACGAGCTGGCCTGTCTTGCCAGACAGGATGATGAGACAGCTTTGGAAGAACTGATCAACATATTCATGCCGATGTTTAAACGTCTGTACAGAGAGATATCAACCTTTTATGATAATTTTCATTATGATGATGCCTTACAGGCGGGAAGAATAGGACTGTTTAAAGCCATATACTTTTACCGTGAAGACAAGAACATGGCATTTCATAACTTTGTCCACCTCTGTGCCTTAAGGGAAATGCGAAGCTGGCAGAAAAGTGAAATGAGTCATTATTACATAGATCAGAAGCCGATACTCTCCCTTGACTATATCATCAGAGAGGAAGATGAAACCTATCTTGTTGATCTTATCAGTAAGGATGACTATGACAATCCTGAGGTAATATCAATGAACCGGATGAAACTGGAGAACATTTTCAAGACCTATGATCCAGATAAAACCGTGGAAGGCAAGGTATTGAAAATGAAGATGGAAGGTTACTCATATAAGGAGATAGCTGAGGCAGTTAACATCAGCAGCAAGGATGTTGATAACATATTACATAAAATACGTAAAAAAATAGGGTGACTGTTTGACTAACAATGTTCTTTTATGCTAAAGTTATAAAGCAATTGAAAGGAGTTTTCGTAGTGAGTGAAAAGGTTATTCTGACCTGTAGCGAGTGTTTGTCAAGAAACTATACTACTTCTCACAATAAGCGCACTCGCACAGAACGTCTTGAAATCAGAAAGTATTGTAAAAAATGTGGGAAGTATACCTTGCATAAAGAAACTAAGTAGGTGATATTATGGCACAGTCAAAAGAAAAGTTAGAGTGGAAAAAACAGCGTGAAACCAAGGAAAAGGAATTAAAGGATGTTCCTATTCAGTTAAAGTGGTTCAGTTTTGAAGGAATTAAGACAGAAGTAAAGCGTATCAGATGGATCAAGTTCGGCGAATTACTGGAAAGCACAGGCAAGGTTCTGGCTTTCTGTGTTCTGTTCGGAATCTTCTTCGTTTTATGTGATCTTGTAATTTCAAAATTATTATTGATGATAGGAGTAGGTGCATAATGGCAGATCAGGAAATGGAACCAAAGAGATGGTATGTTGTTAATACCTACGCTGGTCATGAAAACAGAGTAAAGGAAAACCTTGAACGTCGTATTAAGACAATGGGCATGGAAGATAACCTGTTCAAGATCGTCGTTGCTGAAGAAACAGAAATCGACTATAAGAACGGTAAGAAAGTCGAAAAGACAAAGAACCTGTTCCCTGGTTACATCTTCGTAGAAATGATCATGTCAGACGATGCCTGGTATCAGGTAAGAAATACACCTGGTGTTACCGGATTCATCGGTTCAAGCGGTGGCGGTGCAAAGCCATTACCGGTTGCTGAAGATGAAATTCAGAGCATCTTACGTAAGCTTGGCATGAGCGAACAGAAAGTTGTTGTTAACTTCGGCGTTGGCGACAGAGTCAGAATTCTGTCTGGCCCATTCACAAATGTTGAAGGAACAATTGAATCAATGAATAATGACACAGAAGTTGCAACTGTTCTGACAATCATGTTTGGACATGAAACTCCAACTGAAATTTCTTATCTAGATCTGGAAAAAGTTGAAGCTTAGTCATTTTACCCATTTCCTGTGAAATGGGTTTTTCTTTGGTGTAAAATTAGTATGGGTGACAAACATGAGTATTGAAATCAAAACAGTTAAGATAAATGAAATGCAGATGAGATATTTCTCATTTGGTAATCCGGATAAGGAGGCAGTCATCATATTGCCTGGCTTAAGTGTAAAAAGCGTAATGGAATCTGCTGAAGCAATAGTGGCTGCTTATCAGAAATTAAGCAGTGACTTCTGTCTGTATGTATTAGACAGAAGAAGCGATGTTAAGGAAGGCTACACTGTTTATGACATGGCTGAAGACAGCTACCAGGCTTTAAGAGAAATTGGCCTTAAGGAGGCAAATCTTTTCGGGGTATCACAGGGTGGCATGATTGCTCAGGTAATGGCCATAAGACATCCTGAATTTGTTAAGGCCATGGCTTTATGTTCAACAACTTCCAGAGTCGGTAATGGTGAAGCACTCCAAAAGTGGATCAGCTACGCTGAAGACAATGACGCCAAAGGCTTAATGGAAGGCTTTGCGGATGATGTTTATTCACCGGCGTTCTTAGCCAAGTACAGAGATGCCATCGTATCAATGGCTGACGCAGTTACGGAAGAGGAAATGAAGAGATTTGTGATCATGGCTAAGGCAACAGAGGGCTTCGATGTCTATGATGAACTGGAAAAGATAAAGTGTCCTGTTATCGTAGTTGGAGCAGCAAATGATAAGGTGCTTGGGGCACAGGCTTCAGTTGACCTGGCTGAGAAGCTGAATGGTGAGCTGTTCATATATGAGGGATATGGCCATGCGGTTTATGATGAGGCTCCTGATTATCTGAACAGAATATATGATTTTTATATGAGAAGTAGGTAGGTGTTTTTAATGAAGAAGAGTTACAGTGAATATTTAAGCGGTGTCTTTGCCTGGATGGCAATCGCTCTGGCAGTTTCAGGAGCAATGGCTTTTGTCATAAGCCGTTTCTTTGCCCCGGCATTCATGCGTCCGCTTGTAATGATCATTTTCTGCGTTCTTGAACTTGCCCTGGTATTTCTATTGGCAAGAAACAAGAATGACATTTCAGTAGGTCAGGCCAGAATGCTTTACATGGCTTATTCAGTAGTATCTGGCATTACCTTAAGTTCAATATTTGTACACTATCAGCTCGGCAGTGTGTTCAGTGCTTTTCTGGCAGCTTCATTAATGTTCGCAATGTGCTGGCTGGCTCAGAGAACCATAAAGGCTGATCTTTCAAAATACGGCAGTCTGGTTCTGATATCTTTAGTTGCCTTGCTAGTTGCGGAAATAATAACCATATTCATTCCATCAATCAGCAGATTTATTACCTTTGTCGGTATTGTGATTTTCATACCAATTACCATTTATGACATGAAGATGATGCAGAAAAGATATCTCAGCATTGTAACAGCTGAAGATATGGAAAAGGAAACCATCTTGGCTGCGCTGGACCTTTATCTGGATCTTGTCAACATCATGCTCAGAATATTGGAACTGACTGGAAAGAAAAAGGATTAATTCTCAGCTGCTGTCAGTCGATTCTCACTTTCTGTCGTGTGAATTATAATGTGTTTAAGTTATTCTGTAAGCGAAAGGAGCTAATCGTATGAACCAAGTAAAAATAGGTGAGTTCTTAAGAAGACTCAGAAATGAGAAGGGGATTACTCAGCAGGATCTTGCAGATATGCTTAACGTTAATAACAGAACGATCAGCCGCTGGGAGAATGCGGCCACAATGCCTGATTTTGATATTCTTATCGAACTCGCCAAGTATTACGATGTAAGCGTTGAAGAACTGCTTAACGGCGAAAGAAAGGGTGAGGTCATGGAAAAGCAGACAGAGGAAACATTATATAACATTGCAGAATACACCAACAGTGAGAAAGAGAGACTGTTAAGGAATCAGCACTTCTTTGCCTGGATTGGTGTAGCTTGTTGGATAGTATTTCTGGGATTAAAACTGGCAGGTCTGGATGAGACGGGAGTAACTGAAAAGATTGCTTCGTTTGCGGCTGGAGGAGCTTTTGGAATGAGCATCATTGCGGTCATCTATTCCAGCAGCCAGATCAGCAAGATCAGTTCATTTAAAAATAAGCTAATGAAAAAGTGAGGAATAGTTCCTCACTTTTTAAATCAGTTTATTGAGCTTTACTCTAATTTGTTCAATCTTTAAAATCGTTTCGTCTACTTCTTTTCTGGCGCTTTCTATCTTTGTCTGAATGTATATGTCAGAAATAGGGTCACCCATGAAATCAGCGAATCCCGCAAAACCATCTGTGTTTATTCTGATGTAGTCAACTTTTCTGACATCGTTCATTTCTCTTAACAGATTGTTGATGTGCGTTCTGGCTGAAACCAGTTCACTTTGTGCTTCACTGATTCTGTTTCTCTTTATCATCGTGATAAAAAGACCGCCGCCGATGATGTCTGCTATTCCCCAGCCTGAAGCTTTAGCGAGCAGATCCTGGGCTCTATATAAATGTTCAAGTGACTTGTCAGCTTCCTTTATGGCTTCCATTACTTCAATGCGTTCGTCGCTCAATTGGATTTCCTCCTAAACATTAATTATGTCAGAATATTTATTTACAATATTATACAACATCTTATGGTAAAATTGTATCAATGGGAGTATCAGGTTTATGTTAAAGTGTCCTAAGTGTTTCAATGATTTAAAAAAGGTTAATAACAGTTATGTATGTGTTAATAACCACTGCTACGACATAGCCAAGGAAGGCTATGTTAATTTAATGTTGGCAAACATGAAACACAGTAAGGAACCTGGTGACAGTGTTGAGTCACTTCGTTCAAGGGAAGCGTTTTTAAATAAGGGGCATTATCAGAAACTGGCTGAGAAGCTAAGTGAACTGGTTGGAAAGTATTTTAAGAACAATGACAGCTTCCTTGATGCAGGTTGCGGTACAGGTTACTATCTGGAACTTGTAAGAAAGAATAATCCCGGTTTGAATTACTACGCCGTAGACATTGCCAAAAAGGGTGTGGCAATGTGTGCCAAGAAAAACCGTGAAGCTATTTGCTTCGTAGGCAATGTATTTCATCTGCCATTTGGCGAAGAGGCTCTTGATGGCTTGATGAGTGTCTTCTGCCCATACAGTGCTGAAGAATTCTCCAGAATCATTAAGAAGGGTGGCTACGTCATTGCGGTTACTCCTGGTAAGGATCATTTATTGGAGATGAAGACCATTGTTTATGATGAACCTTATCTTAATGCAGAAGAAGGCTACAAGCTTCCTGACTTTGAATTGGTTGAAAGTGTAAAGGTAACTTACCTCATGCATCTTGAAGAAAATGCCGACATAGAGACCTTATGGCGCATGACACCTTATTTCCATACAACCAGCAAGGAAAACAATGAAAGACTGTTAGGCCTTGATAAGCTTGATTCAAAGGCTGATTTCCTAGTATCAGTTTATAGGAAGGTAAGGTAACATGAAGAAGCTTTTTGTTGCGCTGATGTTACTGTTACTTGTTGGCTGTTCTGAGAACTTCGGCCAGATAAGTACCGTTGCCATATTAGGCAAGGCAGAAACAGACCAGGCGGTAATGGTATTAACTGATAAGAATGGCGTCAGTAAGTCAATTGAAATAGAATATCCGGCTGAAGCATACTTTGGTGATGACGCAGTTTACTATTCAATAGACCGCATTAACTACCAGTCCATTTCCTATGACAGTTTGAAAAAAGGCGATGAGATAAACAACGTGAAAGGCATCGTGATCTACCACCAGAAAAATGGCTGTACCTATGTCCATAACGAGAACATTATCAATGTTTATAAGAATGGTGAGTTGATTCGTTCCAATTCCTATGATGATCTGAAACTGTTTAAGGTAGAAAAGAAACACCTTTATCAGTTAGATAAAAAGAATGTATTAAGAATATATGATGTAAGCGATGATTCCTTAATAAAGGAAGTTGATGTTTCCAGTGTTGAACCAGTTGATGTAACAACGGTCAATGGCAATACTTACCTTGTTAATATGCGTGGATATACATTATTTAATGATTATGTAATTGATTCTACTTATGTTTATCCGATAAGCTTTGAAGAAATAGAAGGCTGTACAGGTAAGTACATAAGTGTCATCAGTAATAATGAACTGACAAGTTACAGAGTATCCTTTGATGAACATAGCATGATCATGGATACTGATTATGAAGAAGACTTCATTGGCTTTGTGGATTTTGAGAAAAGATACAGCCAATGGTATAAAGATGGTTATTCAGTAATTAACTTTTATGGATATGTGGGAGATTAGTTATGGAATTTTATGATCCTGAACTTGTTCTGGAAACAGAACACCTGATACTAAGAAAACTGGAAAGAACAGATGCCCTGGCGATTTATCACATGATAAATCATGACAGGGATGTTTTGAAATACTATGTTGCCCCATACATGGCTAATGAGAATGAAGCCAGCGTTGAGGGAACGGTAACATATTCTGAAAAGGCCGGTGTTTATGCCTTTGCGGTCGTATTGAAGGAAAGCGGTGAAGTCATCGGAATGCTGAATCAGTGTAACAGGGCTAACCGCTACTTCAATAACATTGAGATTGGTTACGCCTTGGGTAAGGAATATTGGAATAAGGGATACTGTACAGAAGCTTTAAAGGCTTTTATCAGAATGCTGTTTGAAAGAGGTGTTCACAAGGTGTATTGCGGGCATATCATAGAAAACAAGGCCTCTGAAAGGGTTATGATAAAGGCAGGAATGATAAGGGAAGGGATCCGTAAGGAAGAACTCTATTATCGTGATCGCTATTGGGATGTTAATTATTACTATTTGATAAATGAGGGAAGTCAGAATGAATTATAAGATTTTCATATTTGATGTTGACGGAACAATTACAGATTTAAAGACCTGGGAAGTTGTTCCAAGTGCCGTTGAGGCAATTCACATGTTACAGGAAAAAGGATATCCGGTCGTAATAGCCAGCGGCAGGGCACCACATTCTGCACCTAAGCTTACCGATGCAGGGATCTTTCCGGACTACTTCATTGGATCAAACGGACACATCATTACCGATAAAAACAGAAAGACGGTCTGGTGTGAATACTTTGACAGAGATCTCTATCACCGCATAAATGATTTCTGCCGTAAGAACAATCTCGGCCTGTTCTGGAAAATGGAAGACTGTGACTACATCGTAGTTGATCATCCTAACATGCCTAAGATCATGGAAAGACTTCCTGAAGAAGTAGTAAGGTATGAAGTAAGTGAAGATGCCTTACCTAACTCAGGAGCATTGGTTGGTGAACAGAAGGACAGAGAACTGTTCATGAGCGAGTTTGAAGGCCAGCTGGAATGTGTAGATGGCGGACTGTTACTGTTTGATGTAAATAAGAAGAATGTAAGTAAGAAAAACGGCATTGAAGTATTACTGAAGATACTGAACATCAGTCCTGAAGAGTGCATGGCATTCGGTGACAGTGAGAATGACATTGAAATGCTGGAACTGGTCGGCTTGGGAGTATGCATGGGTGACGGCATGGAAAAGGCTAAGGAAAAAGCCGATTACATTGCCCCGGCAACAACCGATGACGGCATATTAAAAACTTTAAAATATTTTAATATTTTATAAAAATATAACCTTTGATATGGTAAAATTAATAAGTGTTTTTTGGAGGTGAGCCTATGACCAGAATTGCGTTTGATAATGAGAAATACATAAAGATGCAGTCAGCAAAAATTATGGAACGAGTAAACAGATTCGATAACAAGCTGTATCTTGAATTCGGCGGTAAGCTGTTTGATGACTATCACGCTTCAAGAGTTTTGCCTGGATTCGAGCCTGACATCAAGGTAAGGATGTTAACGGAATTATCTGATAAGGTAGAAATAGTCATCGTCATTAATGCTCATGACATTGAAAAGAGCAAGAGACGCAGTGACTTAGGCATCACTTACAATCAGGATGTACTTCGCCTAATCGACGCCTTTACGGGAATCGGATTATATGTCAGCAGCGTTGTCATTGCTCAATATGTATCCCTGGCACCTGTAGATAACTTCAAGCATCAGCTGGAGAAGATGGGCATCAAGGTTTACCTGCACTATGCCATTGACGGTTATCCAACAAACGTTGACAGAATCGTTTCTGAAGAAGGCTATGGTAAGAATGAATACATCGAAACCACCAGACCTTTAGTTGTCGTTACGGCACCTGGTCCTGGCAGCGGTAAGATGGCAACATGTCTTTCTCAGCTATACCATGAACACAAACGCGGTGTCTTTGCCGGATATGCAAAATATGAAACGTTCCCGATCTTCAATCTGCCATTAAGCCATCCAGTAAATCTGGCTTATGAAGCAGCTACTGTTGATCTTGATGATGTTAACATGATTGACCCATATCATCTGGAAGCTTATGGCATCACTGCTGTAAACTATAACAGAGACGTTGAGATCTTCCCGGTTCTTTCCAGAATCCTGCGCCAGATCACTAATGAAGACATCTATCACTCACCAACTGACATGGGTGTTAACATGTGTGGCTTATGTATCTCTGATGATGAGGCTGCCAGAGAGGCCAGCAATGATGAGATCATCAGAAGATATTTCCAGACCCTTGTTGATGTAAGACTTGGCATTTCTGATGAGAACTCAGTCACCAAGATTGAAGCCATCATGAATAAGGCAGGACTGGTTCCAACTGACCGTAAGTGTGTTGTCGCAGCCAGAGAAAAGGCAGAGCAGACCAATGGTCCGGCAGTTGCCATTGAATTACCTGACGGCAGAATCATTACCGGAAAGAATTCATCATTATTAGGTGCAGCCAGTGCCGCATTGATCAATGCCATGAAGGCTGTATGCAACATGTCAGATGATACGATGTTACTTTCACCAAACATCATTGAACCTGTTCAGAAGCTGAAGGTTGATTATCTTGGCAATAACAACCCAAGACTTCACCTTGATGAAGTACTGGTAGCCATGACCATTTCAGCCCAGATGAATCCGGTTGCCGGAAAAGCAATTGACGGCTTGCCATTATTAAAAGGATCACAGGCTCATTCATCAGTCATCCTTTCTCAGGACGACCAGAACACCTTTAAAAAGCTGGGTGTAATGCTCACGTGTGAGCCTGCTTACCAGACAAAAAAGCTGTTCCATTCAGTAAAATAAGAGTCAAATTATATAGTTAAAATAAACGCTGATTTCGTAAATTTTTTTGTTGACAGGGGTTTGGCAAAATAGTAAGATAGTACTGCTACGAGTTAGCGTTTTAATTGTGGGAGAAGGCGCAACCCTTCCTACCACGACATAAACATTTATAGGAGGTCCGTTTATGAAGAGAGTTGCTAAGATTTGTAAGCTCCAGTTCCAAGCGGGCGGAGCTAGACCAGGACCAGCCCTAGCATCAGCAGGCATTAACATGCCACAATTCTGTCAGGCATTCAACGATGCTACAAAGGACAGAGCTGGGGATATCGTTCCGGTTATCATTACCGCTTATGAAGACAAGTCATTCGACTTCGTATGCAAGACAACACCTGCAGCAATCATGTTAAAGAAGGCTGCTGGAATTACCAAAGCTGCTGGTAATCCTAAGACTGAAAAGGCTGGTTCAATCACAGTTGATCAGTTAAGAGAAATCGCTGCATACAAAATGCCAGATTTAAATGCGAACGATGTAGAAGCTGCTATGAGAATAGTTGCTGGTACAGCTCGTAACATGGGCATTTCAATTGAAGGATGGGAGTAAGATAGTATGCCAAAACATGGAAAAAAGTATCAGGAAGCTGCTAAGCTGATCGATAAGACAAAAGCATATCCAATCCTTGAAGCAGCTGAATTAATCAAAAAGGTAACATATGCAAAATTTGATGCATCAGTAGAAACATGTTTCAAACTGAATGTTGACCCACGTCACGCTGATGAACAGATCCGTGGCGCAATGGTATTACCTCATGGAACAGGTAAGAGCCAGAAAGTCCTCGTTATCACTCAGGGTCCTAAGGAACAGGAAGCCAAGGATGCCGGTGCTGATATCGTAGGCGGCAAGGAAATCCTTGATCAGATCAAGGGAGGTTGGTTCGATTTCGACGTAATCGTTGCTACACCTGATATGATGGGTGAACTTGGTAAGTTAGGTAAGTTATTAGGACCTAAGGGTTTAATGCCTAACCCAAAGACAGGAACAGTTACAATGGATATCGCCAAGGCTGTTGACGAAATCAAGAAAGGTAAAGTTACTTACCGTAAAGATAAAGAAGGCAACATCAACTGTGCCATCGGTAAAGTATCATTTACAGCAGAGCAGATCGCTGAAAACTGGCAGGCTCTGTACGATGTAATCTTAAAGGCTAGACCAGCTGCAGTTAAGGGTACATACATGAAGAATGTTGTTCTCTCAAGCTCAATGGCTCCAAGCATTAAGATCGATCACGCTTTATAAAATTTAAGATTGTTACAATATACCATAGACAGTAACGACCGCAAGGTGTAAAAATGTTACCGAGGTAGAAAACACGAAGATGTATTTTTCGCCCGTTTTGTCTATGCATGATGAAACGGGTTTATTTCTGGTATATTGACACAATATAAAAGAAAGGAAGGACATTATGAATCAAACGATCCTACAGCAAAAACAGGAACTGGTCAATTTAATCGCTGACAAGATTGAAAAGGCTGGCTCAACAGTAGTAGTAGAATATCGTGGATTAACCGTTAAGGAAGTAACCGAATTACGTAAGACCTTACGTGAAGAAGGTTGCGAAATGGTAGTTTTCAAGAATTCTATGACACAGCGTGCTGTTGAGAAATTAGGATACAATGATTTGCTTCAGTCATTGACTGGACCAAATGCCATCGCTGTTTCTAATGACGAGATTGCAGCTAGTCGCATTTTAAGCAAGTTCGCTAAGAAGCATGACAAGCTGGTCATTAAGGCTGGTATTGTTGAAAACAAGGTCATTGATGCTGCTGAAATCGCACAGTTAGCTTCATTACCAAACAAAGAAGGAATGTTATCAATGTTACTCAGTTGCTTACAATCACCAATCAGTTCATTTGCTAGAGCTACAAAGGCTATTGCAGATGCTAAGGAAGCCAATTAATAGGAGGAAAATATCATGGCAAAGTTAACAAATGAAGAAATTATCGCTTCTCTGAAAGAGATGACTATTTTAGAATTAAACGATTTAGTAAAAGCTATCGAAGAAGAATTCGGCGTTACTGCTGCTGCACCAGTTGCTGTTGCTGCTGCACCTGCTGAAGAAGCTGCACCTGCAGGCCCAACAGAAGTTACTGTATTATTAAAGGAAGTTGGCCAGCAGAAGATCGCTGTCATCAAGGCAGTTAAGGAAGCTACAGGTCTGAACCTGATGGATGCTAAGAAGATCGTTGACGCTGTTACACCTGACAACCCAGGCGTTATCAAGGAAAACGTTAAGGTTGAAGACGCAGATGCTATCAAGGAAGCAATCGTTGCTGCTGGTGGCGTTGTTGAATATAAGTAATTATTTAACAGGACTAAATACGAAAGCCGAAAGTATTTCGGCTTTTCGTGCTATGGTGATTTTAAATGAATCATTATTTTACTAGTGATCCTGGTAAAAAGCCTAACCGAAAGAATATTAACTTTCGGTTTTTGGGCGCATTGGAGACATTTATCTCCGATGACGGTGTCTTCAGTAAGGATACTCTGGACTTTGGATCACGCACTCTTCTGGAAACTGTCATAAACAGAGATCTGAAAGGCAGTTTGCTGGATCTGGGGTGCGGTTTGGGGTACATGGGAATACTGCTCAAAAAGCAGTTCCCTGATCTTGAAGTCACAATGGTAGACATTAATGAAACAGCTGTACAGCTGGCTGAGGAAAACAGTGCGCTTCACCATCAGAATAACACCTGCATCTGCAGTGATGGAATTTCTGAACTGGACATGAAGTTTGATAACATTGTTTTCAACCCGCCCATCCGTACAGGAAAAGACAACATTTACAGACTGTTCAGGGAATCTGTGCAGCACCTAAATGAAGGTGGCTGCCTGTATATTGTCATACGGCGCCAGCAGGGTGCGGAAAGTGCAGTCAGATACCTGAGCGAAATGGCGAAAGTAGAGGTAATCGAAAAGAAAAACGGTTACTGGATACTTTCAGTATGCAGTTGACATGTTGACAAATAATTGTTAACATATATAATTGCATAATTATTATATTAAAATGGGTGAGAATCGGTTTTCTTGCCCTATTAGAGAGAGGAAAGGGTGTTGTTAATGAGCAAAGACAATGCATACCGCCTCGTACACAACGGCAAAAAAGCGGTACGTAGAGATTATTCAAAAGTAAGTGGAACCCTCGAACTTCCAAATCTCGTTGAAATTCAAACCAGTTCATTTGACTGGTTCAAGAATGAAGGCTTGCGTGAGGTTTTCGAAGAAATCTATCCGATCGAAAACAGAGACGGAAACATCACTTTGAAAATCAAAGGCTACAGATTTGACGAGCCTAAATATGATGCAGATGAATGTAAAATAAGAGAGCTGACATACTCAGCTCCTATTCGTGCGTCTATGGAGTTGGTAGTTGAAGACGAAAACACAGGTGAAATCAGCACTAAGGAAGAAGAAGTCTTCTTAGGCGAATTCCCAATTTTAACTCCTACAGGCACATTTATTATTAATGGTGCTGAAAGAGTCATAGTATCTCAGATCGTCAGATCACCTGGTGCTTATTATTCAATGGATGTTGAAGATAAGACAGGCAGAGATATCTATAATTCAGAATTAATACCTAGCCGTGGAACATGGCTGGAATTCATGACAGACAGCAAGAAGAGCAATGTCGGTCGTGTAATTAACGTAAGCGTAGACCGTAAGCGTAAAATCATATCTTCTATCTTGTTAAAGGCCATCGGCATGTCTCTGAATCCAGAGAAGGGTGAAGATACTTTCAGCACGGATGATTTCAAGAAATACATGGAAGCCATGGAATGGCCGGTATACGATGTCGAGCAGGACAGCGATCAGAGAGAATTCCTGAATCTGTATCTGTTAATGTATACAGCTGTATTTGGCAACTATGAAGAAATCGTTAACACATTGATCACCGATAAGGAATCAATGCAGACAAGAGCTTTATTCGCAATCTATGAGAACCAGCGTCCTGATGAACGCCCAACAGAAGAAGGTTCTTATAACTTAATGAATGCCAAGTTCTTTGATGCACGTCGTTATGACTTAAATAAGGCCGGCCGTTATAAGGTAACTAAGAAGTTAGGTGCCTACGGCAGAACCAAGAACTGTTATCTGGCAGAAGACCTGCTTGATGAAAACGGCAAGGTTGTATTAAAGAAGAACACCAAGATTGATACCAAGGAATTAGTGGCTACAGTCAGAGATACCTTGGCAAAGGGTGTTTACATGACAGCCTTACCACAGAAATATGCCTTCTCACATCCTGACAGCGTAAAGGTACCTGTAAGCTATAACAAGGGCTTAGTTGGCCGTATCTTAGCTCACAATGTAGAAGGTAAGAAACTGTATCTTGAAAAGGGAACAGTATTAACTGAAAGTGATGTTAAGTCACTGGTTAAGAATGATGTCATCGATGTTGAAGTATATGGCGGCATCTTTGCTCAGGGCATTGAACTGAACAAGAAGAACGTCATGTCAACATTGAATTACGGTTCACGTCTGTACTCATTAGGCAGACTTGTTGACAGTAAGGGAATGGATGTTGAAATTGATGAAGAACTCGTCATCGACCGTTACATTCCTGACACAGAAGAACCTACATTATCAAATGACTACCGTCAGTGGATCATTTCAAAGGTCAAAGACGGTGAAAAGTTCACATTATATCTGGTAGGAAGCGCTAACCAGGTCATCTATGTAAAGCAGAAACAGACTGATAAGGAAACCATCAAGGTCATCGGTATTGATCCATTCACATTAAAGAAGACGATCATTACAAGTGACATGTATGCTCAGTATTCTTACATGCTGAACCTGATGGATGGCATCGGCAGTGTTGATGACATTGACCAGTTAGGCAACCGTCGTATCAGAACTGTTGGCGAACTGATTCAGAACCAGTACAGAATTGGCTTAAGCCGTATGGAAAAGAACGTTAAGGAAAAGATGTCAATTACTGAAGTGGCTAACCTGTCACCAAAGAATCTGACAAACATCCGTTCATTGACAATGGCAATTAAGGAATTCTTCTCTAGTTCACAGCTGTCACAGTTCATGGACCAGCAGAACCCATTAGCTGAATTAACCAACAAGCGTCGTATTTCAGCCTTAGGTCCTGGTGGATTAACCAGAGAAAGAGCCGGATTCGAAGTACGTGACGTTCACGCAACTCACTATGGAAGAATCTGTCCAATTGAAACACCTGAAGGACCAAACATTGGTTTGATCAACTACTTAACCTCTTATGGTAAGGTAAACGAATATGGTTTCATTCAGACTCCAGACCGTATCGTTGAAAGAGAAACCGGTAAGGTTCTTGAAGATGTAATAT
>JAFRLB010000064.1 GCA_017431405.1 Erysipelotrichaceae bacterium | reverse complement strand
CTTCAATTTCAGATTCATCATACTGTCTTAACCACTCCTTGGTAGTAACTTCAAAACCGGCGTCTTCCAAGCCGTCTTCTATGTTAACGAAGGTATGTGAGTTTACTTCGCCACTGCCAGTGCCACCTTTGACTGTCTTACGGGCACCATTGCCATATAGCGCTATCTTACAAGGTTCTCCTAATGGAAAATCTCCGTTTCTCTTCAACAAAACACAACATTCAGCACCTATCTTTCTTAATTCGGAAAGATGCTTTCTTTCATATTCAAGTAACTCTGTCATTATATTAAACCTCTCATTACTATCTCAATTATATCATTAATGTTCCATGTAAAAAACACAGATTATGATGTCAGATATCTTAAGCTTTCTGTTCCTCATCCGATAACAAGTAACCGTTAAAAGCTGCAGATTCAATGATCTGTAGTTTTTTATACTTATCAACTATCAAAAAAACGGGCTTACATAAGCCCGTCTTCATATAGCTTTTTCTGAAATTACATGCCTTCAACATTGTGATATACATGCTGTACATCATCAACGTCATCCAGCAGTCTTAACAGTCTTTCAAACAACATCTTGTCATCGCCATCCAATGTAACATAATCGTTTGGCAACATGCTGATTTCCAGAACGTCAAACTTCATTTCACCCTTGCTGGCTTCCAAGGCATCCTTGGCATTGTACAGATCCTTTGGATCAACGTATACTGTTACGTTGCCGTCTTCCTCTTCGATATCCTTGACGTCTACATCTGCCATCATCAGAATATCCAGAGTTTCATCCTCAGTGCCTTCAAACGACAGAATGCCGTTTGATTCATAATTGAATGATACGCTTCCTGACTGTCCCAAGTTACAGTGTGACTTGTTGAAACAGCTTCTTACCTCAGCCAGTGTACGGTTAGAATTATCAGACAGTGTCTCTACGAGAATTGTAGAACCACTTGGTCCAAAACCTTCGTAACGGTTTTCGATATATGCTTCAGCGTTTCCACCCTTGGCCTTTTCAATGTTACGCTTAATAACATCTGCAGGTACCTGGTTAGCTTTTGCCTTTTCAATTACTCTTTTCAAAGCAACATTCATTGAAGGATCAGGAACACCACTCTTGGCAGCCATGTAGATTTCCTTGCCATAACGTGAATAAACTTTAGTTTTTGCTGCTGCAGTTTTTGCCATTGATGCTGCACGCACTTCATGTGCACGTCCCATAATAAATCTCCTCCTTAATGACTAAATAATTATACTCAAAACACTGAAACCTGACAAGACTTAACTGTCTCTGAGTACTGCCCCACGCTGTTTTCTGAGCTGGGTAATGATCTCCTGCTGTAATGGCTTAATGTCTTCTTCAGACAAGGTCTTATCAGCTGACTGATATACTATTTCAACTGCTACACTCTTCTGACCTGATGGAATGTTAGCGCCTCTGTATACGTCAAATATGTTAACTTCCTTAAGTAATTTGCCGGCAGCCTTCTTGATTGTTGAAGTGATCTGTTCAGCGGTAACTTCTTCATTTACTACCATTGCCAGATCATAACTTACTGATGGATACTTGGCGATTGGTGTGAACTTGATTCTGGCTGGTTTTTCAGCGAATAAGGCTGATAAGTTGATTTCACCCATTACATCCCTGCCTAAGTCATATTTCTTCATGCATAACGGATGGATCTCACCGATCTTGCCAATGAGCTTGCCGTTGATGCAGACATCTGCACTCTTATTTGGATGCAGTAAATTGTTCTTTTCACTGCTGACTGAGAATGTGATTCTCTTTTCATCATAGCCAAGCTTATCAAGTAAGCTTAATACGATGCCCTTCATTGTATAGAAGTCATTTGTTTCAGCAACGTTGTTCCATCTTGAAGAAGTTGTCTTTTCACTCATGATCATAGACAGGTGCAGTTCTTCAACATCTTCATCATTGTATACGTTGGCTAATTCAAATAAACCATATTCTTCATAGCTTCTGGCAGCGTTATAGCTGGCTGTCTCTAAAATTGATGGCAGTAATGAAGTACGGTAGTATCTTCTTTCTTCACTTAACGGGTTGGCAATTTCAACTGCCTTGCCGCAGCTTAGGATTCCTTCATCAAGCTTTGCTTGAGAAACCAATGAATAAGTTATAACTTCACTTAAACCATGACCGTTCATCATGGCCTGAACCATTCTCTTCTTTCTGCCCAGTTCTGATAAGCCACCCTGTACTGTTGGCATCATTGGCAAGGTAGAAACGATGTTGTCATAGCCTAAGATACGGATCACTTCTTCAGCTAAGTCCTGCCATACCTTTACATCTGTACGGTATGAAGGAATTGAAGTCTTAATGGTATCTTCATCGATCTTTTCAGGAGCGAAATCAAGTCTGGCAAATGTTTCAAACATCTGTTCAAAGCTGAAATGTGTCCCTAATAAACCGTTGATCGTCTTTACTGATGCATTAATGACAGTCTGCTTGTAGTCGTTTGTACCGCAGACAACTGTTTCTTCAATGCCGCTGGCATCTGCCAGTTCAAGTAATAACTGAACGCTTCTTTCAACAGCCTTATGACCAGCTAATGGATCAATGCCCTTCTGGAAATGAACGGCTGCCTCAGTATTGAGGTCAAGTCTTCTGGCGGTATTTCTAATTGAAACGTTATTGAAACTTGCGGCTTCAATGATGATGCCCTTGGTTTCTTCATCGATCTTACTGTCATCGCCACCCATGATGCCGGCAATGCCAATGGCCTTACCGCCGGTAGTGATCATGATGTCGTTAGGTTCAATCTTATATTCGATGCCGTCAAGAGCTGTATAGATCTCATCTAAGCCTGTCTTGACTGTGATTTCTCTGTGTGGGATCTTGGCCAGGTCATAGAAGTGTAATGGCTGACCTGTTTCCAGCATTACGAAGTTGGAAATGTCAACAACGTTATTAATGGCCTTGATTCCGGCGCTGTTAAGAGCTACTCTCAGCCACTCTGGAGATGGCTTGATCGTTACGTGATTAATGATCTTGCCTTCAAATAACGGACATTTTTCCGTTTCTGAAGCAATCTTCAATGTTGCCGGTACTGTTTCTGTTTCATAGGCATAGTCAGGTAAGGTTACCTTCTTGTTTAATGAAGCTCCAACTTCCTTGGCTAATGACCACATTGCCAGACAGTCTGCTCTGTTAGGTGTTAAGGAAACATCATAGATGGTATCGTCAAGATGCAGGTATTCAAGAACGTTCTTATTGCCTACAGGAGCATCTTCAGGTAAGATCTCAATTCCTGAAAGCTGTTCTTCGGTTAACTGCTTCTTATCAACTCCAAGTTCAAACAAGGCACAGATCATGCCGTCAGACTTCTGACCTCTGATGACGCCTGACTTAATTTCCCCGCCAGGAAGCTTACAGCCAGGTAAGGCAACGATTACCTTCTGGCCTGCTCTTACATTAGGGGCACCGCAGACGATCTGTCTAACTTCTGTACCGTCATCTACCTGACAGACATGTAAATGATCACTGTCAGGATGAGCGATGCATTCCTTAACATAGCCGATTACCAGATCACTGGCCTGGGCCATCTTTTCAACGCCTTCAACTTCCAGACCGCTTCTGGTCATTATTTCTGCTAATTCATCAGGTGTAACATCTGATAAATCCATATACTGTTTTAACCAATTATATGTAACTCTCATGTCTGCACCCTCCTATTCAAAACGCTTATAGTTCTTTAAGAATCCTACATTGTTATTGTAGAAATTTCTGATGTCATCAATGCCGTACTTCAGCATGGCAACTCTTTCAACACCTACACCCAAGGCAAAGCCGCTGTACTTTGAAGAATCAATGCCGGCTTCTTCCAATACGTTAGGATGTACCATGCCGCTTCCTAAGATTTCAATCCAGCCTGAGCCCTTGCAGACAGGACAGCCCTTGCCACCACAGACATGACATGATACGTCAATTTCCTGTGAAGGTTCGGTAAATGGGAAGTATGACTGTCTTAATCTTACTTCTCTTTCCGGTCCGAACATGCTTCTGGCCAGTAATTCAAGAGTTCCCTTTAAGTCAGCCAATGTGATTCCCTCACCTACTACTAATCCTTCGATCTGAGTGAACTGATGAGAATGGGTTGCGTCATCGTCGTCTCTTCTGTATACCTTACCAGGACAGATTACCTTGATAGGCAGCTTATTGCCCTGTGCTTCAAGTACTCTCATCTGGATGGCAGTTGTCTGAGTTCTTAAAAGTCTCTTAACGTCAACATATAATGTATCCTGCATGTCACGGCTAGGATGATCATGAGGAATGTTGGCCTTTTCAAAGTTATATAAATCGTATTCAACTTCCGGTCCTTCAACTACTGAATAACCCATTGCGACGAAAATGTCTTCAATTTCCTGCTGAACAACGGTTAAAGGATGAAGGGTTCCATACTTGTACTGACTGGCTGGCAAGGTAATGTCGATTTTTTCCTTTTCCAGCTGAGCCTGTAACTGTAATTCCTTCAGCTGTTCCAGTTTCTTGTTAAACTGTGCTTCAACGTTCTGCTTCAGGTTATTGACAGCCATGCCGAATTCCTTCTTCTGATCAGCTGCCAGATTCTTCATTTCCTGCATCAGTCCGTTGATGCTGCCCTTCTTACCTAACAATTCGATTCTCAATTGTTCGAGGTTAGCCAGATCCATGCTGGCATTGATCTTTTCCTGATACTCTTTTTTCAGTAATTCCCAATCTCGATTCATTCTGATATCCCTCTCTAAATAAAAAACGTCCCATATAAGGACGTAATATACGTGGTACCACCTTATTTTGCACGCAAAACATGCACACTCATTAAGCTTTAACGCAGCCATACGGGGATGATTGGTCCCACTCCAAGGTGAATTCGCATGTGATTATCAGAAGTTTTCACCGACCACTTCCTCTCTGAGATAAGAGCACATACTATGTTCCTTTTCTTCGCGTTGTCTATATTATATACTCTGGCTCCAATTACTTCAAATTGTTTTTAATATAATAGGCGCAGATGCCGCAAGCCACCGCAACATTCAGTGACTCAAAGTTGGCCATTTCGATCTTGATGTTTTCGTCACACAGCTTTACTGTTTCTTCCTTTAGGCCCTGGCCTTCATTACCAAACAGTAAGCCATACTTTTCAAAAGGCTTGGTTTCGGAAATGAAGTGACTGCTTGATAAGGTCGTCGCAAATATCTTAACGCCCATTTTATGAAGCTTACCAATGGCTTCAGAAATGTTCATGGTTACAACAGGAATGTGGAATAGGGCGCCTTGAGAAGCCTGAATGGTTTTCTCATTGTATAATGAAGCACATTCCTCACTTAAGATTACACAATCGTAGCCAAAGGAATAAGCCGTTCTGATGATCGTACCGACATTACCAGGATCCTGAACATTTTCCAGTAAGATGTAGCTGTTTGCCTGTGGCAGTTCATTTTTTTCAATACGACAGATGGCAATGTAGTCATTGAGTGAAACATTGCTGGAAAGCTTCTTCATTACCTTATCAGAAACAGTTATGGCTTCTTTATTGAAAGGATTACTGCACCCTTCTCTTACCAACAGATGTTCCAGGACACCCTTTGAAATCGCTTCGGAAATAAGATGTTTTTCCTGAACGATGAAAAGACCGTATTCATCACGGTATTTCTTCTGTCTTAACTTTTCCCATTTCTTGACATTCTGATTGTCAGCTGATTTTATTTCCATGTATTCATTATATATCAAAATACCTTTAAGCCAAGAAAAAAGAGCTTTATGAAAGCTCCTATTCTTCTATGTGTTCAATTCCCATGGCTAAGATCTTGTAAACATGGTCATCATCAAGAGAATAAATGATCGACTTGCCGTCACGCTTGCTTTTGACAAGATGATTATGCTTTAAGATCCTTAACTGGTGAGATACCGCTGAAATAGTCATGCCGATTCTTTCAGCAATGTCACTGACACCTAATTCTTCACCAAACAAGGCATACAGGATCCTGATACGTGAGGAATCGCCAAACACCTTGAACAGTTCAGCCAGATCAGCCAGTTCATTTTCATCAGGTTTCTTTATCTTATCTGTCATTTTTCCCTCCTAAATGTTTCTGGTATTGAGTGCTCTCATGGCATTCATTACCGCAATGACCATTACGCCAACATCCGCAAATATTGCCAGCCACATGTTACCTAATCCCAAGGCTCCAAGTATCAGGCATATTACCTTTACGCCAATGGCGAAATAGATGTTTTCGTATACTATTCTGATGCACTTGCGGGCGATCCTGATGGCCTTTGGCAGTTTGTTAATGTCATCGTCCATTAATACGACATCAGCTGCCTCAATGGCCGCATCGCTTCCCAAGGCACCCATTGAAATGCCTACATCTGATCTGCTTAGGGCTGGGGCATCGTTAATGCCATCACCTACATAAGCTGTCGTATTGCTTCTGGATAATATTTCTTCCAGTTTATCTACTTTTTCCTGTGGTAACAGTTCACCATAGACTTCACTGATTGAAAGCTTCTTACCTATGGCTTGAGCTACTTCATTTCTGTCACCAGATAACATGATCGTTTTCTTAATACCCATATTCGGGAAGTCCTTAAAGGCTTTCTCAGCATTATCCTTTAGTACGTCAGAAACAATGATGCTTCCGGCAAACTTATTATCAATTGCGACATAAACAACCGTACCATAGCTTTCCGTATGCTTATAATCAACCTTAAGCATCTTCATGAGCTTGTCATTACCGCAGGCAACAGTTACTTCATCTACCTTGGCGGTTATGCCATGTCCGCTTATTTCCTGAACATCTGAAATGCGGCTTTCATCAATGTCCTTGCCATAGGCTTCTTTGATGCTTCTGGCAATTGGATGATTTGAATAGCACTCACAATGAGCAGCATATTCAAGTAACTTGTCTTTATCTTCACAGTATTCGATCTCATTAACGGCAAATACGCCCTTGGTGATCGTGCCGGTCTTATCAAATACCAATGTATCTACCTGACTTAACATTTCCAGATAGTTTGAGCCCTTGATCAGTATGCCTTGGTTACTGGCCCCGCCAATGCCGCCAAAGAAGCTTAACGGTATGCTTATGACCAAAGCACATGGGCAGGATATTACTAAGAATGTCAATGCTCTGTAGATCCAGGTTGACCAGGAAGGATCCTTACCAGTTAATAACAGTACGATTGGTGGTAACAAGGCCAAAGCCAAGGCACTGTAACATACCACTGGGGTATAGTAATGAGCAAATCTGGTAATGAACTGTTCACTTCTGCTCTTCTTGCTGCTGGCATTTTCAACCAGATCAAGAATCTTGGAAACGGTTGATTCACCGAACTCACGGGTCGTTCTGATTTTCAAAACACCTTCCAGGTTGATGCAGCCGCTGATTACTTCATCATTTTCCTCAGCCTTACGTGGTACGCTTTCTCCAGTCAAGGCACTGGTATCCAGACGGCTGGCACCTTCTACGATGACACCATCCATTGGAATCTTCTCACCAGGCAATACCGTTATGATCGTTCCTACTTCAACTTCATCAGGATCTACCTGTTCAATTGAACCGTCAATTTCAACATTGGCGTAGTCCGGTCTGATGTCCATTAACTCGGTAATGTTCTTACGGCTCTTACCGACGGCATAGCTCTGAAACAGCTCCCCTATCTGATAGAACAACATTACCGCTACCGCTTCACTGTATTCACCTAAACAGATGGCTCCTACGGTGGCAGTTGCCATCAGGAAGTTTTCATCAAATACCTGTTTGTTCATTATTCCCTTAAAGGCCTTACGAAGTATGTCATAGCCAATGATTACGTAAGGAATCATGAAGGCAATAAAACGCCAGATTCCTTCTAAGGGCAATAAGTAACATATAACGACAAGAACAGCCGAAATGACTATTCTCGTCAACATCTTCTTCTGCTTTTTATTCATATGCTATTTGAAGAAAATCTCACATTCATCTTCAACAATACGGCAGTTTTCCAATACTCTTGGCATTACTTCCTTAGGATCATAGCCTTCTTCAAATTCAACGCTCATCTTCAGAGTCATGAAGTTAACGACAGCGTCCTTAACCCCTTCTGTCTTCTTGGTGGCATCTTCCATCTTGTTGGCGCAGTTTGCGCAATCTACATCGATCTTATATGTTTTCTTCATAATAACACCTCTCATCATTTGAACAATTGTTCAAATATAATTTAATGATAATAGGATTGTGCCATACTGTCAATACTCTAAAAAAGAAAATGCACTGTTTTTTTACAGTGCATTTAACTAATGTCTTATAAAGTACTATTTCAGAATCTCATGACATCTGTCACAAAGACCGTTTTCATCAACATGAGGAACAACGTTCCAGCATCTTGGACAGGTGCATCCTTCAAACTTCTCGATTTTGATCCAGCCGGTATCATATTCTTCATATTCCTCATCAGTCAATTCAAACTGAGAAGCGATTACCAACTGAGCCAGGTCATGTTCTGATAAGCCTTCCAGAGCTTCCTTGTATTCTGCCTTTGGCTTGAAGTAAACCTTAGCTTCCAATGCCTTATGGATCAGTTCAGAATTTCTGGCAACTTCCAGAGCCTTGAGAATGTCATCTCTGACCTTCATGTACTTGTTCCACTGCTGCTTTACTTCTTCTGCGTTAGCGTATGTTTCAACAGCCGGGAACTGACTTAAGAATACTGATTCTTCTTCTGGCTTTAAGAATGAATATACTTCTTCAGCAGTATATGACAGGATTGGAGCCCATAACTTACATAATGCATCACAGCACTGATAGAATACTGTCTGAACCTGTCTTCTTCTTAATGAATTGATCTTTTCAACATACAGAATATCCTTGGCGTAGTCCATGTAGAATGCGCTTAAGGTATTTGTCATGAAGTTGATCAGTGAAGAAGCAACTTCGATGAAGTTATACTGGTTATAGTTTTCCTTAACCTTTGCGGTTAATTCACTTAACAGTACCAATACATACTGGTCAACGCTTTCTAACTGTTCATAAGGAACCTTGTCTTCTTCGTAAATAAAGTCCTTATTGCCGCCCTTTGTTTCCTTGGCGATGTTACCTAACAGATATCTGAAGGTATTACGGACCTTACGGTAGAAATCAGAATCCTGCTTGAAGATGTCATCAGAACACTTCATGTCCTGCTTGAAGTCAACTAATGATGCCCATAATCTTAAGATGTCAGCACCATACTTGGCGATTACATCCATTGGGTTAACAACGTTACCGGCAGATTTATGCATTGCCATGCCCTTACCGTCTACTACATAGCCGTGTGATAATACAGCCTTGTATGGGGCAACGCCATCATGAGTAGCTACGCCAACAGAAAGTGAACTGTTGAACCAGCCACGATACTGGTCACTGCCTTCCAGATACAGGTCACATGGATATGGCAAGCCTCTTCTGGCGAATGTATTGTGTGATGATCCACTGTCGAACCATACGTCCATGATGTCAGTTTCCTTGGTAAAGATGCCGTTTGGGCTTCCTTCATAGGTATAGCCTTCAGGTAATAGGTCCTTTGCTTCTCTTTCAAACCAGACATTTGAACCGTATTCTTCAAATAACTGAGCAACGTGTTCAAAGATTCTTTCATCAATGATAGGCTTATGAGCTTCATCATAAATGATTGGAATTGGTACACCCCAGACTCTCTGTCTGGAAATACACCAGTCCTTACGGTCCTTGATCATGTTATAGATACGTAAGTGACCCCATTCATTGTGCCAGGTTGTGCTGTCTACGGCATCAAGCAGTTCCTTCTTGATCTTTTCGATAGAAGCGAACCACTGAGTTGTAGCTCTGAAGATAACCGGCTTCTTCATTCTTTCATCATGAGGATAGCTGTGAGTGATCCATTCAAGCTTCAGTAAGTGACCGATCTCATCAAGTCTGGTGACGATGGTCTTATTGGCATCAAAGACGAACTGTCCTTCCAGCCAGTCACCTGCTTCCTTAGTCATGCAGCCCTTTTCATCAACAGGACAGACTGGTGGTAAACCATATCTGGTTGTGGTCATGAAGTCGTCAAGACCATGACCGCCAGCGGTATGAACACAGCCGGTACCATCTTCATCTGTAACATAGTTAGCCAAGCAGATGAGTGATTCCTTTTCTTCAGGGTAAAGAACATGCTTACAGGTAACATATTCAAGTGCCTGACCCTTGATTGTTCTTAAAACCTTATATTCAGCGATTCCAAACTTTGCCATTAGAGTATCTACCAAGGTGTTGAGCATGATCAGTTTGCCCTTTTCACATTCAACAACGGCGTACTCAAAGGCAGGATTCAGGGTAATTGCGGTATTAGCCGGTAAAGTCCAAGGTGTTGTTGTCCAGATGACGAACTTTTCATCACCATCAAGTACTCCCTTACCGTCCTTAACGTCAAACATTACGAAGATAGTTGGATCTTTACGGTCATGATATTCAATTTCACTGTCAGCTACGGCACTTTCTCTTTCCGGTGACCAATAGATTGGCTTCATTCCCTGGAAGATCAATCCCTTAAGTGCCATCTTGCCAAATGTTCTGATCTGGTCAGCTTCAAATGACTTATGCAGTGTAATGTAAGGATGGTCAAAATCTGCCATTGTACCAAGTCTTCTCATGGTAGTCTTCTGAATTTCGATCTGCTGACGGGCATATTCTTCACACTTTTCTCTGAAGTCTGCTACAGACATCTTCTTACGGTCATAGCCAAGTTTTGGCATGGCGTTTTCAATTGGTAAGCCATGTGTATCCCAGCCAGGATAGAAGTTGATCTGATAACCATCCATGTGCTTGCTCTTAACGACGAAGTCCTTCAGACATCTGTTCATTGCGGTTCCCATGTGCAGGTTGCCGTTTGCGTATGGCGGACCATCATGCAGCATGAATAATGTCTTTCCTTCATTTTTCTTTACCATCTTATGATAGAGATCCATGTGTTCCCATTTTTCCTGGATGCCAGGTTCCTTCTTAGGAAGATTGCCTCTCATTTCAAAGTTGGTATTTGGCATTAATAACGTATCCTTATAATCCATAAATATCCCTCTCTCTTCTCAAAAAAATAAACGCCCTTAAAATCTAAGGACGTTAATACGCGGTACCACCTTAGTTCATGTAATGATTACATGCCCTCAATCCCTTAACGCAGGTTCACGTTGTTATCTACATGTCGATAACACGGCTCCAAAGTGATATCTGATGATTACATTGATTGATTTTCACCGGCCATCAATTCTCTAGGTTTCCATTAATCATCAGCAGGTCTTTTTCCCAGCCTTTAATCTTCTTCTGTTATCTGCTTGACCAGACTGTTTATGTCCGGCTGCTCAGGCAGATCGTATTTATCAAGAATGGCAACAAACTCATTCAGTTTTTCCTTAAGTTCAGCTTTCAGCTTGCTGGTTTCTCTGTTGTAGATGTTTACTTCTTCCAGCATGCTCTGTGCCTTGAACACTGCTTCCGCAATGATGTCATCAGCGTTCTTCTGAGCATTCTCTATTACTGAATTTGCCTCTCTTAAGGCAAGTCTGGCAACGTCGTCTGCCGCCTTTTCTCTCATGCTTAGTTCACTTACCAGGGTCTGATAACGGTTCCTTAAGGTATTGAATTGACCATGCAAGGTTTCGATCTGACTCTGATAGATGACTATCTTTTCGTTCAGAGTATTTATCTGAGTCTGTAAACGGTCCAATTCCGCTATAACCTGGTTAGGATCATAACCATTTCTAACGATATCAAACCCTTTTAGTTCACTCATATAAACCTCCTGTCTAAACATACTGTCTTATTTCTATGACGTAGTTTCCACTTTTTGTCGAGGCTATTTCCTCGCCGATTTGGAACCTCCCAACACCCCGAATCGACAATATATCAGTATTATGACATATAAAATCGCAATCTTCAATAGTCTTGTAATTGACGTTGACAAGCCCGTTTTTAACGTATTCCCTGGCCTTTTCCCGCGACTTTCTGATCACCGCGGATAAGATTTTATCCAGACGGTAACTGCTCACGGTAACGCTTCTGGTTTTAAACTTGAAGACCTGTTCCGGGAAGTAATCAAGCTTTGTGAATCTGACGCTTACCCTGCCGATTCTGTCAAGTGAATCAATGACGAAACTGCTTATCTCTTCAGTGACGTAAATGTATATCTCGCCATCATTGACCCACATGTCGCCATAGGTTTCCTGATCAATGCCAAGATGATATACGGCACCCAAGACATCACGGTGTGTTAAGGTATTGAACCTTGTATCATAAGTAGCCTTTAGGCAGCAGATGTAATCTTCAGCGTTTAAGTCCTCGCCTATTACCAGACGCTTGCTGAAGGCACCTTCATAGCCGCCGAAAAGCTGATATGGAACAGAATTTCCGATGAAAGTCTGGGCAATTTTCAGCTCATCGACACCAAGAAAACCATATACCACCGGTATATAGTTTTTTTCGTATCTATTAATGCTTTCTTCCAGTTTTCTGATTAGAAATTCGTATCCCTGATAATGTTGGTATACTTTATTATTCACTAATCAACAGAGTCTTCAACCTGTCCGTTTACAGGTACGCTCTTTGGTGTGCACAGGAATACATCTGTACCAACCTTCTGAATCTTACCATCGATAGCGTATACAGCTCCCCACAGGAAGTCGATCAGACGCTGACGGTATTCATTCTGTAATCTATGAATATTTACAACACATGCCTTATTAATCTTCAGATAATCAGCAATGCTTGTAGCATCATCATAAGAACGTGGTTCAAAGATGATCATCTTTGCATCAGTCTTTAAAATGCCCTTCTGGTTAGCTTCTTCATAATCTGAAGTTGGCTGGCTTGCTTCAACTTCTTCTAATTCATCATCATCAAACTCATCATCTGTAGAAATAAACTGTTTGATTTTTTCACCAAATTTATTCATAGCAAATTCCTCCTGAATCTAGATTAAATTATAACATACATTACATATTTTTGACATATATTAACTAATGATGAGGCATAAAAAAAGCTACCATTTCTGGTAGCTTAAACAGCTTCAATAACGCCGTATCCCCCTTCTTCACGCTTGTATACTACATTGATGACACCTGTAGAATAATCTCTGAAGATGAAGAATGAATGGTCCATAAGTTCCATCTGCATAATAGCTTCATCAACATCCATGTCGTCAACGGCAACTCTCTTAACTCTGACTGGTAATTCTACTTCTTCCTTTACATTTTCAGCAATGAAAGTCTTGGCCAGTTTTTCCTTATGTCTTCTTGAAAGACGTGTCTTCTGTCTTCTTAACTGATCTTCTAATTTATCTATTGAATCATCGACTGCGTTCCTGATGTCCTTATCAACAACTTCGGAACGCAAATAGCCTACTTTGGTAGGTACCGTTACTTCAAGTTTGATATTATTACCATGCTTCTTTACAACAACCTGAGCTGTTGTGTCGTCATCAATCAAGATGTACTTGTCTAAGAATGATAACTTGTAAGTAATCCTTTCTACCATTTCCTGGCTGACTGTTAAGTCTTTTCCATGAACCTTTATCTTCATATATTTACCTCCTCCGCTGAAATCAGCGGTAATATACCTAAACGAGAGATTTCAACTTATCGTATACTTCTACCAGGGCATATGAATCCAGACCACAGTATTTATAAAGTTCATCATAGTATTCCCTTTTTAATTCATGGTCATCGATATGTTCTATCTTACGGTGAATTGATACTGCATCCAGACCATTTTCAACCTGGAGATCATGATATGACCTTTCCTTATCTATAATGCTCTGAATCACCTTTAAGGAATAAAGGCCTCTCATGCCGGTATGATATACAACACCGTTTATGAATGGCATTGCCAGATCAACGAATCTGCCTGCCGCTGCCATTAACTTATCAGAATATTCAGGGAACTGTTCGCTTAATTCCTTCAGTCTTAATACTTCAGCACCTAGAGCGTTATAAGCAAAGATGGTGCCGTGATCAGGCAAGTCATTAAGCATGTTTTCCACAAATTTCTGACGGCAGTCCCTTTCGCCAATGAACTCATGATGGCTTATGCTTCCATCACTTTGCATGATGTCCAATGAATACTGGAAAGGCAGTACTTCCATTGGTCTCATGTTGTCAAACGGCGGTATCGGATAGAGATCCCACTCGAAGTCAATGAATGAAAGCGGGTATTCCGTTTGATCATTTAACCAGCTGTTCAGAGCAACTTTGTCAAAGAACAATCCATTATTCTTATCGGCCATTATCTGGGCATACTGTTGAGCAGATCCTTCAAATCTGTCAAGATTTACGTCTGCCAGATATCTGATGCCGTTTCTGTACATGTCGTACTTGTATTGTGAACCTACCAGGGTAAGGATACTGTTGTCAGGCATGTCCTTTTCCTCTGGGAAGCATCTTTCATAATAGCGGCATTTGCTTCTGCCGGTACATTTTGAGGTTCTCATAACCTCAGTATCATCATATTCATTATCGAAATGCAGCAATTGATCCAATACGAGATCTATGCTGAAAGTCTGCTTACGGATATGGCCTAAAATGTTTTTACTGGCATGTCCGTTAGCATTGAAGAAGGAATCAGTTATGCTCCAAAGCTTGTCATGTTCCAGTTCACCATGGCGAACATATTCCTTGTTAAGATATATGATGTAAATGTTATCTATTGTAAGACCGCATTTCTCTACTACTGATGCAGTCCATAATATGTTATCTGTTTCGCCGTCAGTTGGATTAAGAGTCAGTGATGAAAAGTACAGATCACACCTGTCCCCCTCATGATAGAGGAAAGGAACCCGGCATCTTAGTCCACGATAGCTGAATCTGGCTTTTACCAGCCAATTGTGTTCACTCAGACCCTTTAATGTATCTTCATTAGTTTCATTTACCTGTCCAAGGTAATAATCTTTTATGTTTAGTTTATTAATAATGCTTTCATCAGTATCACAGATGATATTGAAAAAAGGAAATGATTTTTGATTATCGGTTAATGAATACTGATACATACGCGGGCATCTAAGAAACTTGCGTACATCTGAAATATGCATATGTTATCCTCTCCTATATTTTAACATAGATAATAAATTAACAAAATAAAAAAAGGACCTTTATGGTCCTATTTTGTTAAATTACTTAACGTTTTCTTTTAATGCCTTTGCAGGCTTGAAAGCTACAGCTTTCTTAGCAGCAATAGTGATCTTTTCCATTGTTGCTGGGTTGATGCCTTCGTGAGCAGCCTTTTCCTTAACAACGAACTTACCGAAACCGCTTAAGTCAACAGTATTGCCCTTTTCTAATTCGCTGGTAACAACATCTAATAAGAACTGAATCTGTTCACCAGCAGCCTTCTTTGTTAATTCAAATTCGTCTGCTAATTTTTCAGCTAATTCTTTTTTATTTAAAACTTCTGCCATAAATATTTCCTCCAATGTTTATTATACCAAAAATGTCCCTCCCATAGCAACATTTTGAGCGTTTTTCCCCTT
>JAFRLB010000063.1 GCA_017431405.1 Erysipelotrichaceae bacterium | reverse complement strand
CGCAAGACCTTACAGCTTGAAAATGTATGTTGCCTAGATAGTTCGTTACGTGGCATTCAACCGGTATAATGCGAACACTGCTCAGAAAAGAAATAATGGTCAGATGCCATTAGTTTTAAGCGAGCTTGAAGAAGTGATTGCCTCAGATAAAAACGTTGAAAAAGAGGTAATGGCTAAGGAATTAGGAAAGGCCATCAGTTCTTTCATCAGAAATCTTTCACAGGAAGATGGAAACATGTTCATAAGAAGATATTTCCACGCTGACAGCATCAGAGAAATAGCGCGCAGTTTTAAGATAAGTGAGAATAATGTGGCGGTCAGACTGGCCAGGAGCCGTCAGAAACTTAAGACTTATCTACAGGAAGAAGGTTACATGTGATGGATAAGAATAAATTGTTTGAAAGCTTTAATTACCTGGATGATGACCTTTTACAGCGAGCAGAACCTGTTAAGAAAAAGTGGTCATTTAACTTCTGGCTTAAGCCAGCCCTGGCATTCATGACTGTTGTTCTGGCAGTTGTCGTGATAAACGGTTTGCCAAGAGGCGGGGGCATGAAAGCAGTTGAACCAGACAACGACATGCAGGGGATCGACGCTGTTAATGAAGAAACATTTGAAATGTCAAATGAAGAATCAGGTGTTATTACTTATGTTAATGACTCAACTGGCTTAGTAACATATGTCACATTGGTTAGCGGTGAAGAACATAAGGATGTTGGCTATGAAACAGCGACAAGTTATGTTGTTGAGGAAGAAAGAGTCAATCAGGTATACGTCACAATAAATGATAAACTGTATCGCGTTTACAATAATGCCGATGATTATGAAACCGGAATCAGGGACATAAACTACGTCATTGAAAACTATCTGAAGAATGAATAATGGACAGGAGGCCGTAATAATGAAAAAGTTAATAATTGTTTTAAGTATTGTGCTGCTTTTGGTTGGCTGCTCAGCAAAAGGAGGAGCCTATCAAGACAGTGACTACGTGAACTATTCACCGTCAGATCCTGGTTACGCAGTATCAGAATCTGAAATGAAAGACAATGGTGTAAGCGGTGGATATTATGTTAATAGTGAAGAAAGCTTTGCCAAGGAAGAAAAACTTGTATATACAGGTTCAATCACGATGGAAACAAAGGACTATGATAACTTCTCTACTGAACTTAACGGTGTAATAAATAAGTTTATGGGCATAGTTGAACAGATGAGAGAGCAGACAAACAGCTATGGAAACTATAACCGTACGCTGAGTCTGACATTAAGAATTCCTGCTGCAGATTTCAATAATTTCATTGAAGAATTACGTAACGGCAGTGGAAGTGTTATTGATGTTAACACCCGTGTTGATAATATAACCAAAGCCTATAATAACAATGAAATAGAAATAGAAGCTCTTGAAACACAGCACACCAGGCTCTTAGAGTTACTCTCAGAGGCCTCAAGTCTGGAAGATATCATCAAACTGGAGGAAAGAATCAGCCAGATTGAAATCAGACTGACTCAGTTAAAACAGTATAAAAATGAAATGGATACTGATGTTGCGTATTCGACCATTACACTGTATGTTAATGAAGTAAAGGAATATACTGAGACTTCCTACTGGCAGAGATTAATGAATGCCTTCGGTAATTCCTGGATCAGATTCGTTGATAATGTCGGTTATTTCCTGATCGATGTCGTATATGCCATTCCAACAGTACTGGTAATTATCGCTGCGTTCTTCATCTTGAGAAAGCCGGCTGGAAAGCTTCTCGGTAAATTAAAAAAGCCGGAAAAAAATGAGAAAAGAATAATCGACGATAACAAGAATGATGATGAAAAGTCCATGTAAAATGGACTTTTTTTATGTATTTGTTACTAATGGCGCGGTTTTCTGTGCTATTATATCAGTGGTAAAAAAGGAGATAATTATGTACAGAATAAATGACATGTATGATCTGGATCATACACTCGCAAAGGATTATCTTAAAGAATTCAAATATCCATGGGAAGCCTTAGCAGGAATTAAGGATCTGATCATTGAATTAGGTAACAAGCTTGATAAGGAAGAATATGAAGAAATAAGTGAACACGTCTGGGTTCACAAGACTGCCAAGGTATTTCCTAGCGCGTATCTCGGAGAGCCTTGCATCATAGGCCCTGAGACTGAGGTAAGGCACTGCGCTTTCATCAGAGGTTCCGCTCTCGTAGGCGCCAACTGCGTAGTCGGAAACTCCGTTGAGCTCAAAAATGTCATTCTCTTTGATCACGTGCAGACGCCGCACTACAACTACGTGGGCGATTCCATTCTCGGCTATTACAGCCATATGGGAGCCGGCTCGATTACATCCAATGTAAGAGCGGACAAGCAGCTCGTAGTAGTGCATAACGGAACTGAGAATATCG
>JAFRLB010000062.1 GCA_017431405.1 Erysipelotrichaceae bacterium | reverse complement strand
GTCGTACCTATGGAAGATGTTGATCAGTTATCAGCTGACGCCTTAAGAGATGCCTGCACACCAGGTAACCCACGTCCTGTAACTGTTGAAGACATCAAGGAAATGTATCTCTCATTAATGAAGTAAGAATATGGGCATGGTTTTAAACCATGCCTTTTCTTTTTTAAGGTCTTGGTTTAACATGCCTTATTAATCTATAATTAAAATATGGAAAAATACTGGATCGACACACACTGTCACATGAATGATGAAACATACCGTGATAACCTTGATGAATACATGCAGAGAGCGTGGGACTTTGGTGTACATAAAAATGTTTTCATCTGCATGAACAGAGCCGATCTGGAATATACATTTGAATTACAGAAGAAGTACCCGTATATTGACATTGCCTATGGCTATCATCCGGAAGATGTGGATAAGATAAGTGAAGATGATCTTAAATACATGGAAGAAATCATAAGGGATGAAAGGATCATTGCCATTGGGGAAATAGGGCTGGATTACTATTGGGATAAGACCTATAAGCAAGAGCAGAAACAGCTGTTTGTCAGACAGATTGAAATGGCCAACAAGGTCAGTAAACCGATACTGATTCATTCTCGAAGTGCCGCTCAGGATACCTATGACATTCTGAAGCAGAACGCTAAGACAAAAGTACTAATGCATTGTTTCGGTGAATCAGCTGAAATGATGAGGGAATATCTGAAATTAGGCTACTACATTGCCTTTGGCGGGGTAGTTACTTTTAAGAATGCCAAAGCACCAAAGGAGAATGCCACAAATGTACCTTTAGACAGGCTGATGCTGGAAACAGACTGTCCATACATGACGCCTGTGCCATTCAGAGGCAAGACTAATGAAACGGCCTATGTTAAGTATGTCGGTGAATTCATTGCGGAAATCAGAAACATTCCGACAGACGAATTACAGTTACAGTTAATGGAAAACTACAGGAGGTTTTTTAGTGAGAAGAATTAAGGAACTGATCGTAGTGGAAGGAAAACATGATGTGCAGAAACTGCACACGCTTTTTGACTGTGACACGGTCATTACCAATGGCTTGTCTTTAGATGCCGGTTCTATGGAATTAATAAGAAGTGCGGCAGATAATCAGGGTATAATTGTCTTAACTGACCCTGATCATCCAGGTGAAGTAATCAGAAAGGCCGTAATGGAAATAGCGCCTAAGGCGAAACATGCCTTCGTTAATAAGAAGGATGCCATAGGTACAAGAAATGTCGGAATTGAATATGCAACTGATGAAGCCATAATTGAGGCTCTTGAAAACTGCGTAGTTTTTGAAGATAAGATAAACAGCATTACCTGGAGTGAATATCTGTCTTTGGATATTTCAGGAAATAAGGAAAGAAGAAACATGGTATGTGAATCATTCCATACCGGTTTCTGTAATAATAAGACCTTGTTTAAGCGATTAAACATGTTAGGCATTAAGTATGAAGATGTTAAGAAGGTGCTTGATTGATGGAAAACATAGCTGACATTACCGTAGTAAGAAATCTTCTTAATAAATATGATCTGAAGGCCAAGAAGAAATACGGCCAGAATTTTCTCATTGACGAAAAAGTCGTTAATGACATTGTAAGTGAAGTGGAAAATGACAGCTTTGTGATAGAAATAGGGCCTGGACTTGGTGCCCTGACGCAAAAGCTGATTGATAAATGTCATAAGGTCATTGCCTATGAAATTGATGAAGACATGGTAAATATTCTTAATGACAATTTCAGTGATAAGAAAAATGTAGAAATAAGGAACAGTGATGTAAGGGAAGTTGATCTTTCTGAAGTAATCAGGGAAAGAGGAGACAAAGACTGTTACATCGTTTCAAATTTACCGTATTACATTACTACTGACCTGCTTAATCAAATCTTCATGAGCTCTGAAGAAGTAAGAAAGGTAGTTGTAATGATGCAGAAGGAAGTAGGTCAGAGATTTGTCAGTTCTACTGATAAGAAGGATTACAATGTCGTAAATGTATTGGCTGACTTATACAGTGAATATGGCATCGTCTGTAAGGCAAACCGCCACAGTTTCTTCCCGGCACCGAATGTGGACAGTGTAGTCTTAAGATTTGAAATGAAGGAACATGAAGTTGATCATGAATTCATTGAGTTTGTTAGGGACTGCTTTACCAACCGCCGGAAGGTATTGTTATCAGTGTTGAAACAAAAGGGATATGAAGTAAGTGAAGAGCTGTTTAATAAGCTTGGCTTTAAGGAAAGCGTAAGAGTAGAAGAGTTAAGCAGTAAGGACATTTTAAGAATGTATGAGGCCTTGAAATGATAGAAAAAGCATATGGAAAAATAAACATAAGTCTGGACATCGTCGGTAAGAGAAGTGACGGTTATCATGAACTGGACATGATCATGGTTCCCGTTGGCATTTATGATACCCTCTATCTGAAGAAGGACAGGGAAATGAGCTTTGTCAGTAACTGTGCATTAAGATGGGATGAAAGTAATCTCATCTACAAGGCCGTAATGTTAATGAAGAAGACTTTTTCACTCGACAGTAATTACAGTATCAGGTTGATCAAACGCATTCCTGAGCAGGCTGGAATGGCTGGGGGAAGTGCGGACTGTGCCGCAGTAATGAGACTAATAAACAAGGTTGAAAAGTTAAACTTAAGCAGGAGAGAACTCGCAGCATTAGGAGTAAAGCTGGGAGCAGATGTGCCTTTCTGCATCTATCAGGAAGCAGCCAGAGTTAAGGGAATAGGTGAAAAGATCAGAGTATTGCCTGAACATGAAAAATATGATGTAGTGATCATCAAACCGGATAAGGGTGTAAGTACGGCCATTGCCTTTAAGATGGCTGATGAAGGCGAATGTCTGCACCCGGACATGGACAAGGTAGAAGAACTGTATTTAAGTCATGGTGAGCTGGAAACAGTCATGGGCAACTCCTTACAGCAGCCGGCCATAAGTATGTTGCCGGAAATTGAAGACATCCTTAATGAGTGTAAAAATGCCGGTTTTACAAAGAGTTTAATGACCGGAAGCGGCTCCGCAGTGTTCGCACTGGTTGAAAAACATCAAAATGTTACAGAGTTCATTAAACGGATGAAAAAAAAGTACAAATTTACATATAAGACACAAATAATTTAATGTTAATTAGTGTATAATAGGTAGGAAATATGGAGGAACGTATGACTTCAGCAATTATAATGGCAGCCGGTAAGGGCACTAGAATGAAAACTGAGCATGCTAAGACCATGCATAAGGTTCTCGATAAGCCAATGCTACAGCACATCTACGATACCTTACAGAAGGTGGGTGTCGATGACATCGTGTTCGTTGTCGGACACGGTGCAGATGAGATAAAGAGTTATTTTGGTACGAAAGTCCATTACGCAATCCAGTCGCCTCAGTTAGGCAGCGGGCATGCGGTAATGCAGGCAACATCAGTAAAAAATAATAGAGGAAAAACACTGATCATCAATGGAGACTGTCCGTTGATTCAGCCGGAAACATATGAGAAGCTTCTCAAGGCGGGTGATGAGTATCCACTGGTATTACTCACAACTGAACCTGATGATGCCGCAAGTTATGGCAGAATCATCAGAAATGAAGCCGGTGAGGTTTTAAGAATCGTTGAGAAGAAAGACGCTAATGAAGAAGAGCTTAAGGTCAGAGAAATCAACGTCGGTATCTATTGTGTAAACAATGAGATGTTATGGAATTATCTGCCTGAAATAAAGAACAACAATGCTCAGAAAGAATATTATGTTACCGATCTGGTCGCAATATTCAGAGGCCATGGCTATAAGGTTGGCGCAGTTGTAGCAGATGACTGGCAGGAAATGTCAGGAATCAATAACCGCAGGGAACTGGCAGCCGCAACCAGGTGGTTACAGATGAAGACAAACAATTTCTGGATGGACCGCGGTGTCAGCATTGTTTCACCAGAAACCACCTTCATTTCTCCTGATGCAGAAATAGGTGAAGACACAGTCATTTATGGCAATGTAAGAATCGAAGGCAAGACAACCATTGGTGTTGAAAACACTATTACCGAAGGAACTTACATCAAGAATTCACAGATAGGTGACTATAACACGATTATTTCTTCAAGAATCCTTGATTCTCGAATTGGAAATAATAAAACTTTAGGACCGTGGGAAAATCTGACCGGTGAAAAGTCAGAGGAAACCGCAGATAGCAAGGACATAACTGAACACAACTTCAGAGAAAGGTTTAAAAGGTAAGGGTAAAGGTAATGGACAATATCACAATTTTCTCTTTAACATCTTGCAAGAACTTAACTGCAGAGATTGTTAACTACCTGGGAATCGAAGAAGGTAAGATCGAAGTAAAGCATTTCGCTGACGGTGAGATCTTAATTGAACCAGGTGAATCTGTTAGAGGTAAACATGTTTTCATCATTCAGTCAACATGTGCACCTGTTAATGAAAATCTGATGGAAGTACTGATCGCTTTGGATGCAGTAAGAAGAGCAAGTGCCAAGGAAGTTACATGTGTAATTCCATACTTCGGCTATGCACGTCAGGACAGAAAGGCAAAACCAAGACAGCCTATCACATCCAGACTTGTAGCTGACCTGTTACAGGCAGCCGGCGCTGACAGAGTTGTATGTATTGACCTGCATGCTACTCAGATTCAGGGCTTCTTCAAGATTCCTACAGATAACTTAACAGCCATGGATCTGTTAGGACAGTATTTCAGAAAGAAGAAACTGAAAGATGTTGTCATCGTTTCACCTGACCACGGTGGAGCTACCAGAGCCAGAACTCTTGGTGATAACGTATATAACGCTCCTATCGCCATTGTTGATAAGAGACGTCAGAAACCAAACGTTGCCGAAGCAATGAACCTCATTGGTGATGTTGAGGGTAAGGATTGTATCATCGTTGATGACTTAGTAGATACAGGCGGATCATTATTAGGCTGTATTAAGATCTTAAAGGATCACGGAGCCAGAGACATCTACTGTGCCTGCACACACGGTGTATTCTCTAATAACGCCTTAGACAGAATTGCTCAGAGCGACATCAAGGAATTCGTAGTAACAAATACCATCGAATTAACCGAAGAGCAGATTGCCAAGGTTCCTAACCTGAAAGTATTATCAGTAGGCTTCATGTTGGCTAAGACAATTGAGGCAATCAGCAAGAACAGCCCTATTTCCAACGTCTACAACTTATTCCACGGCGAAGAAGATTAATTATGACAGTGCTTTACAAAAGCACTGTTTTTTCGACAGAAAAAATAAGGACTGCTCTAATGAGCAGTCCATTTTCTTGTAATGATTACTTACCGTAAAGAACGTTTCTTTCAGCCTCGCTTAAAGGCTTATCCTTAATGCCTGAATCCTTTACAGAATTATTAGCGGAATAGGCTTCAGAATAGTCCAGCTGATTCTTATGGTTGAAACGGTCATTGTGTATTCCTTCATGCTTTTCTGCCGGATATTGCGGGTACTGTCTGTTGATCTTCTCCCTTACCTGTTTTGCCTGTTTGGCTGTGGTAATGAAGCCCGCAATGACAGTGCAGAAAATCGAAAGGAATATGATTGAGAACACAATTGGGAATAATGTATCAAAGAAAAATGAATCCATTGTCTATTCCTCCTTTACATAATTATAACTTAATTTCTACATATTTACCAAGATGGAAGCTGTAAATCAGGGTGTTAATGGTTCTGCCGTCATTTCTGTCGGCTAAGACATCATGGTAGGCCCTTAACTGACTCTGGTATCTTTCCTGTAATATTTCTTCTGTTACATTCTTATCGGTCTTGAAATCTATGAGGTAAGATTCCTGATCGTTTTCTGATAAAAGGTCAATTATGCCGTTATGGAAGAAGTTGTTTTCCACATACATGAATGGCCATTCATTATGGTTTGTGTTATTAAACAGTTTTCTGGTCAGTTCATTTTCATAGAACTGCTTAACTAACTTAATGTCTCTTTCACTTAAGTTCAGTCTGAGGTTTCTGATATCCTGTTCGTCTACTTCTCTGATACCTAATAATTCAATGGCCTTATGCATTAAGGTGCCTCTGGTTGAACCGGCTATCCGGTCATAGTTAAGGTCAAACAGACCTGTTTCGTGACTGCTTGGTAACTGGCTTGTTTCCATGACTAAGGCATCTTCAGAGTACTTTTCAATTGGCTGAACAAGCAGCTTATTACCTGCAGAAGCGACATATTCACCAGGAGTTACCGTTTCATATCTGAACAGGCTTCTGATCTCATCAGGACAATGTTCCAGAGCCTTTAATATCCAGTTAACATAGGTACTGTCATTCTGCATTAAGAAGCTTAATGACAGCGGTTGAGTTGTTCTGTCCTTTTCATCGGAACAGAGGATCGTTAACTGAATCTTCGCTCTGGTTAAGGCAACATATAAGAGTCTTAATTCCTCATCAAGTTCATCAAGCTGTTTCTTCTTTCTGATGAGCTTTACATAGGTATTCTCATATTGAATTCTGTAAGGCAGAGTTATCAAATCAGAGCTTATGCCTAACTTGTCATCCACGGTAAAGAAACCGTCTCTGTTCTGACTCTTATGGTTAGAGAAATCAATGAAGTAAAGATAATTGAATTCCAGACCCTTTGACTGGTGAATGGTCATTATTCTTACGACTTCATCTTTCTTGGTGACAGATAAAGCCTCAGCCTTATCAGCCTTGCTCTGGGAGTTGAGGTACTGTACCAGGTTGCTTAGAACACTGTCATCAGCCTCATAGGCCACAACGTCATTATATAAGCTGTCCAGATTGTCTCTCTGAGCAATTGAAATGTTATAGTAGTACCAGTTTTCATACTGATAGATCTTACTTATGAGCTCACACAGGGTATGGCTAGGATAGTAGCTTCTTAATTCATCAATGAGCTGACAAGCTTCCGGCTTATGTTTCTCAGCCTTTTCTCTGAGTGAAGAATCAGGATTATAAACATACATCCTGGCTATTTCCTCATCACTGACATTGAATATCGGACCTCTTAATAAGTCCAACAGGTAAATGTCATCATCTTCCAGTAACAGGTTTAATAATGATACAACCGTACTGACAGCCGGGTCATTGAAGAAGCCTTCACTGTAGGTCGCAAAGCTTGGAATGTTTAATGCGGCTAACGAATCCTTTATGAGACTCTTATTGCCGTTGTTTCTTACCAGTATAGCAAACTCGTTATACTTGATGCCCTGCTTATCGTGCAGATCCTTAATGCTTCTGGCAACATAGTTACAGATAATCTTGTTCTTAAGTTTTCTGCCCTTATAGTCAGAAGTGTCAACGTTCTGAATCAGAATAGGTTTGTTATTCTGTTGTTGTTCAGCGGTTCCGGAAGAAAGACAGTCATCATCGTTAAAGGTATTGTCCTCATGAATGTTCATTAAGACAGTGAAAATGTAGTTTGTAAACATGATGATGTTATTCTTTGAACGGTAATTTTCATAAAGGTTCAGTTTAACATCATCTTCCGTAAGATTGTTTATTAAACCGATCATTAATTCAGGCTTGGCATTACGGAAACCGTAGATGGACTGTTTGACGTCACCGACTCTGAATACATTCTTGCCATTGGTCAGTAACTTAACCAGTTCTTCCTGACCCATTGATGAGTCCTGATATTCATCTACCATGATTTCATGGAACTGGGAACGGTAAATGCGGGCAATGTTATTATTATCCTTGCGTAATATTTCTAAGGCCATTTCTTCCATGTCTACGAAGTCAATGGTCTGATTTTCCTTTTTGATTCTCTTGAAGTTGTTACGGTATTTTTCCGTCAGTTCAATGATCTGGTGAACATATGGTCTTAACTGTTTGTTAAGATGGCAGAACTGGGAAACGGAAAAACTCTTTATTGGTGCTAAGGCTTCTCTGAACTTCTTTTTGCCATCATCAACGTTCTTCTTATCTTCTTTTCCCAAACCTTTTATTACCGGGAACTTGAAACTGGTTGAGGCTAACAGGCTTGCCTGTTCATATTCAGAAGCCTTAATGTCATTTTCAATTTCCAATACTACTTCCTTAATGTCTTTTAAGGTATCACGGTAATTATCAGACAAATGAGAAGAAATGATGTCATATTCCTGCTCCAGTACCATTAACTGGTGTAAGGCTTTGCCGCTTTCCAGAAGCAACATGTCTTTTAAGCCGTCTTCCAATAAGGAAGGAACGACGTTGTCATCAAACTGCTTATATATTTCCTTAACCTTCAACTTGTAATCTTCAATGCTGGAAAGGCCATCAAAGGTATTACTGATGGTGGTAATGGCTTTTTCAATAGGTGAGTAATCTTCAATGCGCGGGCACATTACTCGTACCAGATCCTGGTAATTGCCTAAGTCTCTTAATACCTCATCCATGGCTTTCTTTTTGAATAACAAGGTATCACTCTCGCTCATTACATTGCCTGTAGCTAGTGGATCAATGCCTAATACATAGCCATATTTCTTTACAATGTCCAGGCAGAAGGCATCAATGGTTGAGATTGGAGCAGTAGGTAACTTGGCAATCTGTTCAAACAGGAATTCCTGATTTTCTCCCTTAGCTGCCTCTTCTTCCAGTCTTAAGGCTAATCTGTCCTTAATTTCCTGGGCAGCGGCCGTAGTAAAGGACATGACTAAAATACTGTCAATGCTTATATGGTCATCAACCATCATTCTAATTAAGCGTTGAATCAGAACAGTTGTCTTACCGGTACCTGCTGAGGCACTGACAATGATGTTCTTGCCGGTTGTATCTACGGCTTTCTGTTGATTGACATTAAGATTCGGCATTGTCATCCTCCTCAGGAACTACGATGTAGTCACTCTTGTTTGAAGAATCCAGGTTACTGTGACAGATCTTTCTGAACTTACAGAAGGTACAGGCATCATTCACCGGATCAATGGAAATGTTGCCTGAAAGGATCTTCTCTGCGGTCAGTTTGTAAATTTCCTTTATTACTTCAAAGTATTTTTCCGGTTCAATGTAGAAACGGGAATAGGAGTAATAATCCTTTTCATTCTGATTCTTCGGGTCAGTTATGTAAGCTGAATATTTGTTCTTATCCATGGCCATCTGTTCTTCAGGTTTGCCTGAAGTGTTGACCTTTGAATCATTTTTGAGATTATAGTAGGCCATGCCGAAAGGCGTTAAGCCTGTCTTAACGGAATATATCAGTAAGTATGTTAATAACTGTAAGGACTTGCCACGGTAGATGTTTTCCTTGCTTATGGATTTGGCTGAACTCTTATAGTCGACGATCATGAATTCACCATCAGCTTCATCAACACGGTCAATTGTACCGTGCATGCGGATGTTGAAATCATCTGCTTTAATGTCGGTTCCAACCTTTTCTTCAAAGTGCTTTGGCTGGAAGCTGGAGTTTTCCCTGGCAATTGAAAGGAACTCTGTCTTGGTCAGAAGGTTTTCAATGAGGTTCTGTTTCTTTAATTCCAATTGATCAACATCGTTAATGAACAGTTCCTTAAGACTGTCAAAGTAAAAGTCAATGTATCTTTCCAGGGTACTTCTGTCAAACTCTACACCGTTCTTGAACATTTCTTCCATGATGGCGTGCTGCATCGTACCAACGGTATTTGATTCAATATCGAACATCTCATTGTGGTACAGTCTTAAGCCCTTATCTAAGAAGAACTTGTATGGACAGCCTATGTAACTTTCAAAGCCGCTTGGTGAGGCAAATAAGGTATTGTCCTTTAAATAGAGACTTCTGGCTGTTTCCTCACTAAGGCTTTCTTCATAGCTGTTAATGAAGTTGTTTTCCGTTAATGGCCATTTTTCAGGATCCTTGGTCCGCTTGGTTATGAAGTTACTAGGATCAAGGGCCTTGCCATCGGTATCTATTAAGGAATATGAATATATTACTTCCGGAATGTTATCGTAAATGGCTGCCAGCTGTTGGTTAAAGTGTCTGGTCCTTTCGGAAAGAGAAGGATAGTTTCTGACATTCTGCAAGTAGGCTTCATCAAAGAAACCTGACTTGTTTATGCTCTTCGGGAATACGGCCTGATTACAGCCGACAACGATGGCCAGCTTCTTATTAACGATGCTCTGATATGGGCTGCAGATGGTAATGGCATTACTGTAGCTTGTTTTCTTACTTACGCTAAGTCCGTTAAGGAAGTAAGTCAGTAATTCAACATTGTCACCCATTTCATCTACGGTTCTGACGCATAAGTCATAAATGGCCTTCATGCCGTTAACATCTAACGGGTTTGTTTTATCGATCTTACTTAACAGATAATTATAGGCGAAGGTCGTGACAGTTTTTAAGTTGGCAGAAAACGGCATCGTTTCCATTAATTCTCTGACTGGAGCCATGGTCTTTTCTGCTTCCTGTTCCTTCTTTAACAGATAGTCATAGTCTTTTTGTGAACATAGTTTAGCTTTCTGCCAGTCCCAGTTACTTACAATTGTGAAAGGAGTCTGTAATTGCTGGTAGGTAAGACGGAAATGTTCCTGATACTGTAAGAATGAAATTGATACATTATCAAAGCAACCTGAAACATATGCTTTTAGGAAAGTGTCAATATCAGGCTTGGCAATGTAGTTTACAAGGTCCGTGAATCTGGTTATTATCGGTGCCTTGATGGATTGTTGGTTAGTAAACGGTATGTTATAGGTATCAAATATCTGACTTATTACCGGCAGATATTTTTCCGGTTCATTGACTATGATGGCTATGTCGTTAAGTTCATAGTTATCTTTATTTTTAACCAGATACTGGGCAATAGAGGCAATTTCTCTGCTTATGTTACGGGCAAAGCAGGAAATTGAGCTGGTGTTCTTACCGGTTGTTGGCTTAATTGTTTTTGCCCCAAGATTAATTAAGTACTGTTTCTTTTTGTACTCAGTAAGATTATCATCGTAACAGTCATAGATCATGATGTCTGTTGCGTCATTGATGTTTCTGAACTGTTCTTCAATGATCTTATGGTTGAGATTCTGAGCATAGAGGAAACTCAGTATTTCTTTCTTATCCTTATTGTCATAATCCACTGGCAAGTCATCTGGAGTTATGCCATTGTCGATCATTTCATTGACAAAGTCATAGAAATAACGGAAAAAGGCCGGATATCTTAATTCATCATTGTAGATGTTTGATTCCGGTATGTTAGTTATTGTCTTATGGTAAAGCTGACAGAATTCAACGTCATCATCGGTCATTTCATTAGCCAATGTTGATTTGAAACTGTTAAAAGGGATCACCTCATAACCGAAGATGACCTTACTGTCGTTTGTCAGCTGCTGGTAAATGTCCTTACGCCCATATTCCGGGCTAATTATAGTCTTATGGTCTGCCATAAAAATATTATAGCTCATTACAACCTACTTAACAAAAAGATAATGGCAGCTAATTGACATTGGCCGTTGAAAAATAATTTTGTTATACTATAATTGTAATGACACCAAAAGCAGTGGGGTAGAGGGGATAGTATGGCAGTTTATAAAATAATAAACGAAAAAGATTCTGGTCTTTTTCATGCCTCTACAAACCATTTTTACAATGGTTTCTTAACAGAATTTGTTGATAATGACAGTGAATACACAGAGTTCCATACTCTGTTTAACAGATTATTAGCAGTTAAAAACGATCTCCGTATCTGTGTTGATTTACCGGTAAAAATCAACCATAAGACAATTTCAAATCAGATTATCCGTTATAAGGATTCTTTTAAGTTGCCGGAAGGATACTTACGTGTTCCAGTGATGTTGTATTGGCAAGATGGCGAACAGGAAAGAGCCCTGGCCTTATTAACATCAACTTACATTGAAGCCAAGGGCTGTTACTATTGCATGACAGAACCTGACACAGAGTTCAGTGAATGCCGCAATGAGATTCTGGCAATGTGCTTAAAGGAAAAGTACACTGAAGACATTTTCAAGGCCTTCAACGAAATGATCGAAGGCAAGAGAGCAGTTGGCGCCATCCAGCGTTACTATGATCACAGATATCTCGGTACTGTTGATGAAATGAAGGATGAATGTGTCAGACTTTCAAATGAGATATTTGAAGACGCAAAGAACAAGGTAGTTGGATTAGAAGAAAGAAATGACGTCATTTACAATGCCATCTTAAGAGCATTCTTAATCAAGAAGGCATTATATGTTCAGTACATGATGTCAAAGGACCTCTTAACAAACCGTCATGAAGGCGATGTTAAGAAACAGCGTCAGTTTGCCAAGGCCTACGCCGATGAAGTACCAATTGTTTCATTGTCAGCCTTGTGGCGCTATGGAAATGAAGAAGTAAAGGAAGCAGAGTAAAATCTGTTTCTTTTTTTTGATTTGTTTTAAAATGAATTCAGAGGTGAAAGCCATGAAAAAATACATACTGATCATTCTGACTGTTCTGATAGCTGTTTTCGGTGTCATTTATTATGTAAACAATAATCATAAACCGGTTGATCCTGAAGAAGAAGTAATTGAGGACGGTTATGAAATTGAGCATGAGGAAAGATTTGGCGGTGTATACATCAAAATCAGCATTGATGATTTCAATGAATTGGGTTATGAGTATGGTGACAGTGTCGACATCAGTTTTTCAAATGGCTATGAGATGACTGACATACCTTATTACAACGGCTACTATGTAGATGAGGGAGAGCCTCTGTTAGTTGCCTACCCAGGCTATCCATACATTAAGGTGACATTAAACTATGGCGATGATCTATGGTATTTAACTGAGCTTGAAGAAGGTGACAAGGCAACGGTTGAGCTAAGAGAAAAGGGAACTTACCTTGATAATCAGAAAGCCAGAGACATTCATTACAGTGATGAACAGGGCGATAAGAGTGATGCAGAGTTCGGAAACTTCCGTAATGTAAAAGTCGGAAACATGAAGGATAACATTTTATACCGTTCAGCTTCTCCTGTTGATAATCAGCATAAGAGAGCCGCCTGTGTTGACCGTCAGATCGCCGAAGTTGGTGTTAACTTCATCATTAACCTTTCTGACAGTGAGGAAGATCTGGTAACTCACATTAACAAGGATGACTTCAATTCACCTTATTTCCTTTCCTTATATGAAAAAGGTAATGTCATTGCCTTATGCATGAGTGCATCATATAAGACCAAGGATTTTAACGAAAAACTTGTCAAGGGGCTAACGGCTGCTTCAGAACACGAAGGACCTTATCTGGTACATTGTGTTGAAGGCAAGGACAGAACCGGTTATGTGTGCATGTTACTTGAGGCCCTTGCAGGAGCAAGTTATCAGGAAATAGTTGATGACTACATGATTACCTATGATAACTACTATGATATTAATGAGGAAAGTGATCCTGAAAGATACAGATTAATAAAGGAAAAGAACATTGACATAATGTATGAACACATAAATGGCAAGAAGCTATATGGCATTCCTGATTTACAGGCAGAGACAAAGAATTTCCTGATGAGTGAAGGGATGAGTGAAGAAGCAGTTGATAAACTAATAAGTAAACTATCTGATTAAAAACTATAGTAGGAGGTATCAACTCTTTTTTTACAGAATGATTGACACCTGCCATTGCGGCGACTAAAATAAAGTTGTATTTTATATTAGACGATAATCAGAAAGGGGTTCCTATGACATATATAGAACGAGCAATTACTCCTATTCTAAAAAATAGAGTGTCAACAACTAAATGTCTGCTAGTTACCGGAGCAAGACAGGTAGGTAAATCTACTTTGATTAAACACGCTTTTCCTGAATACAATAGGGCTAATTTTGATGACAGACTTACCCGAATGCAGGCTAGGGAAGAACCAAAACTATTCTTTCTTAATAATCCGACCCCTTTGTTCATCGATGAAGTTCAGAAGGAAAACAGTGTTCTCGAAGAAATCAAGCAAATAGTTGATGAATCAGATCAACGTGGGCAGTTCATACTTTCAGGTTCACAGAAACTGGAATTAATGAAGGGGATGAGTGAATCGCTGGCTGGCAGAGTATCAATCACTGAATTATCTGGACTGTCACAGAGAGAAATCAACAGAGTTTCTTTTAACAGACACTTTGTTCCTTCGGAATTGTATCTCAAAGAAAGAGAAAATGAATTAACCAAGTATCCTGCTATTTGGAATAGCATTCACAAAGGCTCTTATCCTGAACTGTATGATGTTGATAGGGACTGGCAGGATTTTTATTCATCCTATGTGTCAACATATCTGGAAAGAGATATCAATGAACTGATATCTGCAGACAGTCTGGTGTTTGCCAAGTTTATGACTACAGTTGCTGCCAGGACTGGTGAAATGATCAATTATGCCAATATAGCAAGTGAAGTGGGGGTAAGTGAACCTACAATAAAGAACTGGATCTCAGTTCTTGAAAGAACCGGTATTGTATATGTTCTGCAGCCATACAGCGCAAGCGTACTGACAAGAGCGATAAAGACACCGAAACTGTATTTCAGAGACACGGGATTAGCCTGCTATCTGACAAGATGGCTTACGGCAGAAGCACTGAAGAATTCGGCGGTGGCAGGCAATATGTTTGAAACATTTGTTGTATCAGAGATCCTGAAATCATACTGTAACGAAGGAAAAGATTACAGTTTCAGTATTTTCTATTATCGCGGAAAAGACAGAATGGCAAAAAGTGAAAATGAAATAGACCTTATCATAGAGGAAGATGGGGTTTTATATCCGATCGAGATTAAAATGACAGGTAATCCCAAAGCAATCATGGGTTCAACTAATCAGATCCTTGTTAAAATCCCTGAAAAAAAGAGGGGACTTGGCGTAATAATATGCCTTATTGATAAGAAAACCTATCTCAGAGATAATCTGATTGCTTTGCCGCTTGAATACATCTAGAAGTATTAGATAAATCGGAGTTTGTGAGGGAAATCATTATGATAATTGAATGGGTTGATGGTTTTGAAATCAGGGCTGCTGTTAAAGACAACATTATTGTCATTTCTGCAAACAGAGAGGGTTTGCTATCGCTGGCAAAACACTTGACAGCTCTCGCGGACGGGGAGCCGGGAGATCATATTCATTATGATGAACATAATTCTCTTGAAGATGGATCGGTAGAAATGATTGTTGAAAGAGTTTTGTAAATTCTCATTTGCGAGGATAACGATGATAAATGAAAGAATACAGAAATATTTAGGTGATCATGCCTTCTGCTCGGAATATCTTTTCAAGGATTGGGAGTCTTTTCTCGATCTCCTTTATGCTGAAGACGGTCGGATCTCATCCATTCTTTGGTGGGATCACTGCAGGAAGAATATGAATCATATATCCGTCGGAAGCGGTGGATATACCGATCCTGATGATCAGGAATGGATGTATGCCGAGACCTGGCTTTATGAAGACGGATTTGAAGAAAGGTCACTTGAAGATATAAAAGCTTATATTCATGAAACGAGAGAGCAAGGTCTTATTCTTGGTGACAAATACATCAGCCACGATTTGGTGCCGTCATTCTATCTTGCAGATGAACAGACTCCGGTTTGCAGAGATATTGCGGGCTCAGGTATTTGTAAGGGTGAAGAAAAT
>JAFRLB010000061.1 GCA_017431405.1 Erysipelotrichaceae bacterium | reverse complement strand
TAGAACGTGGCCTGTTTATAAGTCTGCCTATGCTCCCTGATTCAAATTTCTGGATAATGATTGTGTTATTGACTTTGTATGGTATTTCAACAAATTTGTGTGATCAGAAGATAAGTTTTATCAGTGTGGTTAGCTATGTGTTGTTGATCGGCATTGTTTTTCTTCTTATTAGTAATCTTATCCTAATAAAGCCTCTTGAAATACAAGCAGGCAATATGCGTAAAATTACACCGGTTCCAGTTCTTTCAATACTCTATGCTTTGGGACTCATGGTTGTCCATCACAATTTGTTTTCTTCAGGAAATGCTAGGATCAACATCGAAAAGTTAAAACTGCATTCAATTGATAACAAAAACAGCCATCTGATACTGTTTTCTTTAGCAGTTATTTTAGTGATATTTGTCTGCTTTGTCCCTGTCATCAACAATGGTGTAAGTTCTAAGTTTCTTCTTGAATCATTTGTTGAAAGAAAACCCGAATGGTATGGTAATTATTCAAATAATGATTCATATCATGGAATCATACTTACATTTGGTTATGTAAGCTTACTGCTCTGCCCTTTGCTATGTCTTTGGGCAAGAACAGGAAATGTAATAATCTATGTTCTAACAGATGTTGCCCTCGTTCATATTCTGGCATGTATCGCAAACTATCCAATGCGTTTTGGGTTACCAATAAATGAAATAATTTCTCTTGAATACTTTTCGGCATGTTTGATTCCATTTATTATGCTGATATTGAATCATTTCATGCACTTTCATAAAGTGTTTGCTAAGAAAGAAAAAGAACCGGTAAATAATCAACTTATCATAACACAAATCATATATATTATGGTAACAGTTATGGTTTTTTCATACTTGTTTATGGTTCAACCATTTGTGACTAACCGTTATTCATATAGTGGTGAGTGGTATCTTATTACACTACTGACGATATTAGGCATTTTTACAGCAGCATTTCCAGTTTTCCGTAGAATCATACGCTCAATGTATAATAATAAATGAAGTGGTAGGAAAAATGTAAGAAGCATGGGTGGGCATATGATGGTTTTGAATCACAGTTTAGTGTACGTTGAATATAAGCAAAATAATAAGTAGTAAAAAAACAACCAAGAAAGGAACTATTCTGTTGGATTTATAAGAGCGACAGTAAGATCATTAACATTGGTACCGGTAGGTCCGGTAAAAACTAATGCATCAATCGCTTTCAGAGCGCTATAAGAGTCATTATTATACAGAACATCATCAATAATGATGTTCTTTTCTTTTAACTTACTAATACTGTTTGAATCTACCATACCGCCAGCTGCATCTGTCGGTCCATCAGTGCCGTCACTGCCTACCGAAAATAACAGGGCATTGGTTTCTTCTAGATAAGGTATAGCGGAAAGAACAAGTTCCTGGTTTCTTCCTCCCTTACCATTGCCTCTAACCGTGACTGTAGTCTCGCCACCGTATATTAATGCGACAGGGGAAGTAACCTTGGTTTCTTTTATTCTTTTACCAATCATTTTACCAACTTCTGAAGCTTCGCCGGTAAGCTGGGTAGTAACTATCTCTGCTTGATAGCCTAGTTTCTTACATATTTCTGAAGCAACATTACATAATTCAGTAACACTGCCGCTGACATGTGTTTCAATATTATCCAGCTGTTTTACTGTTTCCTGATTAAGCAGTTTTAATACTTCATCACTAAAGTGCAGGTCATATTTATTAACGATATCCAAGGCCTGTTGGCAGGTTGAAGTATCAGGACAGGTTGGGCCGCTGCCAATCATGTCGATCTGATTGTCGATGATGTCACTGAGAAAAATGTTGAAGATCTTAGCTTTGCACATCTTGGCCAGCTTACCGCCTTTGACGTTGCTGATTCTTTTTCGAATTGTATTTATCTCGTGAATGTCAGCGCCACATTGTAACAATTGTTCATTGATGCTCTGATATTCTGAAAATGGAATTAAAGGATCTTCAAAAAGGGCACTGGCACCACCGGACAATAGAAATATTAACTTGTCTTCCTTCTTGAGACTTCTTACCATTTCAATGGCTTTTCTGGTAGCTGATATTCCTGCATCATCAGTTATCGGATGGCCTGCTTCGTAACAATCAGTTTTATTCAGTTTTCCATTTGAATGGCCTGTTTTAGTAATGATGATTCCTCTGGTTATTTCAGGGATCTCTTCCAAGGCAGTTCTGGCCATTTGCCAGGCAGCCTTGCCTACAGCTAAAAGATAAACATTTCCTTTAGGCGCAGTAAAATGCTTCAGCGCACTTTTAACAGCTGAATCCGGCAACATTGATTTTATAGATTCACTTATGATGTAGTTTGCGTCCTGTCTTAAGTTCATATGTTTCTGAATTTCCTGTAGTCAGGATCATTAATGTCTCTGACTGTTATTTCTTCATCAGTCAAAGGATTATGGAAGGTAAGTTTGTTGGCCCATAAACCCATTCCCTTAAAGTCTGCTGAAGGATCACCATATATTTCGTCATTAACGATTGGATGACGGCTGTTGGAAAGATGGACCCTGATCTGATGAGTACGTCCGGTGAACAGCTTGCACTCAAATAAGAGGTAATCCCTGTATTTATCAATGATCGTTGCCTTGGTTAAGGCTTCCTTACCGGTTTTGGATACGCGGTAACGGTTATTAATGTGACGGTCCTTGCCGATCTTCTGATTGAAGGTAAACTTCTGGCCTACCTTGCCACTACCTGTTGTTATGGCTAAATAGCTGCGGGAGATCTTCCTCTGTTTCAGCATTTCGTCGAAGTATGGCTGGAATAATGGGTATTTAACAAACAGAACCAGTCCTCTGGTATCCTTGTCCAGTCTGTGAATGTATCTGACTGGGGCATTGATGTTGTGGTTATATTGGTAAAGGGCAGCTTGTGAAGCAAGAGTGTCCTTACTTTCATCGTCGTGAATGATTATTCCGGCATCCTTATGGGCAACATAGACGAAGTCATCTTCATAGACTACCTGACATTCCTTATCGGCTAATGGATAATCAACTTCCTTTTCTTCTGTAATGATGGAAAGGGTATCATGCTTATTGAGAACCAGTTCAAAACTTTCTACCGGTACATGGTTAATAAGAATGTTCTTTTTATTCAAAAGATTATTTCTTGTCTTTTCACTTATGTAATAATGATTTAAAAAATCAGCCAGGCTCTTACCGGAAAACTGCTGATTGATGATTATGTCAATTCTTTCATGATTAATGCGATATTTCATTTAATAAACCTCAATTTAATTATAAGTATTAAAGTGCTGGTTTCCAACCTAAAACTATAGTAGAATTAATGGCAACAGGAGGTGAAACTAATGTTAAAGATATTTGGCAGTGACATGTGCCCGGATTGCCGCGAGTGCAAGATAAACTTTGATATGAATAATATTGAATATGAATATGTTGATATCAACAAGAGCCTGCGTGATTTGAAAGATTTCCTGAAACTGAGAGACAGCTTGCCGGTATTTGATCATACCAAGGAAATCAATAACATTGGAATTCCTGCAATAGTTGATGAGGATGGAACCGTGATTCTTGACTGGGAAAGTTACCTGACAAAACATGATTTGCCGGTACTTTACAAGGAAGGAAATCAGAAAACGGTCTGTTCAATAGACGGGGAAGGATGTTAGTCAGGCAGTTGCTCAGCAACCGCCTTTTTAGTGGTTAAAAATATAGAAATTAGAATTAGTATAGTATAAAATAGTCGTTGTATATTTTGGGGGATGTTTGTGAATAAAAAGAAGGAACCAAACAGATTATTCCATTATCTGTGGAAATACAAGCACCTGTATTTCATAGGTATTGTCATACTGCTTATCGTAGACTATCTTAACCTCTATCTGCCGCAGTTTACCGGCGAGATAACCGATGGCCTGGCTTCCCATACCATTAATTCAGAGGAGATAGGATCAATTATATTGAAAATGTTGGCCTGTGCCGCTGCCTTGTCCTTGGGACGTTTTGCGTACAGGTATTTTGTCATTGGTACATCCAGAAAAATCGAACATGCCTTACAGAATGACATCTTTGCCAAACTGGAAACCTTGTCTCAGCGTTTCTACAATGAGAACAAGACCGGTGACTTAATGGCTTATTTCACAAACGACCTTGACGCCATCAGAGAAGCAATTGGCTGGAGCATCATCTCAGCCTTTGATGCGATCGTATTGACCATCATGTGTCTTTACAGAATGATGACATATGTAAGTGTTACTCTGACCTTATATACCATTTTGCCAATGATCGGTGTCGGCATTTACGGCTATAACATCTTCAAGGCCTTTGACAAGCATTTTGAAATGAGGCAGGAATCATTTGCCAAGTTAAGTGATGTTGTTCAGGAAAGCATTTCTGCTGAAAGAGTAATAAAGGCCTTTGTTCAGGAAGAGGAACAGCTGGAAAACTTCAAGAAGGCCAACGAATCCAACCGTCAGATCAACATGAAGGTTGTAAGATTAAGAGCGTATGCCTGGCCGGTAATGGAAATATTCATTGGCGTTGCCTTCGTCATCGCCATCTTATTTGGCGGCTACTATTGCTTAATAGGTGAAATTACCTTAGGTAAGATGGTAACCTTCTCAAGCTATGTTGGTACACTGGTATGGCCAATGTTGGCATTCGGTGACTGTATTACTACATTTACCTTAGGTTACGCCGGCATGAAGCGTATCAATAACGCCTTTAATGAGATTCCTGAGATCGTTGACAGCGAACATCCTGATGATGTAACAGAGTTAAAGGGTGAAATAAAGTTTGAAAACGTTGATTTCAGATACCGTGAAGACTTCCCATATGCTTTGGAAGATATCAACGTTGAAATAAAGCAGGGTGAGACATTCGCCATCATGGGACGTACCGGTGCCGGTAAGACAACGATGGTAAATCTCATGACCAGACTGTTTGACGTTACGGATGGTTCCATCAGTTTTGACGGCCACAACATAAAGCAGATTCCATTAAAAGTGTTAAGAGAAAACATTGCCTATGTTCCTCAGGATAACTTCCTGTTCTCTGAAACATTGAAGCAGAACATTTCATTCGGTAAGCTGGACGCTACGATGGATGAAATAATTGAGGCATGTAAAGTTGCCGATGTTCACGATAACATCGCTGACTTCCCATTAAAGTATGAAACCATGGTTGGTGAAAGAGGCGTTACCTTATCAGGTGGTCAGAAGCAGAGAGCTTCAATTGCCAGAGCCATCCTAAAGGACAGCCCGATACTGATCATGGATGACTCCTTAAGTGCCGTTGATACGGATACTGAGGATAACATTCTTCATAACCTGAAACAGATAAGACAGGGCAAGACAACGATCATGATCGCTCACCGTGTTTCTACGGTTCAGAGCGCTGATCACATCATTGTTCTGGATAATGGTAAGATGATCGAATACGGTACCTATGATGAATTAGTTGCCCTGAACGGTCAGTTTGCCCGCATGGTACGTAAGCAGCAGCTGGAAAAACAGCTGGCTCAGGCTAACTAGGAGGTGTGAACATGGCTAAGATTGAAAAAGAACAAGTCATTACCTCTTATCACGGCAAGCTGTATTCCAGATTATTTGCCTACATGAAGCCTTACCTTAAGAACTTCATTATTGCACTGCTTCTGGTACTGTTAGTATCAGGCTTTGCCCTGATTCAGCCAATGCTCATTGCCCGGGCAATGGACACCTACATTGAAGGCTACGATTTACCATATGCCTATGTAAGTAAGGAAGAGGCTGAAATTGAATACAATGGTCTGTATCTGAGCAAGAGCATAGACTTTGAAAACAGTAACTATGACAGCTATGCCCAGATGTTATATGATGGCGATAAGTACTATCTGTATACTGACTTGACCAAAGAGAAGTCCGCCGAATTACAGGCTGTAAGTGATGATGAACTTAACATTGTAAGTCAGGATGATAAAACTCTGACAGTTGTCAGTGAAAAGGGAAACCAGTACACCGGCAAGGTTCTGGATAAGGAAGAACTGAAGCTGTTAAGACAGACTGACTATGATGGTGTAAAGCGCATCGCAATATTATATGCGGTCGTATTACTGGTAAACGCCTTATGTAACATTGCTCAGACCCTGATCTTACAGTCAGCCGGTCAGAGAATCATCTATAACATCCGTAACGAGATCTTTGAGCACATTCACTCCCTGCCTTTGAGATTCTTTGATACTCATCCGGTAGGCCAAATCGTAACCAGAGTTACCAATGACGTTGAATCATTAAACATGATGTATTCCAATGTCATCGTAAACCTGGTCAGAAATACGGTCATGATCATTGGCTATGCCACTGTCATGTTTTCCCTGAACTTCAAGCTGGCTCTGGTTTCTATGGCATTATTACCGTTTGTGGTAGTTATTACTGCCTTATTTACCAAGATAAGCCGTAAGACTTACCGTATGATCAGAACCAAGGTTTCAGCCCTGAACACTTTCTTAAGTGAACACATTTCCGGCATGAAGCTGATTCAGATCTTTGCCAGAGAAGAGGAAAAATACAGACAGTTCTCTGAAAGCACTGAAGACTTGTTCAGAAGCAGAATGAGAGAGATCATGGTATTTGCGATCTTCCGTCCATTAATTAACTTTACGGCCAACTTTGCTTTGGCAATCGTGCTGTATAAGGGAGCTCATTCAGTACTGGAAGGAGCCCTGACGGTTGGTACACTGTATATCTTTACAAGTTACATCCGTTCATTCTTTGAACCTATTCAGGAATTAACAGAACAGTTCTCAACTTTACAGAATGCCTTCGCATCTGCGGAAAAGATCTTTACCCTGATGGATGAAACAAATCCAATCAAGGAACTGGATGAACCTGTAATTTTACCTGAAGTAAAGGGCAAGATCGAATTCAGACATGTCTGGTTTGCCTATGATGATGAAGAATATGTCTTAAGAGATGTATCATTCATCATTAATCCGGGTGAAAAGGTTGCCTTTGTTGGGGCAACAGGTGCTGGAAAGTCTTCAATTCTGAATCTGATTGGTAGATACTACGAAATTCAGAAGGGTGAGATCCTGATTGACGATGTCAACATCAAGGAACTTTCAACTGAACAGATCAGAAGAGCAATCGGTCAGGTTCAGCAGGATGTCTTCATCTTTACCGGTGACATCAAGTCAAACATCCGTCTGTTAAATGAAAATATCAGCGATCAGAAGATCGTTGAATCAAGCATTGCGGTAAATGCGAACCACTTCATTGACCGTCTGCCGAATAAATATGATGAGGCTGTTACGGAAAGAGGTTCAACCTTGTCAGCCGGTCAGCGTCAGCTGTTAAGCTTTGCCAGAACATTGGCGATTGATCCTAAGATCCTGGTAATGGATGAGGCAACCGCTAACATTGATACGGAAACCGAACAGCTGATCCAGAAAGCACTGAAGACAATGATGGAAGGCAGAACCACCATCATGGTCGCTCACCGTCTATCAACCATTCAGCATGCCGACAACATAATTGTCATGCATAAGGGTAAAATCAGAGAAAGCGGAACCCATCAGCAGTTACTTGCTCAGGATGGCATTTACAAAAAACTGTACGAATTACAGTTATATTCAAATAATTAAGGCTGTTTTACAGCCTTTTTTTGTTAAAATGTATTTAAATAGAAACAAAAAACGAGGAGATACAATTATGCCAGGACCAAGAGGAATGAGAGGCGGTTATCTGACCGAGGAAGAAAAGGCCAATAAACCGAAAGTAACAAAGGAGTTGCTGATACGTGTTTTCAGTTATCTTAAACCATATTGGAAACAGCTCATACTGGCTTTGGGCTGTATTCTCATTTCATCTGCCCTAAGATTACTACCGACAGTTCTTACCGGTAGAATCATAGATGAAGGTCTCATTGGCAGAGATCTTGACATACTGGTCAAACTGATAATACTGTTTTTGGCAGTAACCGTTGGTGCAGAAGTAATCGGTGTTCTGGAAAGCTATCTGAACAGCTGGATCGCCCAGCACATTACCTATGACATGCGTAATAAGATGTATGCTCATTTACAGCAGATGTCCCAGCGCTTCTTTACTACTAATAATCAGGGTGACATCATTACCAGAATGACTTCAGATATTTCCGGTGTGCAGTCAACCATAGCCAATACCTTCTCCAGCATATTATCTAATTCAATGACTTTAATTGTGGCAGTAATTGCCATGTATCAGAAAAACTGGGTTCTGGCTACCATTGGTATCTTAATTGTTCCTTTATTTACGATTCCAACCAGAAGTGCTGGAAAGACCAGATGGGAATTAACCAGAGAAGCACAGGAAGTTAATGATGAAGTTAATGGCCTGTTAAATGAAACATTATCTGTCAGTGGGCAGTTGCTGGTAAAACTGTTTGGCAAGGAAAAATATGAATATGAGAAATATGAAGCTGCCAATGGCAGGATGGTAAAACTCAACATTAAGGAGAGCATGGCCGGCAGATGGTTCAGAGTTGTCTTAAGTACCTTATCATCAGTCGGACCTATGGCTTTATATCTGGTTGGCGGCATTTTAATGATGAAATATGACGCTGATCTGACCGTAGGTGACATTACCGTCTTAGTATCATTATTAGGCAGAATGTATGGACCGGTAAACTCACTGCTCAACATTCAGGTTGAGTGGATCAGATCAATGGCTTTATTTACCAGAATCTTCGAATACTATGACATGCCTGTTGAAGTAAAGAACAAGGAGAATCCTGTCATACCGGAAAAGGCCTATGGCAATGTCGTTTTTGAAAATGTAGACTTCTCATACGATGAAACCAGACAGATCTTAAAGAATGTCAGCTTTGAATTAAAGAGCGGTAACAGTGTTGCCATTGTTGGTCCTTCAGGCTCAGGTAAGAGCACCATGGTAAATCTGATCCCTCGTCTCTATGATGTTACCGGTGGAAGTGTTAAATTCGATGGTGTTGATGTCAGAGATCTGGACTTAGGTTACTTAAGGAGTAATGTCGGTGTTGTTACTCAGGAAACATATTTATTCAACGGCACAATTAAGGAGAACCTGTTATATGCCAAACCTGATGCAACAGATGCGGAAATAGAAGAAGCATTAAAGAAGGCCAACATCTATGACTTTGTCATGAGCCAGGAAAACAAATTAGATACCATGGTAGGTAACAGAGGTCTGAAATTATCAGGTGGTGAGAAGCAGAGAATCTCCATCGCCAGAATCTTATTAAGAGATCCGGCATTGTTGATATTTGATGAAGCAACAAGTGCTCTGGACTCAATTTCTGAAAGTAAGATTCAGGAAGCCATTGATCCGTTGATTGAATCAAGAACCAGCATTCTGATTGCTCATAGATTATCAACCATCCTGTCAGCTGATGAAATTTTAGTTGTAAAGGATGGCCAGATCGTGGAAAGAGGCGTTCATGATGAGCTGGTAAAGGCTGGAGGAGTATATACTGAATTATATGAGACTCAGTTCTCCAAGGCTTTAAAACAAATGAGTGAAAAGGATAAGCAGTAAGCTTATCCTTTCTATTGTCTAATGATTTCTATAATGTGAGCAACGGCTTCATCAGCCTCCGGAATCGGGAAGGCCGGGTATACATGGTCTAATCCCTCACCGATGTTTAGTTCCGCCTTGACGCCATTGTCCAAAAGCTTATGATAGAGTTTTACGATGTCCGGGTAGAACATTTCATGGGTACCGACGAATAATGTTACATCCTTTAACTTGGAGACATCACCATAGATAGGAGATAAACGGTAGTCCTTTGGGTTTGTCTTATTGGCCCAATATAAGCCATCTATTATCAGTTCATTTTTCTTGAGTGTTGGATCTATGTCAATGTACTTGTCAATGTCTCTGTTTTCCATGGTTATGTCAACCCATGGTGATAATAAGATCAGCTTGTCAGGCTGTTTAATGTTATTTTTGGCAAAGTATTCGGCTAAGCCTAAGGCCAAGCCGCCGCCGGCTGAATCACCCATCAGGATGATTTTCTGATTTGGGAATCTTTCAACATATTCAACATACATCTTTGTCAGTTTGTCATATGATTCTTCATAGGTATGGATAGGAGCAAGAGGGTAGTCAGGTATTATCATTAGGCATTCCAGTCCCTTGGCCAGTTTATCCAGTAGGATCCAGTGAAAGAAGTTCATGTTACTGACGTAGGCACCGCCATGAAGATAGAAGACCGTATAGTCCTTATCACTGTTTTCGTTAATATAGTAGGTCTGAACATCATAAAAACGGTTTGATTCATAGGAATCAAGCATTTTTACAAATAACGGCAGAGAATACTTCTTGTCATGGGCCTTGAACTTCTTGTATTCCATTAAGACTTCAGTCATGGTCTGACCCTTGGGAATGATGATTCTCTTTGCCAGCTTCTCCATTAAGGCTGCCTTTGTTGAACGTGTTGCTCTTGTCATATGGTTATCTTACCGCAATGAAATTCATTTGGCAAATGACTTACAATTGCCGATAATAGAAGTAGCAGGCAAGCAGCACTTGCGTGTAATTATGAAGCAGATAAGTATAATAATGATTGAAAGGAGCCTGGTATGTTAGATGTTAGAAAAGTAGCAATCAGATTAAAACAGTTAAGGGTTGATAAGGGATTAACTCAGGATGATGTAGCTAACAGCGTCTATGTTTCCCGTCAGGCTGTCAGCAGCTGGGAAATGGGATCATCACTTCCTTCAATTACTTCCTGCATCATGTTGCTTGATCTGTATGAAACAACCCTTGATGAACTGTTATGCTTATCTGATACCAGTGAAAATGCTGAACTGGTAAGAAGAATAATGGATTGCAAAGAAGATATAGACATTGGAGATGTCATGTATAAGCTGTCGCCGTCTGAAAGGTGGAAAATCGTAAAGGCTGTGAGAAATGGAACGGTTAGTTATGAAATTGAAGAGATAATACCATACTGTAATAAGATGGAAAGAGAGTATTTGTTAAAGAAAGGAGACATGACAGATGAATTTTAAGAAAATAATAAGACACCTGGACAGTGATGAAATCAGAGAACTCATTGAAGAAGGTTCTTTAGATATTGAAGAGCTGGCTCAATACGCTCCTTTCATGGATGATGACGATCTTGATGAACTGGTTGTTGAATACTATAACCGAACCGGAAAATACAGTGCGATTCTGCCGTTTCTTTCCGAAGATGGAATAAAAGATCTGGCTTACGCCCTGATCAATAACGGTGACAGTATTGTGGACCTCTTACCGTTCATGGATGAAGATGATCTGGAGGACTTGCCGGATGAAGCCTTTAATGATGAAGATTTATCAGTTGCGATTCTACCGTTTGTCGGTGAAAATGTTGCCGCAAGAGCATTCTGGAAGGCTGTTGAAAGAAATGAAAGTGTCACAGCCTACATGCCATTCATGGATGAAGATGACATTGATGAGGGATTCATTGAATTGGTCAGAAGAGGACGAAATGAAAAGGGATGTTACCCGTTTGTCAGTGATGACGGCTGGCATAAGTTATTGAAACTGTACATGGCTGGGGAAGTTGAATTTGACTTTGATGAAGCCTATCAGTTCATGGACAGTGACGACATAAAGCGACTGTTCAAATTTGAAATCAGAAAAGCAAGAATGAATGACGATGCCTGACAGGCATCGTTTTCTGTTGATTTGGGGTTAATGTCTTCTTATGGTATAATCTTATTAGCTGAATCAAAACCATAACCATTTGAATAGAGGATTTTATATGAGCATAAGATTAAATGTTTTAAATACGAACACGGTTGTTGAATGTGAAGAAGGAACAACCATAGAAACAATACTTAAGAAAGTAGAGAAAGACCTGAAATATCCGGCCATCATTGCCAAGTACGATAATGCCTACCGCGCCTTAACTCATGAAGTTCATCATGACGGTACCTTGGAATTTTTGGACTTAAGCAATCAGGAAGCAGGCTTAGTCTATCAGAATTCGCTTGTCCTGATTTTCATAAAGGCAGTACATGACGTGTGCGGTAAGAAGGTCCTGATAACGGTTAATAATGCCCTTAACAAAGGCTTATACATTACCATCACTACCAAAGTAAACAGTCAGTTGGTTGAAGATGTGCTGAAGCGTATGCATGAGCTGGTAGATCAGAACATTATCATTAAGAAGGAACACATGACCAAGGACGCTGCCCAGAAGCTGGCTATAAAACTGAAACAAAAGGAAACTTTTGAAATGCTTCACAGCATTACCAACATTGATGATGTTGAAATATATTCCCTGGAAGATGAAACCCAGATCTTCTATAACCAGATGGTACCTTCAACAGGCTATATCACTTTATTTGACATCAAGATCTATCATAACGGTCTGATCTTAAGATATCCGCATGCCGGGGACCCGGGCAAGGTAGCTGAATATGAAGAGCAGAAGAAGATGTATGATGCTTATTCAGAAGCTACTAAGTGGGGCCAGTTAATGGAAACAAATTTCGTAACTGACTTAAATGAAAGAATCATTTATGAAAACCTGGATGATCTGTTCCTGATGCAGGAAGCACTGCATGAAAAGAGAATCAGTGACATTGCAGATATGATTGTTGAAAGGAAGGCCAGAGTCGTACTTATCTGCGGCCCTAGCAGCAGCGGTAAGACGACTTTTGCCAAGAGACTGTGCATTCATTTGGGAGTAAACGGCTTTAAGACCTTGTATCTGGGAACGGATGACTATTATAAGGAAAAAAGCGAAAGAGTATATGATGAAAACGGGGAACCTGACCTTGAAAGCATCAGGGCAATTGATGTTTCCCTGTTTGGCAGAAACATCAGAGACCTGTTGGATGGCAAGGAAGTAGATCTGCCTAAGTTTGACTTTGGCAAGACAATGAAGGTTTATGGCCAGCGAATAACCAAACTGGAAAAGAACCAGCTGATCGTCATTGAAGGCATACATGCCATGAATGACCTGTTACTGGCAGAAATAGATGATGCAGAAGAGTTTAAAATCTACATTTCACCTTTTACTCCAATAGCCATTGATCATCATAACCGTATTTCCGCTACTGATGCCAGAATGTTAAGAAGACTGGTAAGAGATTACAAGTTCCGTAACAGTGATGCCAGAGATACGATCAAGAGCTGGCCGAAAGTAAGAAGAAGTGAAGACGTAAACATCTTCCCATTCATTTCCAAGGCTGATGTATTCTTTAATTCTAACTGCATATATGAACTGGCAGTACTGAAGAAGTATGCCGAGCATCTTTTAAAGAGAGTCAGAAGAGAAGAACCTGAGTATGCGGAAGCCCAGAGAATGTTGGCGTTCTTAAAGTATTTTGACTGTATCTATGATGAATCAAGGATCCCGAATAACTCAATAATCCGTGAATTCATCGGCGGCAGTGTCATTGTGAAATAAGGGGAAATTTGCATAATAAGTAATTATTATAGTATAATTGTACTCACCTTCAGGTAAGAAGCCTGATCAGGAGGTAAAATGCATAGAATCGCTGTAGTTGTAACGGTATTTGCGCTGATCCTGTTTGGAACGGAAGTAGATTCTGGTTACACCGAATATCTGAAAATTGACAAGAAAAACAGCCTGGAAGAAACCAGAGGTGCTTTAGCTGTGACTTTTAACGAGTATGAACCTTTGGAATACGGCTCTGAAAGTCTTGATACCATGACGATCGTCAAGTCAGTTTCAAATGGCGAACTCGAGATTTCTCAGGCTGAAGTTTCTACGGAAAAGGTAGGTTATGAAACCATTACCTATACTGTCAGCGCAACCGATAAATATGGACAGGAAGCTCAGAAGGAATATGTCAGAAATGTCTTTGTCCACGACACTGTAAATCCGGAGATATCTCTGGATGCAGAAACCATTGACATAAAACTGAATGAAGAATTCGATGCTGAAGATAATATTACTTCAGTAATGGATGCAGTAGATGGTGATCTGATCCTGTCTGAAACGCTTGAACCTGGTACCTATACCATTTCTTCAGATGTTGATAACGGCACATTGGGAACTTATACGGTAACGGTAGACGCCATGGATATCAACGGCAATACCGATTCAAAGAGTTATACCGTTCAGGTCAGAAGAGATACTTATAATCATGTCTGGGATGGCACGGTATTAACACCGCGTCTGGGAACCATCTATGGTCCTAGTGGCAAGGAAACCTACTATAACTTACCAATGGGTGGGGTAGTGGCCATCATGAGAAGAATGGGTAATACCGACGAGTACTGGGTAAGAGAAGACGGGGTCAAGATGTTAGGCGACTACATCATGGTAGCCGCAAATCTGGAGATCCATCCGCGTGGCACATTGGTAGAAACAAGCCTTGGTACCGGCCTAGTCTGTGATACAGGTGGCTTTGCGACCAATAATATCTATCAGATCGACATTGCGGTCGACTGGTAAAAACTGAATAATCAAAAGAGTCCGTCAGGACTCTTTATTCTTTTCTTTACTGTAATTGATTATCTTTTCAACGAGCTTGATGCCAAAGCCAACAAGATCCCAGACGGTGATCTCTGAATTGTCTACCGCTTCGCCATCATTAACAAACGGGCAGTAGATGAACCCCTGGCAAGTGTAGCTTTTGAAGTTAAAGGGACTTGTTAATTCTCTTTCATAATACATTGTTGATTTATAGGCACTGTTCAAGGTCTTGATCGTATAGGTGCCGTTTTTATTATGTTTGACCTTTGTTACGATGGCGACATGGCCATAGCCATCTGAACCGCCACTCCAGCAGATAATCGAACCTACCTTTGGCACTGTCGTACTTCTCTCATAACCGTCATTGTAGCCGTAGAATGAATTGGCATTGCCTGGCGAAAGCCGTAATTCCTTTGGCTTTGTGCAGTTACCAAGGCAGTGCCAGTAACCGTAGACAAAGGGAACGCAGTTTGGTAGGGTCAAACCAGTTTTGGCATCTTCGGCATAATACGGTGAAAGTCCTTCAAAGCCGCCATATGCAGAGATCCAGTGCAGGTTAGTCTTCACAAAATCCAGAGAATATACTGGAAAGTCCTTTTCGTTAATCTGAACTGCCATCTGAACAAGTCCTCCTGATAGTATTATAAATATTAATTATCTTGGATAAAACAGTGATGCAGCAATCAGCAGCTGACCAATGTAATAAAGGGTAAGGTTGGTTATTCTTAATGAGAATCTGGTCGTACCTGAGAAGGTATTGAATATCAATACGATGTCACTGGCAGTAAATAATACTGCACCTATGGCATAGATGACCGCAGAAAGTTTACCAACTATAGGTGCTCCTGAGATCATTAATGGCAGGGAGAAAATGGCACTGTCAATGGCAATGCAGGTCATGATGATTACCGCTCCCAGATAAATGATGCCAAAGGCCTTGAAGGCCGGCTTAACATCCATGGTTTTAAATATGTAGGCTAAAAGGGCAGCGGCTAATACTGCACCGATTATTACACTCAATAATAGATGTCTGGCATGCGGTATCAAGGCGACAAGGTAAAGAATGTGACCGGCTAAGAAGGCCGCAATGCCGGCTAAGAAAATCTTCTGACCCTGTTTTTCAAAGACAAAACGCAGATTCAATAATATGTCACCAACCATGCCGCAGATAAGCCCGGCAAATATCTTTTCCGCAAAGCCCGGATTATAACCGGTTTTCATGCCTAAATAGCCGATGATGACAAACATCAGGGCAGCTGTTCCTTTCAGAATGTCAGCCAGTACGAATTTTTCCTTATGTTCAACGGTAATGAAAAGGCACTGAATAATGAAACCGACTGCCATCAGACAATATACTGTAGTATTCATTTCTTGTTCCTCCTGTGGATGTATTATTTAACCTTTCTCTTTCTGACATCGACAACGGTCATTTCCGGGTATCTTAAGGCGCTTAGCCTGTTATAGAATACGCATCCCGTATCAACGCAATAGGCATTGTTACGCTTGTAGACGTAAAGGAAAGGGGTATGACCGTAAACAATGACAGTATCTCCCTTATAGCCATCTGCCCAATCCAGGCGCACCGGCATTCCCATTTCATTGATTTCCCCGGTTGTCATGCCATAAAGACAGAACTGTTTAATTGATCTTGTATATTTGCCAAGATATTCTTCCTTTATTCCTGCGTGTACACAAGCCAGCTTTCCATCATCAAAGAGATAGTAGGCCGGTAAGCTTTCTAAGAAGGATAGAATGTCTTTCTTTGTTTCTTCATCTTCCTTTTCCAGCTCGGCTGCGGTCGTCTCCAAGCCGTGCTTTACTTCAACCGCATTGCCTTTCAGATATCTTAATAATCTGTCATCATGGTTTCCCAAGACCATGTAGGCGATGTCATCTCTGCATAACTTCATGATAAGCTTTAAGGTTGGAATACTGGCTTCACCTCTGTCTACCACATCGCCCACAAAAACCAGATTCCTGTTTTCTTCATGATGATACTTACCGTTTTCATCTTGCTTATAGCCGCGTATTCTGATCAGCTTGGTTAATTCCCCATAACAGCCGTGAATATCACCAATAATGTCAAAAGGACCGTGTTCATTTCTTTCATCTAACGGTAACTTTGTTCTTACCAGACTAACTTCTTCCATTTCCTTAAGGGAATTAAGATAGTATTTTTCATCAAAACCTTCTTCATTGATTCTTCTTTCAATGTTAGTCATAGCCTGTAACTCAGTCTTGTCACAATGTGGTAATTCTTCAGGCTGAAGATGAAAGACTATGGCGACCTTACGGAAGTGATTGATCTTGGCCTGTTTTAAGACGGCCTGTCTTTTATCCGTCTCAAGCCAGTTACCGTCCATTACCTGTAACGTCTTCGTGAAATCAGGATCGTCTGTATGGTTTATTTCATAATTAAAGAAGTGTTTCTCGGCAAATTCTGTTTTGCCGCATGATGAAACACCTATTAAAAGTATCAGACTGTAATCCTTGACTTCTATTCTCATTTCTTAATGATGATTCTTCCTTCTACATGTGAATCCATCTTATTTGAGTTGACTAAAAGTTCTTCATAAATTGAGAAGTCATTTGTGACTACTACTCTTGGCTTGGCATTCTTGATTACTTCATCAAATGGAACACCAAAGAACTCTGTAAAGTTATTATAATGGAAATCCTGCAGAGCTATCTTGATAATGTCGGCTTTTTCCACTTCACGTTCATTTATTGAACATGTTTCCAGGGTATCAGTGGAATAATCATACACCAGCTTTACACCCTTACTTACGGCGTAGAACTCTGAAGAACCCTTGGTTTCCACACTGTTACGCAGATAGTTGTGGCACATGGTCCTGAACTGTTCCCCGGTTACCGATAACATGTGGATCTGGCCAACGAATGGAATGCACTCCTTTAAGTCCTGATACTGGACAATTGGTCCCAGTTTTTTCTTTCTGATGGAGCCTGTTCCCATTAACATGACATCAAAACTTGAGTCTACCTGCATCAGATCAGCGAACAGGTTTCCTAATTCAGTTTCCTCACATCTGGAAGGGTGGGTAAGTTCTCTTTCAAAGGTTGTTAATATTCTTGAATACTTACGGTCTGTTTCCTTCTTATATGAAGCAATGATGTCTTCCAATATCGGATCGACAGGAGCGGTATCGCTGTTGATAGGTACGACTTTCCAGGTATAGTCGATCATCTTATGTTCATCGGTATCAATGGTAATGTCAAAGCGTCCGATCTGATCAGTGCCTACACCAACCTGAACTATCGGAACGTTATTCACTACTTTTGGTTTTGTCAGAAGAGTATGCGAGTGACCGCCAATGATGATGTCTACACCCCAGTTAGGGTCTAATAGATTCGCCAGTTGTATATCTTCTTCAAAACCGATGTGGGTAAGTAAGACCGTTAAGTCAATCTTGGTGGTCTTGTAGTTGTCAATGATGGTGCCAACCTGTTTGGCGGCATCCCACACGTCAACGAAGGTTCCGATAATTTCCTCTGATTTAGTAGAAGCCAGAACTTCTTCGGTAATGATGCCGACAAAAAGAATATTCAGACCGTTTAATGTTATGATCTTATGCGGTTTGAACAGACGGACATGATTTGTCTTGATGTACATGTTGGCATTGACAATTGGGAACTTGGCACACTTTTCCAGGAACAATAAGTGAGCCAGACCATAGTCAACTTCATGATTGCCGAGTGTAACAACGTCAGGGTTGAGAAAGTTCATTAACTCAATGGTTGAGAAGCCCTTGTACTCACTGTCAATTATTGAGCCTCTGAACATGTCACCGGCAATGGCATAGATGACATCGTCTTCTTCCTTTCTTACTTCATTAATGTATCCGGACAAAAGAGAGACGCCACCGACGTCCTTGTTGTCCTTTGCTTCGGCGAGAAAGTCTCCATGCATGTCATTTGAATGGAGAATGGTAAGCTTTCTGATAGCCATGCTGATCCTCCTTTGTTTTTTTATTATGTTTGTATTTATTCTAACTTCATTGTAACAAAGAAGCCTTTGCCAGACAATATGAGTATCCTCGTGTTGTTTACTGTAGATGTTGAAATGAAATGTTTGATTCGACTAAAATGATTTCAGGGAGTTAGCAATCATGGAATTAATTGAAAGAATAAATGAATTGGAGCGTCAGTATGAATACGCCGCATATGTTAAGGATCTGACTGATGGCAGCGTATTATTAAATGTCTTGTATGATGCAAGACTGGTGTCAGCTTCCATCATTAAGGTTCCGGTCATGGTTTATGTACTTAATGAGGTTAAAAAGGGAAATGTTTCTCTTGATCAGATGCTTCTGGTCAGAAAGGAAGAAATACTGGATGATACCAGGGTATTTGAATATGGTGAAAGGGAGTACTCATTACAGGAGTTATTAACCTGGATGATCATAAACTCTGACAATACCGCAACCAATGTAATACTGGAATACTTTGGCATTCAGAACATAAATGAGTATCTGAAATCTCTTGACTTAAGAAATACGGCTGTTGAAAGAAAGATGATGGACTATGAGGCAATTGAAAACGGCCGAAACAATTACATGAGTCATGAAGACATCTGTAAGGTATATGAGTGGTTATATAAGAAGGAAATACTGACCAAAGAGTTATGTGAACTGGCTCTGGACATACTTCTGAAACAGCGGGACAGAAGTCTGTTTTTAAGACATGTTACAGATAATGTACGTTTCTATCATAAGACAGGCGGACTTGATCACATTAATCATGACTGTGGTATTATCGTCATTAACGGACACGTATATTATGCAGGAGTAAGTGTTTATGACTTCCCTAAGGAAGATGATGGCGACAGTGAAGCAGGTAAGATAGGCAAGATCATCTATGATCATCTAAAGGATATCCCATTAGAAGTAGTTGCCGGCTACATTCGTAAGGATAATAAGTTCCTGTTGTGTCAGAGACCATTTTATAAGGCCAGAGGCCTAGGATGGGAGTTTCCTGGAGGTAAGATTGAAAAGGGTGAAACCGGTGGTGAAGCGTTGAAACGAGAATTAAGTGAGGAACTTGATGCCGTAACTATTGTTGATGATAAGCTATGTGACTGTTACTATCAGTATCCTGACTTGAAGGTACACCTGAGTTTATATGGCTGTCATTTTGAAAATGATTATTACAGGCTCAGGGAACATAATGATGCCAGATGGGTAAGCTTAGATGAGGCAGAAAAAATGGAATTATGTCCGGCTGATAGAATTCTGGTTCAAAAGTTAAGAGAATCAGGGAATAATAGTATAAAATAAGAATATAAGGGAGAAGTATAATATGAAAATCAGTGAAGTTATTCAGTTAATTAAGGACCATCACTATAAGGAATGGAATGGCAATGTCATTAAACCGGAAACAACCAGAGACAAGGTTTTATATGGTGATGTTGATAAGGAATGTACAGGCGTAGTAACAACCATCTATGCCAGTGTTGATGTAATCAGAAAGGCTGCCAAGGCAGGGGCTAATCTGATCGTGGCTCATGAATCACTGTTCTGGAACCATGGTGACCATACCGACTGGCTGGCTAATAACAGTACATTCAAATATAAGAAGGCATTACTTGATGAAACAGGCATTACGGTATGGCGTGACCATGATCACATTCATGCCGGTGTTGACTGGAATGGCAGAAGAGAAGATGGCATCTTCTATGGCCTGGCTACTGAGTTAGGCTGGGTTGACTATATTGTTGGCGATAAGGAAAGACCGATGATATTTGAAATACCGGAAACTCCTACCAGAGAAGTAGCACAGTACTTAATGGAAAAAATGAATCTGAACGGTATGAAGACAATGGGTAATCTTGATGGCATGACCAAACGTATCTTCATTCCAACTCATTTGATCGGACCTCAGGATAATCAGATGTTACAGTTCGTTGAAGAAAACAATATCGATACCATCATGGCCATGGAAATCACCGACTTTACAGTTGCCATCTTCATGCGTGACGGGGCAATGTTGGGTCAGAACAGAAAGATACTGGTTCCAGGCCACTTCAATGTTGAGGAACCTGGCATGAAGTGGTTTGGTGAAGTATTCTTACCAACCATCTTACCGGCTGACTTAAAGGTAAGCTTCATTCAGGCCGGTGACTCTTACACCATGTTAACAAGAAGGAATTAATCATGAAAATCGTCGTAATAGATGGACAGGGCGGCAAGATCGGCAAGGCTGTCTGTGAACAGCTGGTAAAGTCAGGTTTTGGTGAAGAGGTTATCGCGATTGGCACTAATGCCATAGCTACGGCTGCCATGTTGAAAACAGGGGTGCAGGCCGCTACAGGTGAAAATCCGGTGGTGGTAAACAGCCGTAACGCTGATTACATTGTTGGACCAATGGGCATCATCGCTGCCAATTCCTTATTGGGTGAAATAACCCCGAATATGGCCATGGCAGTTTCCGAAAGTGGTGCCAGGAAAATCTTAATTCCAATGAACAAGTGCAACATAGCCATTGTTGGAGTTGAGGAAAGAACAGTAACTGAATACATCAAGGAAGCTTGTGATCTGATACTTGCGGAAAGGAAACAGTAAGATGTTGGAATTGAACACAAAGGCACCGTCATTTACCTTGCCTGATCAGAATGGCAAAATGCATTCTTTGGAAGATTACCGTGGTAAGAAGGTAATTCTGTATTTCTATCCAAAGGATAATACTTCAGGCTGTACAAAGCAGGCCTGTAACTTTGCTTCATTATATCCACAGTTCATGGAAAAGGGAGCAGTAGTACTTGGTGTAAGTAAGGACAGTGTTGCTTCTCATAAGAAGTTTGAAGAGAAATATGGCTTACCATTTACACTTCTGTCAGATGAAAACCATGAGGTAATTGAGGCTTATGGTGCCTGGCAGGAAAAGAGCATGTATGGCCGTAAGTACTTCGGAATCGTCAGAAGCACATATCTGATCGATGAAAACGGCATCATCATAAAGGCTTTTGAAATGGTAAATGCATCTGACAATCCAGAGCAGATGCTGAATGAAATAAAATAAAAAACACACCGAAGTGTGTTCATGTACAAGTGGTGCCGGATGTGAGAATTGGACTCACGACCCCACCCCTACCAAGGGTGTGCTCTACCACTGAGCTAAACCGGCAGTACATTTAGTATAATTAAAAAACTGTTTTCTGTAAATAGAAAAACGAAAGGAAAAGAGAAGATGGAATTATTAGAACTGTTAAAGGAAAGATATTCAGTAAGAAATTTCGCAGACAAACCTGTTGAACAGGAAAAACTGGACAAGATCATTGCGGCAGGAATGGCAGCTCCTTCAGCTAAGAATTTCCAGCCTGTAAAAGTCTATGTCTTAAAGAGTGAAGAAGCAATTCAGAAGATCAGAGACGTTACCAGATGTGCCTACAACGCTCCTGTCGTATTCATGATCGCCGTTGATAAGAATAAGGAATGGCATAATGATCTGGAAGAAGAAATTACTTCAGGCACTCAGGATGCATCAATCGTTTGTGACCACATGATGCTTGAAGCTGCAAGTTTAGGCTTAGGCAGTGTCTGGGTTGGCTGGTTTGCACCAAGCAAGGCTCATGAAGCATTTGAATTACCGGAAAATGAACAGGTTATAATGTTATTACCAGTAGGTTACGCTGCAGAAACAAGTGTTCCGGCACCCAATCATACCAAGAGAATTCCAAGAGAAGAGATGTTTAAGGAGCTGTAGGCAAGTGCTTACAGCTCTTTTAGTTGCAAAGATTTGAATAATACTATATCATTTAAAATTGACAGAGGTTGGAGTTACTACAATGACAGAACAGGTAAACACTTCAGAAATGACACAGAAAATTGAAAAAAACAGTTCAATTGACTTTTTGTCATTTGATAATGAAGTAACTGTTGAAAATGATGGAGTAATAATAAGGTTACTTATTGCGGTAATCTTTTTCCTGGTGGCCGTATTCTTCTTAGAAGGTGACTTTTATAACATTGCCATGGCTGTAAGTTACATGCTAAGCGGCTATGACATCATCATCGATGCCTATGAATCAATTATCAAGTTCAGACTTAACAGAGGCTCAGTACTTATTTCGCTGGCTACCTTGCCTTGTTTCTACATTGATAAGGGATTTGACGCCGTAATCGTCATCTGGTTATACCGCCTGTGCCAGTATTTCTGCAGAACGTTTATTACCGGTATAAAGAATAAAATCAACTTAAATAGTACACCTGTAAAGTTTGCTGCTCACTGGTCAAAGGATGGCCAGATTATGAACATTGGTAATGATAAGATCACTGAAGGAATGTTACTGCAGGTTAATAATAATGAAAGAATACCGGTAGACAGTATCATCACAGAAGGTGATACCATCATTTCCGTCAGAAGTCTGAACAATAAGAAGAAACCAGTAGAAGTGCATGTTGGTGATGTACTTACCGGCGGCAGTGTTAACGTCGGTAATACCATTACTGTTAAAGCCATCAGAACACTTGAAGAATCAACCATCAGCCGTATTAATGAAGTAGTAAGTGAATGCAAGATGTCTCACAGCAAGGCTGAAGAGATCCTGCATAAGTTCAATAAGTTCTTTGCGCCGACAGTTGTTATAGTGGCAATAGGATACTCAATATTAGGCCCTACAGCCATGAATACCACTTACCAGCAAAGCATCTTTGCCTCCTGTTGCTTACTGGCAATAAGTTATCCATTGGCTCTGTTACTTTCTATCCCGCTGGCATTCTATTGCGGAACCAGCAAGGCAGCGACTAACGGTGTATTGGTTAAGGGAGCCAGATATCTGGAACTGTTAAATGAATTTGACTATCTGGTCATTGATAAGAATGATACCCTGAAAAAGGATAAGTATATTGTCAGAGAAATCAAGACCGAGATGGATGAGAATGAATTCATGACCATCGTTACGGCAATTGAAAGCTATAGTGATCATGAATTAGCCAAGGCAATTGTTGAAAGTCAGAACATTAATTATGATCCTTCCAAGGTTCATAACTTTACCGTTGAGCCAGGTCTGGGTGTAAGTGCCAGATATGGCCGTAAGCAGTATCATATCGGTAACTTAAGATACATGAAGCAGTTAAAGGTAAAGAATCTTGATGAAAGTCTGGAGAACGCCGTTTATGTATGTGACAGGGAAAACTACCTTGGTGCAGTATTATTTGAAGACAACAGTCAGGAAGAAGCTGTCAAGCATGTCAATGACTTAAAGAAACAGGAAGTTAATAACATTGCCTTATTTGGCGCTGACAGTCAGGAAGAACTGGAAAGCTATAAGAAGGTTTATAACTTAAGTGCCGTATTTGGTGAGATGAGCCAGCAGGATAAGATCGATAAGATCGTGCTGTTTGAAAGACAGGGCAGAGATGTTGCCTATGTTGGTGAAAGTGAAAAGGATAAGCCGATTCTTGATACCGCAACATTGGGCATATCAATGGGTGTTAAGAATTCAGCCAGTGCCTTTGCCAACAGTAATGTAATACTGATGTATGAATCACTGGAAGGACTGGTAAAGGGACGTAAGATTGCCAGAAGAACATGCAGAAATGTTACCTGGACAATACTCTTATGTGCCTTAATAAAAATAGTACTGATAGTACTCGGTTTCATTGAAATGATACCGTTATGGCTGATCTATTGCATAGATGCCATTGTTACAGTACTGGCAGTACTGAATGCCTCAAAACTGAAGTAGTGGAAACACTACTATTTTTTGCGTTACATGTCTGCATTACTATTAATTGCAGATACAGTTAATGTAAGTCCCAGAGGTCGCATTATTTTAAGAAGCGTTTCCAGGTTAGGTATTGTCTTGTATGATTCAATTCTAGCCAATGTAGATTGTGGAATCTGACATATTTCTGCGAGACTTCTCTGTGAAAGACCTGTTTCCATTCTCTGGCTTATCACTGAACTGATGATAGAGGATATACTGTCGATATATTCCATGTCTTCTTTGTCAGTGTCGCTTATGTCTTTAAAGTATTGCTTGTATTGTTTCCAGGCCTTCATATCTGTATATCCTTCCTTTTTGAATAATCGGCTATTTCCTTATGGGCTTTTAGAATCTCCATTTTAGGCGTTTTTTGCGAACTCTTTCTGAAATGATGCAGCAAAAGAAACGCATCTCCTAAATAATCCCAGAATTCACAGTGCCCATCAGATGTTTGGTAAAATATTATTTCAAATATCTTCATAACCTCTGCACATAATTATGATAGCATGAATGCTATCAAAAAATAATACTATTTCTTTTGTATATTTCATACATAAGCTCACCCTATTCATTCTGTTCATCAATAATCAATAGTTGGCTGAAATACAAATTCCTTTTATAATTATTTATGTGTTATATAAAGTTGAGAGGTAGAAATGCCGGATATAATTGCTCATTGCTGGTACGGTGACTTGATCAGTACCAGACTGTTTAATGACAGACTAAGAAACATTATCAAGAAGCATAGAGGGGTATTCATGCTGGGCTGTCAGGGACCTGACATTTTCATTGCGTATCACCGTTTGCCTTTGCAAGGTAAAAGAAACACAAAGAAGGTACGTGGCTGTGCTGACCTGTTACACGATGAAAAGATCAATGAATCATTTAAGGCCTTAATGGATAATGTCAGTATTGATGATGATATGATGGTTGCCTATGTTGCCGGTTACTATTGTCATTGGGCATTAGATAAGACTGTTCATCCGTATGTATTCTATGAAACCGGAAGTTTAAATGAAAAAGCAGGCAATAAGCATGCCTTATTTGAAATGCAAATTGATAAACAGCTGATTGCAGATAATAAGCTGGATACCAGTTATTACTGTCCTAAAAAGCTTATAAAGGTTAAGGAAAATGAAAAGAAGGCTATCGCCAAACTGCTCAGAACAGTGTTGGATAGATGCTATGGGGCTGGCATAAGTGAAAACTTGATTGTTGATAGCATCAACGATTTCATTAATGTTTATAAGCTGTTGTGGGATCCTGATTATAAGAAACATGGGTTCATAGGTAAACTTGATTCTTTAATGGGCTTAAATGGCCTGGCAACAAGCATGATGTTGCCTGAAAAATATGATGACAGGATGGATGCCATGAATTTTGGTAAGAGAAAGTGGCGTAATCCTGCTGATGAAGAAATTACATCTGATGATTCTTTCTATGAATTGGGAGTTAAGGCAACCGCTACCGGTGTTGAGATAGTGGAATTATTTGGCAGTTTTCTTGAAGGGAAGACGGATTGTCAGGTATTATTGAATTACATAAATGATGAATCTTTCTATACGGGTTTGGATTACCGTAAGAAAATGAAATATTTTAAGGAAAATGAAACAGCGAATTGATCTTCATGAAATGACAGTTATAGAGAGTAAGATAGCTCTGAACCATTTACTGGATTCCTTACCATGGAAATGTACAGAGCTTTTAGTTGTGCATGGCTATCACAGTCATGTTCTGATGGACTTTGTTCGCAAGGAATACAAGCATGACAGAATCAAGAAGATCGTATATTCTCTTAATCCCGGTGACACTACTTTCTTATTAAAGAATAAGGAAGAGATGCAGAGGAAAAGCGTAAATAAGGAAAATACCAGAAAGTATTTCATGAAGTCAGAAAACATTCAGTTTTCCAGATGGGAAAAGAATGACCTGTTACTGGCTAAGAGACTTTGGCAGAACAAGGAAGTTTACAGGTATCTGGCCGATGTCGTCAGTAATGATGAAGTTGTATCCAAGCTTAACGAGCAAATCTACAATGAGTCAAAGTATCATGTTGAATGCTGGCCAATGTTTACCAATAAGCATGAGTTTTTAGGCGCCTGTGGTTTAATACCGGTAAAGGGAAATAGAAAAAGATATGGAATAGAAGTATATGTATGTCCGGAATACTGGAATAGAGGTTTTGGTAGTGAGGCAATTGAAAGAGTTTTACAGTATGCCTTTGATTATATTGATGCCAATGAAATAGACGCTACCAATAATCCGGAGAATGTGTATTTCGGTAAAATACTGGCTAAAAACGGCTTTGTCATGACTGATGACAGCTATAATGAGCGAACAAAACTGTTTCATCCTAATTTTAAATTAACAAAATAGAAGAAACGTGGTAATATAGTATCAATAATTGTGAGGGGTTAGCTCAGCTGGGAGAGCACTTCCTTGACGTGGAAGGGGTCATGGGTTCGAGTCCCTTACTCCTCACCATTATTTTTTTTATTTTAGGAAGGTGGTTGATTATATGAAGAAAAAGTTTTTCATCGATTACAATGCGCCTGTTACTCTGACCTTCTCTTTGATCTGTTTGTTGGTTTTACTGTTAACTAATGCGACAAATGGTTATAGTTTAAGATTACTGTTCATGACCTATAATGACAGTCTGTTTAATCCGTTAACTTACTTAAGACTGGTAACATATGTATTTGGTCATGCCGGCTGGGATCATTTCCTTGGTAACATAATGTACATTCTGTTACTTGGACCAATGATCGAAGAAAAATATGGCAGCAAGAATCTGATGAAGATGATTCTGATTACAGCAGTAATTGGTGGTATTGCCAATAACATACTGTTCCCTAACATTGCCTTATGTGGGGCCAGCGGTGTTGTATTCATGATGATCGTACTGGCAAGTGCCACAAGCTTTGAAAAAGGCCAGATACCATTGACCCTGATCCTTGTCATGGTCATCTATCTGGGCCAGGAAGTATATGATGCATTATATTCAGCTGATAACATTTCTCAGTTAGCTCACATTGCCGGTGGCATATGTGGTGCAGCATTCGGCTTATATTTCAGAAGCTATCACAAAGAACCAATGTAAAACATATATTTATAGATATAATATATACGCTCCGTAACAGGAGCGTTTTTTAATATATAAAATAGTTAAAATAAAATAATAATCGTTGTTGAGTGCAAAAATATTTTGTTTTATAATTGTGATGGAAAACAAGGGAGGCATAACTAATGACAAAACAATTCATGTCCATGGATGGTAATACAGCTGCTGCTCATGTCGCTTATGCGTTTACAGAAGTTGCTGCTATTTACCCTATTACTCCAAGTTCAACTATGGCTGAAGTAGTTGACCAATGGGCTACACAGGGACGTAAGAACGTCTTTGGCAGTACTGTTAAAGTAGCTGAAATGCAGTCAGAAGCCGGTGCAGCTGGTGCTGTTCACGGTACATTACAGGCTGGTGCTTTAGCAACAACATTTACTGCATCACAGGGATTATTGTTAATGATTCCTAACATTTATAAGCTTGCCGGCGAACTGTTACCAGGCGTTATCCACGTAGCAGCAAGATCTCTGGCCAGCCGTTCATTAAGTATCTTCGGTGACCACCAGGATATTTATGCATGCCGTCAGACAGGCGCTTGTATGTTAGCTTCAAGCTCAGTACAGGAAGCCATGGACTTGGCAGGTGTTGCTCACTTATCAGCAATTAAGGGCTCAGTACCATTCATTCACTTCTTCGATGGTTTCAGAACATCTCATGAAATCCAGAAGGTTGAAGTAATGGATTATGATTATTTAAAGAGCTTAATCGACCAGGATGCTTTAGAAGCATTCCGTCAGAATGCTATGAATCCTCATGGCAATCCAGTTACCAGAGGCGGAGCTGAAAACGATGACATTACATTCCAGGGCAGAGAAGCTCAGAATGAACACTACAATAAGATTCCTGACATCGTAAATGATTACATGGCAGAAATCAGCAAGCACACTGGCAGAGAATACAAACCATTCGTATACTATGGCGCACCAGATGCTGACAGAGTTATCGTTGCTATGGGTTCAGTTAACGAGACAATCGAAGAAGTAGTTGATGCATTAAACGCTTCAGGCCAGAAGGTCGGTGTTGTTAAGGTTCACTTATACCGTCCATTCTCAGCTAAGTACTTCTGCAATGTCTTACCAAAGACAGTTAAGAGAATCGCTGTATTAGACAGAACAAAGGAAATGGGCACACGTGAACCATTATTCCTGGATGTCTTAAACGTATTAAGAAATACCGACATCGAATTAATCGGTGGCCGTTATGGTATCTCAAGCAAGAATACACAGCCTAACCAGATCAAGGCCGTATATGATGAATTATGCAAGGAAAACCCAAGAGAAGAATTCACATTAGGTATTAACGATGATGTTACACATCTGTCATTAGATGTTGACCCAACATTCACAGTACCAAGTGATTACACTTCATGTCTGTTCTGGGGCTTAGGCTCAGATGGTACAGTAAGTGCTAACAAGTCTTCTGTTAAGATCATTGGTGATAACACTGACTTATACGCTCAGGCATACTTCCAGTATGACTCTCGTAAGGCTGGCGGTGTTACAAGAAGCCACTTACGTTTCGGCCCTACACCAATCCGTTCTACATACTATGTAACAAACATTGACTTTGTTTCTTGTTCATTAGATTCATATGCTCTGAAATATGACCTGATCGCTGATCTGAAGGATGGCGGTACATTCTTACTGAACACAACATTAGACAAGGATCAGATCGCTGACTACTTACCTAACAGAATGAAATATCAGTTAGCTAAGAAGCATGCTAAGTTCTATATCATCAATGCAACAGACATCGCTGCAGAAATCGGTATGGGACGTCATACTAACACAATCTTACAGTCTTCATTCTTCGCTCTGAATACTCAGATCATGCCATATGAAAAGGCACTTGAACTGATGAAGGCTGCAGCTAAGAAGTCATATGGCCGTAAGGGTGATGACGTAGTTAACATGAACTACAAGGCAATCGACTCAGGTAACGAAGGCTTAGTACAGGTTGAAGTTAAGCCAGAATGGGCTGAATTAGATCCACACTTCGAATTACCAAAGACAGGCGATGCTTACATGGATGAATATGTTAACCAGATCGGTAACTTATATGGTTATGAAATGCCAGTATCAGCATTCACAAAGCACGGTGTATTAAACGGTTCAATGAGAAACAATGCTTCTTACAATGAACATCGTAACATCGCTGCATTCGTTCCAAAGTGGAATCCTGATAACTGTATCCAGTGTGGCTTCTGTTCATTCGTATGTCCACATGCAACAATCAGACAGTTCTTATTAACTGATGAAGAAATCGCTAATGCTCCACAGGAATTTGAAACAATCAAGGCTATGGGCAAGGGCGTTGAAGATCTGAAGTTCAGAATTCAGGTTTCACCAGACAACTGTGTAGGCTGTGGCTTATGTGCTAAGGAATGTCCAGGCAAGGCTGGCAACAAGGCATTAACAATGGTTGATGTTAAGGAACAGCTGCCTCAGGCTCCATTAGCTGACTACTTATATAAGGAAACAGAATATAAGAGCCAGTACTTCTCAACTGATACACCTAAGGGTTCTCAGTTCCTGAAACCATACTTCGAAGTTTCAGGTTCATGTCCAGGTTGTGGTGAAGCTCCATACTACAAGTTAGTTTCACAGTTATTCGGACCTGACATGTTAGTAGCTAACGCAACAGGTTGTTCTTCAATCTACTGCGGTTCAACACCATCTACTCCATTCGTTAAGGATGAAGACGGCAACGGTGTTGCTTGGGCTAACTCATTATTCGAAGACAATGCTGAATTCGGTTATGGTATGGCTTTAGCTAGAAGCTACAAGAGAGCTTCAATGTTAAAGATCATGGAAGACGAATTAGAAAACGTTGAACCAGAATTAAAGGCATTATTTGAAGAATACTTATCAATCAGCGGCAACCGTGCTGAAGAAAAGCGTTTACAGCCTGCATTAGTTAAGGCCTTAGAAGCCAGCGCTAATGAAAATGTTAAGCCTTTATTAAAGGACAGCAGAGACTTAGTAAGTGCATCAGTATGGATCGTTGGTGGTGACGGCTGGTCATATGATATCGGTTACGGTGGATTAGACCATGTCATGGCTAACAACCTGAACGTTAACGTTCTTGTATTGGATACAGAAGTTTACTCTAACACTGGTGGACAGTCTTCTAAGAGCTCACAGGCTGCTTCAATCGCTCAGTTCGCAGCTGGCGGTAAGGCTGTAGCTAAGAAGGACTTAGGCCAGATCGTTATGAGCTATGGACATGTATACGTAGCAAGCATTTGTATGGGTGCTGACCGTGTTAAGGCTATCAAGGCTCTGAAAGAAGCTGAAAGCTACAACGGACCATCACTGATCATTGCTTACTGTCCATGTGAATTACACGGTATCAAGGGCGGCTTATCTAAGCAGCAGCAGGTACAGAAGGAAGCTGTACAGTGCGGTTACGTAGCATTATACCGTTACGATCCAAGAAACGAAAAGCCATTAACAATCGACTACATGAAGCCAGACTTCGATAAGTTCAGAGACTTCTTAATGGATGAAGCTAGATATAATAACTTAGTCAAGGTTAACCCTACAAAGGCTGAGGAATTATATGAAAAGGCTAAGACCGATGCTCAGAGACGTTTCAACAACTTATTAAAGAAATACGAAGCTCAGTAATCGTTAGAAATTCTTTTCAATAAAAGACTGCAGAAATATCTGCAGTCTTTTTCTTTAACGTGTGAATAATGTTATAATGGATAAGGTTTATAAGGAGAATGGAATATGAAAAAGATTATAACTTTATTAATCGCAATGACGTTACTGTTAACTGGCTGTAAGGGTTTCAGTTATACATTTTCAGGCAGCAGTAATAATGTCACCATTGAAGCTACAGCTGATGACGGCAAGTATGGCGAATCATCTTATTTCACATTGGACAGTGATGAAAAGATTGTCATTACTACTGATTTGAAAAAGGGTGAACTGCAGCTGGAATTTGCAGAAGCAACAGTATTCATCGATACAGACAGCTCATCAGATGACGTAAGCATTGGCAATGTTGTACATACCGTAAAGGTTTCTGGAAATGATACGGAAACATTTGAACTGCCTGCAGGTGACTATGTAATACTGGTAACAGCTTCCGGCAGAACTGAAGGAAAAGTACTGGTTGACCTCGTAAAGAAATAAAATGAAAAGAATCACCGGATAGCGTTCCGGCGATTCTTTTTTTTACTGATTGATTATTGTGTTGCTTTTCCTTCGTTAACAATTTCGCTGTATTTCTGCATGTTTGCGGAATTGTATTCGGTCATCAGTTCAGAGTTACATTCCCTGATTCTGTTTATTATCTCAGGATACTGGGATGCATCCTTGCCGGCTAAGGCTACATATAAGCCCTGACGCAGGTAACCGGCTAAGATATGTTCTCTGACGTTATTAACCTGGTCAACCATTATTACATCAGGCATGAAGGCTGTTGTTACAGTCTTACGGTTGAACAGGAAGTTTCTGGTAAATATTGGATCTGCGTTACTGACAGGAGCCTTGCCAAGTTCATCAGCTGCCCTGTCCAATAACAGATATGTCTTCAACATTCTGATCATCTTGCTGACTCTGGTTTTATGCAAAAGCAGCATGATCAGGGAGGCAACTAATATAAAGAAGGAGATGAAAGTGATCAGGGATACTAACAGTACCTTAGTCTCGTTTGAAGTGTTTACTGACAGATAAGTATCGCCAAAGGTATCATAGTAATCAGTATACTCCATATCGAGATATTCGCATACTTCATCGACGAAAGCGCTGGAAGGGGAAATAATCGTTCCCCATAAACGGAAAGAAACCGCCTCACTGTTTTCATCGTCATAGAACTTCTGCTGCTTTGTCATTTTGTCAAATGTTTCATCATTCAATAAAACTATATAATAATACCATTCATCCTCTTTTATCTTTTCATCCATGACGATATGGAAATGTCTGCCGTCTCTGTAACTGATGGCCTCACTTATTCCTGTTACGTCTAAATAGGCCTTGTCGCCGGCTCTTAAGTAAGCACCATTATAATTTACATAATCTTTCTGTTTGTTTTTAGGAACTTCATTGGAGAATCCTGTTCCCGCGAAATACAACCCAGTCAAAATGGCCAAAGTTGAAAAAACAATGGCAAGTTTTATCCATAGAGGTGT